>JAMCQY010000221.1 GCA_023381945.1 Deltaproteobacteria bacterium
GTACATTGACTTCCAGATTCACGGCGTGTCTCCTTTCGGGATCGGTTTCGGCACCACCCAGTTTAGCGGAGATACGCCTTTTTTTATATCCTTAGAAATTCACACAAATGGTTTTACACTACCGGCTTCAGCCTGCGCTTGCACAGGCTAGAAAGCCTGTGCCACCAGTGAATTATCCGGCAATTAAGAAGATTCTTCGTTCTCTAAGTGGATTTTGCAAGAGGCTCTTGGGGATCGGATTATCATTCCAAACCATACATCACAGCAATCTTCATGCCATTAGTTTTCCTCAATCCACTCGTTGAATATTCCACAAATTTTCAGAGAACCTGCCAGCCGGGGGGCCGCAGATGTAACAAGGCGCGATAGGCGGCCGGGTTATTCGGCCAATACTCCCAGTCATGAAACTTTCATATATCAAATTATTTATTTAAAAACAATTTTGTATAGAGGCCCCAATTGCCCCGTGTCGAGCCCGGGCGAAGAACCGCCATGGACCCGGCCATGAGGTCGGCCTCCCCGGTCGGCTGCCGACAGTCTTAAGCTCCAGACAGGCATTCCCCCAAGGAGGTCGCCAGTGCCCGAAAAAAAAATCCTATCTTCATACCCCCGGCTGAATATTCCAGAGACTTTCGGGGAACCTGCCAGCCGGGGCGGCCGCAGGTGTAAAAAAAATATCCACCTCTCTTGGGGGGCTGGCTAAAAATTGCCCATTGATCTCCGGGCGGTCTTCCGTTCCTTTATGGGCGCCTGACATGGTTTACTGGGGCCCGCGGGCTCTGGAACGGGTTCTAGTGGTTTTCTTGGGTCCTAACCGTTAGCCTTTTTTATCTCCTTTGTCTTCTCACCTGCCACAGATTATGGCGCGGGCGGCAACCAGGCCGCTGGCTGAGGCTTGCACTAAGCCCCGGGTGATCCCGGCGCCGTCCCCGACGATATACAGATTGCAGAGGGGGGTCTCCAGTTCCAGGCTCAGCTTCAGGCGGTTGGAGTAAAACTTCACTTCCACGCCGTAGAGCAAGGTGTGGAGGCTGTTGATCCCTGGCGCCAGAGTCTCCATAGCCTCCAGCATTTCCAGAATATCCTTCAGGTAACGGTAGGGCAGGACGAAGCTTAAATCCCCGGGGGTGGCACTTTTGAGGGTGGGCCGGGTAAGACAGCGTTCCAGGCGGGCGGCAGTGGTGCGGCGTCCGACCTGAAGGTCGCCCAGTCTCTGCACCAAGGCTCCCTTGCCCAACAGATTGGCCAGACGGGCGATATATTGGCCGTAGCTAATGGGATCATCGAAGGGCTGGGTAAAGGTTGAACTCACCAGGATGGCGAAATTGCTGTTTTCGGTTTTCCGGGAGGCGTAGCTGTGGCCATTGACTGTGACCAACCCTTCCAGGTCTTCGAGAACCACCTCGCCGTTAGGGTTCATGCAGAAGGTGCGCACCTTGTCATCGAAGGTGCGGGAGTAGTAAACTAATTTGGCTTCGTAGGCCGCCTCGGTCAGCGGAGCCAGCACCGGGGCCGGGACTTCGACCCGCACCCCGATATCCACGGGGCTGGGTACGGAGGGAATGGCCAGGCGGCGGGCTTCTTCCCGAATCCAGGCTGCACCAGCCCGGCCAGGAGCCGCGATCACAAAACGTGCTTCCACCTGCTCGCCATTATCCAAGGCTACCCCGCTCACCGTGTCATCCTTTGCCAGGATGCGCCGGGCCCGGCATTGGGTGCGGATCTCCAAGCGGCCAGCCAAATGCTCTCTGAGACGCTGAAGAATTTTTTGGCAATTTTCCGTGCCGATGTGGCGTAAAAGAGTGGGAATGAAAATCATCCCGCCATGACGGGCCTTAGTCTTGAGAAGTTCCAGGGTATCCGGGTCGCCGCCATAGAGTTCGGCCGGCGCCCCGAATTGTTGATAGATGCCGTCGACCTCCCGGATTAAGGTGGTCAAGTCTTCCAGAGGCAGCAGTTCGTTTAAAAAACCGCCCACTTCCGGGGAGAGGATTAGTTTGCCGTCGCTGAAGGCTCCCGCCCCGCCCCAACCACACAAGAGACCGCCGGGCTGATCCCGGCGACGCTCCTCCAGGGCTGGCCCCTGTTCCACCAGCAAGACCCGCCCTACCCCAGAATCCGCAAGTCTTAGGGCAGCAAACAGGCCTGCCGGTCCGGCTCCAATAATGACCACCTCATAGAAAGACATCGTCTGACCGCGTCTCCGAATTCATTAGTGGTTGTCCACTTTAATCTAGTCACGCCCTCTGGTAAAATCCACATGGCCAGGCTGGTCTTGAGGTGGAAATCGATGATCTTTTCATGACCCTCAAAATCATATCCCTGAGTGACTTACATCGGCTCGTGGCGGGAAAAAGTGCGGTTGGGATGGCTCAGGAGCCAATTTACCTACTGGTAAAGAAATGGTAAACATTGCCCTGAAAAGCAAAAAAGGCCAACAACTTGAGATTGTCAACCTCTCGTAATCCTTCCTGATTATGGTGGAGATGAGGGGACTTGAACCCCTGACCTCCTGCATGCGAAGCAGGCGCTCTTCCGGCTGAGCTACATCCCCACGTGCCTTGTTATTATGTCGGCTGAAGGCTTGATGTCAAGCATAATTGCGCCGGATTGATCCGGTTAGAACGCCAGACCAATCTCCTGCGGCACCTTGCAACCTATCAGGGCGACATTAGAATCGCCCCGGCAACATGATATCCTAGACAGCCTGGACCTGTTTGAGTCCCGGGACTTCCTTCATCAGAAGCTTTTCCACTCCCTGCTTCAGGGTCATCTGGGACATGGGACAGCCTTTGCAGGCTCCGGTGAGGCGCACTTTGACAATGCCGTCGGTCACCTCGACGAGTTCGATATCACCGCCGTCCCGTTGCAGCATGGGGCGGATCTTGGTCAGGGCTTGTTCTACGGCTTTTTTCAGATCTTCCACGGAATTCCTCCCAAACGATGTAATATTATTATAACCGGCCAGAGCCGATTGTAAAGCGCCGCCATCGCAAACGCCGCATTCTGAATCCACCTGCGTTCCGATTTTTGCTGCTCACTGCTTACTGGGCTGCACCTGGAAGACCGCCTGGACGCTGGCCCTGATCTCCTCTTCGCCCACCTCTATAGGAGTGGTCGGGGCGGCAGTGAAAGCCTTACCCTCCGCAGCGCCGCGCAGGGGCCGGAAAAGGATGCCGGTGGAGATTTTCTCCACCCCGGTGATCTTCAGTCCTTGCGCCTGGGCCAGGGCCTCCGCCATCTTGCGGGCTTTCTCCAGGGCCGCCACTGCTGCCGCCCGCTGTAATTCTTCCAGGCGGGAGTGTTCCCAAAATGGTCCGTTGACCCCGGAGGCGCCGTTTTTCAGGGCCAGGTCGATGATGGCCCCCAAACGCTCTGGCCCCTTTACCCTGACCTGGAAGCGGTGTAAGGCCTCATAGCCTTTGACCTCCGGCGGGTTGGTCCTGTTTTTGGCGGCATAGACCGGGTTGAGGCGGAAGCCCAGGGTCTTCACCTGATCGTCAGGCCCCAGGGCCTGCTTCAAAGCCTTGAGGAGGGCGTCGCTGCGTCCGGCATTTTCCTTGGTCGCGGCGTCGGCCTGAGAGGCGCGGGTTTCCACTTCCACGGTCAACAGGGCCTGGTCTGGAATGGCCATGACCTTGCCCTCGGCTTCCACCGAAATGGAGGGAGTCGCAATGGCGGGCGGCTCGCCGGCCTGCCCGAAACCAGTTAGCCCAATCCAAAGCATGATCGACATTATCGAATACCTGGCCAGAATAACGCTCATTTTTCCTCCTGAGGGTAAGCAGTTGCATAAAGATGGACGGTTGCCAAGGTTCGGTTAATCATTATATTATTATGCAGCCTGAAAAGTTTGGCAAATCAGCCCTTCCGAGGTAGTCATGGCCGATGAACCCAAAGCCAGCCCCCAGGGCCGCTATCTTGTCTGGTACGTGCTGGCCCTGCTTCTGGTTTTGCTTATTTTTCAATTCTACAGCACCGCCAGCCAGCGAGCCGAGATCACCTATAGCGAATTTCGCCGTCTCGTGGAAAACAAAGGCATTAATGACCTGACCGTCGAGCCGGAAAATATCCACGGCAAGCTCCTGCCAAACGGCATTGAAGAGTTGGCCAAACTGCGCAAAGACCCGGACCTGGCTAAAAAGATTGCCCAACAACAGCCGGAAAAGAAGCCTCCCTTCTTCACCACAGTGCGGATGGAGGACAAGGATCTGGTAAAAAATTTGGATAAGGAGGGGATCAGGTACAAGGCCACCCCGGAGAAGACCCTCTTCAATACGATGATTTCCTGGATCCTGCCGATGGTGTTGCTGGTGGCCATCTGGGTCTACTTTTTCCGGAGAATCGGCGCGGGGACCGGCGGTCTGATGACCGTGGGCAAGAGCAAGGCCAAGGTCTACATGCAGGATGAAACCAAGGTCACTTTTCAGGATGTGGCCGGGGTGGAAGAGGCTACCGACGAACTTAAAGAGATCATCGAATTTTTAAAAAATCCGGCCAAGTTCCAGGTGCTGGGGGGAAAAATTCCCAAAGGAGTGCTGCTGGTGGGCCCGCCGGGGACCGGCAAGACCCTGCTGGCCCGGGCCGTGGCCGGCGAGGCCGGGGTGCCGTTTATGAGCCTCACCGGCTCTGACTTCGTGGAAATGTTCGTGGGCGTGGGCGCGGCCCGGGTCCGGGACCTGTTTGCCACCGCCCAGGAAAAGGCTCCCTGTATTATTTTCATTGATGAGCTGGACGCAATCGGCAAAGCCCGCGGGCTCAGTCCCATGGCCGGTCCGGAAGAGCGGGAAAACACCTTGAACCAGTTGCTCTCCGAGATGGACGGCTTTGACACCCGTAAAGGCGTGATCATCATGGCGGCCACTAACCGGCCGGAGATCCTCGATCCGGCCCTGATCCGCCCGGGCCGCTTTGACCGCCACATCCTGGTGGACCGGCCTTCTCTCAAAGGCCGGGAGGATATCCTCCGCATCCATTCCGAACAGATCAAACTCTCCCCCGAGGTCGACCTCAACAAACTGGCGGCCCGCACCCCCGGCATGGTGGGCTCCGACCTGGCCAACATCGTCAACGAGGCGGCTTTGCTGGCGGCCCGGAAGAACAAAACCTCGGTGGAGATGGACGATTTTGAGGAGGCCATCGACCGGGTGGTGGCCGGCCTGGAAAAGCGCAACCGGGTCATGAATCCCCGGGAGAAAGAAATCGTCGCCTATCATGAGACCGGCCACGCCCTGGTGGCTGAAGCCCTGCCCACTACCGATAAGGTGCACCGGGTCTCCATCATCCCCCGGGGCATCGGCGCCCTGGGCTACACCATGCAGTTGCCCACCGAGGACCGGTATTTGATGACCAAGACGGAATTGGAAGATCGCATGGCCGTGATGATGGGGGGCCGGGTGGCGGAAGAATTGATTTTCCAGGAGATTTCCACCGGGGCCCAGAACGACCTCTACCGGGCCACAGATGTCGCCCGCTCCATGATCCGGGAGTACGGCATGAGCGAAAAGTTGGGTCCCTTGACCTTCGAGCGGGAGCGCCGTCCCATGTTTATCGAGAATATCATGCCGCAGAGCACCAAGGATTATAGCGAAGCCACGGCCCAGGAGATTGACCGGGAGGTGGCGGACCTGATAAACCGGGCCCACGAGCGCGCCAAAGAGGTGCTGGAATCCCAGCGGCCTATACTGGAGAAAGCGGCCAAGATTCTCCTGGAAAAAGAAGTCTTGGAGGGTGAGGAACTCCGGGAGATTTTGAATTCTTCCTCCAAGGAACACAAGGATTAGCAGGAAAACCATTTTCGAGAATAATTTTTCAAGTCAGCCTGGGGTTGCAAACAAGGTGGCGATGGTGACCGCAGGCAATTTTTTGCCGCCCTTTTATTCCTTGACTTACCGTTGCGGCCCACATCATTATCAAAGTGACTCCAGATTAGGGATGGATTGGGTTGATTAGCCCCCGTTTTTTCAGCACCAGTGCGGCCTTGCAGGATTTTATCCTCCAGGAGGCCGGCCTCGGCGCCCTGGTAATCGTGCCGCACCAAAGGCTGGCGCAACAGCTCCGGCTGCGCCAGCGCCAGGCCCAACTGCAGGCCGGCCGCGCCGCCTGGGAGCCGCTCGCCATCAAAACCTTCCAGGGCTGGCTGCAGGATCTCTTCACTTCCCTCTGGCCTGAAGTGGCGATTGCACCTGATTTGCATAGATGGTCACTAATGCTGCGGGCTATGCAGGCCGCCCCGGAATTGCCTGGCGCCGCCGCCGGCCTCGACTATGCCCAGGCCTTAGACGATGCCTACAGTATCCTCTGCCGCCATTCTTTACTCCGGGCGGGTCAGGCCTCCGTGCCTGCCATTCCCGGTGAATCTTCACTCCTTATTACCTGGCGCAACCAGGTTTTTCAAATTTATAGGCGGCTGCTGACGGAGGGCGGCTGGCTGGCGCCGGGCGAACTGCCTGCCTACCTGTTAGAGCGTTTGCATAGCAGCAAACTTAATCTGCCCGGGCGGCTCCTGGTGGCGGGCCTGGAGAGCTCGGCCCCGGCGGAAGCGGCCTTTCTGGAAGCATGCGCCCGGAGCACCCGGGTGCTGCAGCTCCAGGTGAAGGGCGATTCTCAGGCGGTAACCGCCGCCATGGTCCTGCCCGACCTGAATCAGGAAGTGGCCTGGGTGGCGGCCCGGTTAGTGGAATCGGCCGCCTCGGAGGGATTCCCCCTGCACATGCTGGCAGTGACCTCCCCCGATATGGAGCATTACGGCCCCCTCCTGCAAAGGGTCCTGGCTGAATTGCTGGGGCCGGCGCAGGCGGAGAATGGCTGGGCCTACAACTTTTCCCAGGGGCCGAAACTCGCGGAAACGCCGCTTTTTTTGGCCGCGGTCCTGCCTCTGAGGTTCGTCGCGGCCGGGGAGCGCCGGGAAGATTTGCTGTCCTTCCTGTTGTCCCCCTTCTATGCCGATCTCGGCACACGCAGCATGCAGACGGCCCCCTGGGACCGGCTCTGGCGTGAGGGCCGCATCGGCCAGGGTTGGACCCGGTTGCAGAACGCCATCGCCCATAACCCGGGGGCCCGAGGCAAGGAATTGCTGCCCCGGCTGCACCGGCTTTGGGAGACGCTCAAGACTCCCGGCAGCCCCCGCCAGTGGCGTGAGCGCCTGGAACAGGCCTGGCAAGTCTTCGGATTCGGCCCGCGGGATGCCTCCGAAAGCAGCGCCTGGATCCGCCTCAGCGCTGTGCTCCTGGAACTCGAGGCCGCTTTAGGGAACGAATCCCTGGAAGCCGGCGGATTGCTGGCCTGGCTGGAGCAGGGGGCGAAACCCCTGCCGTTGCCCGGTCCGGGGGTTCAGGACGCAGGACTGCAGGTTTTGGGACTGCTCGAGATGCGCGGCCTGGATTTCTCCCGAGTCTTTTGCCTGGGGATGAACTCCGGGGCCTTGCCGCCGCCGCCCCGGGCGCTGCCCCTGCTCACCGCGGCCGAACGCCGGCTTGTCCTGGGAGGCACTTACCGGAGCCAGCATGAATTTTCCCGCGACCTCTACGATACCCTGTTGGGCGCGGCCCCGGAGCTGATCCTCAGCCGGCCGGAGGTGGCCGACGACGAAGAACGGGTGGGCAGCCCCCTGTACCTGGGGCCGTGGCAGCCGCAAGAAATGGCGGTCTTGAACCAGCCGCCCCGTGCCTGGCTGCGCAGCCCGGCAATCCGGGCCGCTTCGTCAGTCACCGGGCCTGCCTTTGGCGGTTATGGCGACGGCCCGCTCTCCCTTTCCCTGGCTCCGGAATACTCCCTGAGCCAGGCGGCCACGGCCCTGGGCTGCCCCTGCCGCTTTATGTTGGAATTCCTCTTGAAGCTTAAAGAACTGCCGGAGATCGAGTCCGGCCTGGACCCCCGGGAGCGGGGCGACCGGCTGCACAAAGTTCTGGCCGATTTCACCAGGGAATTCAATAAATTTCTTGAAGAAAACGGCTGGGATCATGACCGGGCTCAGGAGATCTTGCAGACCACGGCCCACCAGGTGCTGGCTGACCTGCTGGACGACCTGCACTGGCGGGCGGAATTGGATCGCTGGCTGGGAAAATCGGCTGATAGCCGCAGTTTGCTGCGGGAATGGCTGGCCCTGGAGCAGCAGCGCCATGCGCAGGGCTGGCGCTGGCAGCTCATGGAGGCAGGATTCGCCGGCCTCAAGGAAGAAGGCTGGCCCTTCGCCCTGAAGGGCCGCCTGGACCGCCTGGATTTTCACCCGGAAAATCGCCAGGCCGTTGTCTGGGACTACAAAAGCGGCAAGGTTCCCAAGGCGGTGGAGGTCTTCGACGAATTACAGGAAGTGCAGCTGGCCTGCTACCTGCTGGCGGTGGAGCGCGGCCTGACCGGGGCCTTTCCCACTCATAAAAATCTCAGGGCCGGCTACATCGGGCTCAAAAGTCCCCGGAAGGAGCACTTAAAACACGAGGAATTCGCCAAACGCGCCCCGGAATGGCCCCGGGTGGCCGCTGCCCTGGTGGAGCGGCTGACCGAACTGGGGCGGCGTTTATCGGCAGGGGATTACCGCCCTTCACCCTTTCCGGCGCCGGAGGGCAAAAAATTGGGAGCCTGTCAGTATTGCCCTTATGCCCTGCTCTGCGGCTTTGCTCCCGCGGTCGGCCCGGAAGATGGCGATGGCGAGTCGGATTAGATGGATTGTAAGGACGTTTCTCGAACGTGCCTACGGGGCTAGATTTAGTTGCGCCTTTGCGTGAGGTAATTCTCTCAATATGACCGATCTTCCTGACGATCAAGAGGCCCGGGTCCGCGCCCTGAATCCTGCGGCCAGCTTCCACCTGGAAGCCCCGGCAGGCTCCGGCAAGACCTCGGTGCTGCTGGCCCGTTTTCTCACCCTGCTCGCCAACGTTTCGGCCCCGGAGGAACTCCTGGCCTTGACCTTCACCCGCAAGGCGGCCGGGGAACTGCGCAGCCGGGTCATGGAACTGCTGGCGGCCAGGCCGGAGACCGCCGGGAAGCAGCCCTGGGAGGTGCGCCTGCATGATTTGGCCCAGGAAGTTTTGGCCCACTTTGGCCGCCGGGCGGGCAACCTCCAGGAGCTTTTGGCCGCCGAGCGGCTGCCGGTCATGACCTTCCACAGTCTTTGCGCCCAACTCCTGCGGCTGGCCCCCCAGGAGGCCGGGATACCCCTGGATTTTCGCCTCCTGGAGGAAGACGAATCCCGCCGTCTGGCGGAAGAGGCCCTGGAAGAGCTGCGTGGCGTTCTGGCAGCCCGGCCGGAGCGCGACCCCGCCCGCGGCGCCCTGGTCAGGCGCCTGGTACGCCTCAATAATGATTGGCCGCGGCTGGCCGTGGAACTGCGGTCACTTTTAGCCCGCCGGGACAGCCTGGGAGATTTTCTGGAGCTGGCCCGCCATAGCCGGGAGCCGGAGGCTTATCACCGGCTGCTTACGGAGCGCTTCCGGCTGGTGCTGGCCCCGGTGCTGCAGGCCTTGGCGGGCGGCTTTGCAGCCTGCGAATTAGGCCGGGAATGGCCCCGCCTTTATCAAGAATTGGGCGGGATTTTTCTGGAAGACCCTGTGCCCCAGCAAATACCGGGCTGCACACCGCAAGACCTCCCCGCCTGGCAGGTTATTTCCACCGTCCTTTTGACCAAGGATGCCAAACGCCGTAAACAGTTTGGCGAAAAATTGGGATTCCCTGCCAATTTTAATAAACATCATTGGGCCCGGTTAATCCAGGAAATGTCCGAAGCTGTAGTGCGCCGGTTGAAGCAATGCCGGAACTTGGAGTCCGTGGGGGTTCATCCCGAAGAAGCCCAGGCCCTCCAGGACCTGGTAATCCTCCTGGGGGAGGCGCTGAGCATTTACGAAAAACTCTGCGCCAGGCTTCAGGCCCTGGACTTCATCGCCTTGGAGCAGGCCACCCTGCGGCTGCTCAGCCTGGAGAATCCCGGCGATCTCCTGCTGCGGCTGGACCTGAGGCTACGCCACCTGCTGGTGGATGAGTTCCAGGATACCAGCCAGAACCAGATGGAGTTGCTCTGCCGCCTCATGGCGGGCTGGCAGGAAGGTTACGGCCGCACTCTGACTGTGGTGGGCGACCCAAAGCAGTCGATTTACGGCTGGCGCCAGGCCAAACCCAAGCTGTTCGCACAATCGGCTCAGGGTCTGCCCTGTCAGGAGGGCCGCTTCCCTCTGGAATCCCTGCTCCTCACCACCAATTTTCGAGCCACCCGGACTCTGATTGGCTGGGCCAACGAGGTCTTTGCCAGCGTCCTGGCCGAAGTTCCGGGCTTGAGCTTCAACAAAGCGGCCCCGCGGCCCGGGGCCCCGGAAGGGCCGGTTCCCAGGCTGGCGCTGTTTTCCGGCCGCGAAGAGATCTCGCCCCGTGAGGCCGAGGCCCGCTGGCTGGCCTGTCAGGTGGCTGCGACCCTGCCCGGCCTTCAAAGGCAGGAGACCATCGGCATTCTGTTGTTCACCCGCCGGCACCTGCCGGTCTACCTACAGGCCCTGGCCGCAGCCGGCCTGACCCCACAAGTAAGGGAAGGCTTGAAACTGACAGATAGCCGGGTGGTGCGGCATCTCCATAACTTGGCCAGGGCCCTGGTCCGGCCCCAGGATGAGCTGGCCTGGGCTACTCTGCTCCGGGGTCCCTGGGCGCCCCAACCGCTCAGTGTCCTGGTTCAGGTAGCTCAAACTGCCGGTGAGTTATGGCCGGAAAAACTGCTGGCCTTCGCCGGGAATGAGGCTTGTCCGGGGGATTTAGCGAACCTGGTGGAAAATCTGCTGGCTGCCGCGGCTGAGGTAGGACGGCAACCCCTGTCGGCAATTATCGGCCAATGGCTCGAGGCGACGGCGGGCTGGCCCGGG
The DNA here is from genome assembly GCA_023381945.1 of Deltaproteobacteria bacterium. Next base: position 10,839 of record JAMCQY010000221.1, read on the forward strand.
CTCGCCAGATGGGAAGGAGCCATGGGGGTGGCCTGCGCCCGCGCCTATCTGGAGCTTCTGATTCAGGTTGAATCCGGCCTGCCGGAATCCACCTTCGCGCAGGCCGACTTCACTCTGCCGGAGGCCTTTCAGCCGCCGGACCCCCAGGCCCAGGAATCAAAGGTGGAAATCCTGACGGTGCATGGAGCCAAGGGGCTCGAATTCACCAAGGTTTTTCTGCCTTTTCTGGATTGGCAGCCCTTGCAGGGTGAGGATAAAATTCCGCCTTTTCTGTTGGAGGAAATTCCCGGCCGCCGGCTCCAGGGATTGGCCCTGGCCCGGCCCTACGTCCAGGAAAAACAGAGCTCCCTGTATCTGCTGTTAAAGAACCTGAAGGATCGCCGCATTTTGGAAGAGGCCCGGCGCCTCTTCTATGTGGCGGTAACCCGGGCCCGGCAGCAACTGACGCTCAGCGCCGCGCTGAAACCAAACAGCAAGGGGGAGATAACCGTGCCCGCCGAAAGCCCGCTGGCCTGGCTGCTGGAGCATTATCAGGCTGAGCCGCCCACGGTGGGGACTCAGGTGGTCTGGCCGAAGCCGGAACTGACAGTGGAAGTGATCGCTGAGGCGCCAGCCCTTCCTGCCCATGAGCGGATTCCCCAGGTAATTGATGAGCCGCTGCCCTTTGTTCCAGAGGCAGCCGCGTACCAGATCACCTTTCCCTCCCAACTGGCGGAGGCCGAGTTCAGGGGCGGGACCACGGCCTGTGATGACCCGGAAATTCCCCGGCTGCGAGGCGAGATCATCCATCGGGGTCTGGAGACCCTCGCTCAGGGGCGGGAGTTGCCAAGCACGGCGGGCCTGGCCGCGGCCCTGCGGCAGGCGGGCCTGGACGTGGATAAAGCCGCGGCCCTGGCCCCGGAACTGCTGGCAGAGCTGGAGGCTTGCCGCCGGGACCCCTGGCTGGCGGCCTTGCTTGATCCCCGGCAGGCCCGGGGGGTGAGCGAGTGGCTTTTGGAGGACCTGGCCGCGCCCGGAATCCTGCGGCGGGGCAAGATCGACCTTTTGTCCTTTGACGGCAAGAGCTGGTGGATTCTGGATTACAAGACCTCCCGGCCCGGCAACGGCCAGGACTGGGAAGAGTTTATTCAGCAAGAAACGGCCAAATATGCTCCGCAACTCCTGGCCTACCGGGAGATGGCCGCCAAGGCCAAAGGGCTGACACCGGAGGAGATTAAGCTGGCATTATATTTCACGGCCTGTCAGCGGGCGGTGCCGATCCTGTGAGTTTGCAGTTTTCAGTTCGCAGTTTTCAGTTATTAAAGATAGACACTATGCCCCACAGCCGAAAACTGAAAACCTTGAGGAGAATATTGCTTGCGCTGGTGCTGACGGTTACCGCCTGTGCTGCTCCCGCCTTTTCTCAGGAAACCCTCGAATCCCAGGGTTTAAAGTTCCGCCTCATCCCCGGCGGCTACTATCTGCTGGGATCTGCGGTCGGCGAACCGGGGCGCTATGCCGATGAAGACACCCCGCACCGGGTGCGGGTGGACGAGTTCTTCATCGCGGTCACAGAGACCACCAACGCCCAATACGCCCGGTTTCTCAAGGCCAGCGGGCATCAGCCGCCGCTCTATTGGGAGGACAAGAACCTCAACGCCCCCAACCAGCCGGTGGTGGGGGTCACCTGGGACGCCGCCAAGGCCTTCTGCCGCTGGCTCACCAAAGTGACCGGCGTGCCTCACAATCTCCCTACTGAGGCGCAGTGGGAGGCCGCGGCCCGGGGCGGCCTCACCGGCAAGCTTTACCCCTGGGGAGACGAGGCCCCGGACACCGGCGGCGTCTTCCGGGCCAATTTGCGCCATGACCGCACCGCCAAAGATGGTTACCTCTTCACGGCCCCGGTGGGCTCCTTCCCTCCCAATGGTTTTAGCCTGTTCGATATGGCCGGCAACGTCTCGGAATGGACTCTTGATCAATATAAGCCCGCCGCCTCCGGCCCCTTCAAACCCGGCCCTTTGCGCCTGCTGAAAGGCGGCTCCTGGTTCTCCCAGGCCCGGGACCTGCGCTGCTCCGCCCGCCAGTCAGCCCCACCTCAATACGCCGACGGCTACATCGGCTTTCGGGTCGTGCGGCTGGCGAATCCTGCCCCATGAAAGCCGGTGGGGCGGACGTCTCGCCACCGGCTTTAATTCGCACAGAGGCGAGACGCCTGGACCACTATAGCGTTTGCCAAAAGTTTTTTCCGATAACCCGATGGATTGTAGGGGCGGACCCATGTGTCCGCCCGCAGGAGGGCGCACACGCGGGTGCGCCCCTACAAGAAATTATTTTTGGCAATCGCTAT
>JAMCQY010000119.1 GCA_023381945.1 Deltaproteobacteria bacterium
GAAAGATTGTGTTACAATGGGCCATAGTCCGAAATCTCCTTTCTGTTTGATGGGTTATGCCTAACACATTCTAACAGATTCACAGGAGGTTTCGGGCTTTTTTTAATCAGTTAACCGGACAGAACTGATGCCAAATATACATGCGATTGCCCTGCCGGCAGACGGCTTTTCCATTGACAATTCAGCAAATCTTGGTAAAAAAAAGGGGTAAAGGAGCAAGATGGACATGCCTCAACCGGATGTAAACCAAGCAACAAAGCCGTCAAGATTGAAGAACTTCCTCAAGAATTTCTCGTTGATACTTCTGAGCCTTATTTTTGCCTTAAGTATTTGTGAGATCACTTTACGCTTTTACAATCCTTTCGGATTTAGAATTAAGGGTGACAATATAATATTACCGGTTAATAAAACCGAGATACTGCATCACTATAAATGCACTAAAATCGACGCCCTGGTGGTGCATCATAATAATTCTTTGGGTTTTAAAGGTCCGGAACCTCCCAAGGATTTCGCCGACTGGTTGACGGTGGTGGCGATAGGCGGCAGCACCACCGAATGTCTGGAGATTGCCGCGGATAAGACCTGGCCGCATCAGTTGGGTGTCAAATTGGAGCACGATTTTAACAAGTTGTGGCTCAACAACGCCGGGTTTTGCGGCCATTCCACCTATGGCCATTATGTCCTGGTGCATAACTTTATCAGTAAGTTGAAGCCGAAAGTAGCGGTTTTTCTGATCGGCATCAACGAAGTCGGGGTCAGCAACCCGCGGGAATTCGACACCCGGTTGAGCACTAAGATCAGTTTCCGGTCTCTGGATAGGCTGTTGGCCTCTCTGGCCTGCCGCAGCGAGGTGGCCTCGGCGGCCTTGAACCTGTATCGCTACGCCTTCCCCAAATCGGTGCAGGCCATCGGCCAGCGCGACATGGGAGAATTGGACCTGACCAGCCTGCCGACTATGGAGTTGACCGCCCCGGAAAAGACGGAGCTTTTAAAGACCCACGCGGATAAATACGTGCCGGCCTTCGAAGCGCGGCTGCGGCGGCTGCTTAAAGTTACCAGAGATAACGGGATTATTTCAGTGCTGCTCACCCAGCCGGTGGTATACGGACCGGTGGTGGATAAATCAACCGGCGTCGATCTGGGAAAGATCGTGGTGGCCAACGGCATGAACGGCGAGGTGGGCTGGCAGGTCCTGGAGCTATACAACGGCGTGACCCGACGGGTGGGGGCCGAGGAGGGCGTGCTGGTAATTGATGCAGCCCGGCAGATGCCCAAGGATTCCAAGTATTACTACGACCTGATGCATTTCTCCAACGCCGGGGCCGAGAAGATAGCCGAGATCACCGCGCGTGGCCTGAGCCCCTATCTGGCCGCTAAATTCACCAGGTTCGCCAAGTCAGCGGCAGTGGAAAAGGCAACCTTGACCAGCCAGTCCAGGTTGAACGTTAAATAACCAGGGGTTTTTTCCGTAGGGGCGGGTTTAAAACCCGCCCCTACGCCTTTATCGCCTCCGACTCTGGAAATAAGCCTCGGCCCGGGCCAAGTCCGGGGGGGTGTCCACCTCCAGGGTGCCCCCAGTGGTTTCGACCAGGTGGATGGGATAGCCGTGCTCCAGGGCCCGGAGTTGTTCCAGCTTTTCGGCCTCTTCCCAGCGCCCTGGGGGAAGATGTACGAACTCCTGCAAGAAACCCACCCGATAGGCATAGATCCCCAGGTGCCGGTAAAAGTAGGGTTGGCCGACGTCCCGCCAGTATGGCAGGATGCTGCGGGAGAAATACAGGGCCCGGTGGCGGCGGTCGAAAACTACCTTGACCACGTTGGGATTGAGGGCTAATTCCAGGTCGGTTACCTTGACAGCCGGGGTCACCATGACGGCATCGGGGTCCCGCTTCAGGGGCGCGGCGAGCTGGCCGATAAGGTCCAGAGGAAAGAGCGGCTGGTCCCCCTGGATGTTGACCACGATATCTTCCGGGGCCAGGTCCAGCAGGTGCGCGGCTTCGGCCAGGCGGTCGCTGCCCGAGGGGTGGTCGGCCCGGGTCATCACCACCTGCCCCCCGAAGCCTTCAACGCAGGACCGGATGCGGTCATCGTCGGTAGCTACCCAAAGACCGTCCACTTCCTTTACCTGCCGGGCCTGCTCCCAGACTCGCTGAATGAGCGGCACACCAGCAATTTTTGCCAGGGGCTTGCCTGGAAACCGGGTGGAGCCGTAACGGGCCGGGATGAGGGCGAATATTTTCATAAATAACTATGACAATTCTTACGCTAAATATGCCTCAAAATTAGTGGAATAAACAAACCCTTTGCCGATTTTTCTTTTCTGCAGGAGGCCGTTTTCTGCCATTTCATTTAAATCACTTCGCGCCGTTCCATAAGAAACTTTAAATATTTTTTCATATCTTCTCGTAGTAATATTTTTATGATCTATTAATACCTTAATAGGGGTATCCGGTTGACTCCCGTACCCACTATATCTTGTGTTTCATTTTTGGGGATATCCTCCCCGGAAATTATCTCCCATAACAGGAGGGACACTGACGGCCTGTTGTACCAGACGATAAAAGAG
>JAMCQY010000312.1 GCA_023381945.1 Deltaproteobacteria bacterium
CCAGGGGCCGGCCGATAATATCGAGGATGGTCTCCTTGGCGGAGCGGATAGCCTTTTGGCTGTTTTTCAAGATCTTTTGGGCATACTCCTCCGCCGCCATAAGCAGGTTCTCATGTGACACTACCCGGTGGACCAGCCCCAAGCGGTAAGCCTCCTCCGCATCAACCTCACGGCCGGTCAAGGCCAGGTCCAGGGCGGTAGCAATCCCGGCAATGGCCACCAGCCGCACCAGCCCGCCGTCGCCTGGATGCAGACCGACTCGCACTTCGAAGACGCCGAACTTGGCCTTTTCCGAGGCGATGCGGATATCGCAGGCCAGGGCCAGTTCAAAGCCGCCGCCCACTGCGTGGCCATTGACCGCGGCAATGATGGGCTTGGTGATGCGGTGCTGCCCCCGGGTGAGGCCGCCGCCGATGCCGGTGGCTAAATTCCGGCGCAGGTCCAGCATATTGGCCTGTTCCCATTTGGGAATGAAAGTCTTCAGATCGGCGCCTGCACTGAAGGCCTTTCCTGCTCCGGTCAGGATGGCGACATCCACCGCGTCATCCCGGTTGAAGTCGCTCCAGACCTCCCAGAGTTCGCGATTCAGTTCATCATCCAGGGCATTGAGGGCTTCCGGACGGTTAAGGGTAACGAAGGCCAGGCGGTCCCGCTTTTCATAAATCACTTTAGCCATGGCGGCTCCGTTATTTCCCCTTATACACCGGTTTCCGCTTTTCTCCAAAAGCCCGCAGCCCTTCCAGCCGGTCCTCCGTCGGGATGGTCACCCAGTAGGCATTGGATTCAATGGCCAGACCGGTATGCAGATCGGCCTCCAGACCATAGTTGATGGCGTATTTGGCCTGTTGGATGGCAATGGGGCCGGCCTCGCAGATCTGCGCCGCCATGGCCTGGCATTCGTTAAGCAGGGCCGCCGGTTCGCAGACCTTATTGACCAGCCCGATCTGCAGGGCCTCCCGGGCGTCGACCTTGCGGCCGGTAAAGATCAGCTCCTTGGCCTTGCCGCGGCCGATCAGGCGGGGCAGGCGCTGGGTGCCGCCGGCGCCGGGAATGATGGCCAGCCGGGTCTCGGTTAGCCCCATGGCGGCCGTGGCCGAGGCCAGGCGGATATCGCAGGCCAGGGCCAGCTCGGTGCCGCCCCCCAAGGCAATGCCGTTGACCGCGGCGATCACCGGTTTGTTCAAGTATTCGATAAAGGTGAATAAATTGCGAATGGTAAAGATGAACTGGCGCACCTGGGCCTCGCTCATGGTGGCGCGTTCTTTCAGGTCGGCGCCCGCGCAAAAGGCCTTAAGCCCTGCGCCTATGATGATCACCACCCGGACCTCCGGATCGAAGTGCACTGCCTCCACCCGTTCCTTCAGGGCCAGAAGCATCGGGAAGTTGAAGGAGTTCATCACCTCCGGCCGGTTCAGGGTGAGCACGGCCACCCGGTCCTGCCTGTCCTCCAGAATTAACGGTTCACTCATGATTTCTCCATCGTCTCAGGCAACTGTCGCCTAGCCGGTCAACCCGGCTTGATTGGGAAGAGCCATCATGGTCGCCAGCATGGTGGCCACCATTTTAGATTTTCCCTGATGGTGCGCCGTGACCTCAGCCGTGCAGACGCTGAGGGTCTTCCCCGGCCTGATGACCCGGCCCCGGGCCAGGAAGAGTTTGCCTACCGCCGGGGACATCAGGTTGATTTTGTATTCGACGGTCAACACCGCAGCGTCGGCGGGCATGAGGCTGAAAGCGGCATAACCGCAGGCGGTATCGGCAATGGTGGCGACGATCCCGGCATGGACAAAGCCATGCTGCTGGGTCAAATCGTCCCGATACGGCAGACTGATCTCCGCTTCACCAGGCAGGAGCTTGGTCAATTCGGCGCCAATGGCGCTCATCAGCTTCTGCCGGATAAAACTGGCGCGTACACGTTTTTCGAAGTCGGGGTCCGGGACCTTAAAACGCAAGTGCCATGCCCTCCGTTATTCACTTCAGCTAGCGCTGTGCCTTCCGGGCAAAGGCCTCCCGGGTGAGTTCCCGGGCAATGATCATGCGCCTGACCTCGCTGGTGCCCGCGCCGATTTCGTAGAGTTTGGCGTCGCGCCAGAGCTTTTGCACCGGAAATTCCAGGCAGTAGCCATAGCCTCCGTGAATCTGAATGGCCTGGTCGCAAACCCAGGTGGCGGTTTCCGCCGCCAGGAGGATGGCTGCAGCGGCCAGGCGGTTCAGTTCCGTGCCTTTGCCGCCCCGGGGGGATCTCTGGGCCAGGTCGGCGGCCCGGTAAACCAGCAGTCTGGCGGCCTCGGTGCGGGTGTACATGTCGGCCAGCTTCTGCTGGATCATCTGGAAATTGGCGATGGGCTGGCCAAACTGCTCCCGCTCCACCGAGTAGCGGATGGAATATTCCAGGGCTTGCTGCGCCATGCCTAAAGAACCGCCGGCTAACACGATGCGCTCCGCGTCCAGCCCGCTGGTCATGACGTGCACGCCCATATTTTCCTGGCCCACCAGGTTTTCGGTCGGCACCTCGCAATCCTCGAAGATCAGCTCCGCCGTGGGCGAACCGCGCATGCC
>JAMCQY010000106.1:0-285 GCA_023381945.1 Deltaproteobacteria bacterium
GTCCACAATGTGATCGCCCTTCTGGACCCGGTAGCCCCATTCGTAATTATTGGTGGTATTGGGGGTGGTATTCTTGCCAAAGAAAAAAATGGTGTTGTTCTCGTGCTTTACCTTGGAGTAGGTAAAACAACAGTCGCCCGACCCGGAACCGCCGGGGCCGGTTAAGCCGCCACAGCCGCAGTTGGCGGCCCGGAGTTCCAGGCCTTCCACCTTATAGCCGCCATGCACTTTTTCGAAGCAACTCATATTGTTCTCCTTAACGAGGTCTTGCGCCTCAAACAAACA
>JAMCQY010000106.1:300-2553 GCA_023381945.1 Deltaproteobacteria bacterium
TTCATACCATCTCCTTAGTATAGTAATCGGCAGTCTCCGCCTCCGGTGAGTCTCCCGGAAGGGACGAAAAGTGTAACCAGTTATTTTTACAGGAATTTAACATTCAAAAGGTAATAATCAACCGGGACAAAGCCAATAGGTAAAAGCGCGCATTCTGAACTAGGCAAAATTACCTATGAGAGATTTCCGGAAGAACAAAGCAGAGCAGTTATGGCCTGGAAAATTCTTTCGGGCAGCATTCCCCTAACGCTTGAATTCCAGCCTACCTTAATCAATTATCAGGGATTCCCTCATCATAAAATCAGGTAATTGATATCTTTAAATATTGAGCGATGGTGTTTATCATTCAAAAGAAATATTGATTGTGAAATTAATTGATTTGAGAGCGGGTTTGAGAAGTGGTCCACTGAAGGGATACAAGGATGTATGCCTTAACTTACAGCTTCTGTTCCACCCTGGCTGCCTTGGTTCTGGTGGCTCTCAAGCTCTTGGGGGTAATCCAGACGGCATGGCTCTGGCTGTATGTTTCAATCACCGGCATGACGCTCCTGGTTGGGCTAAACCTGGTTTTTTTGCAGTGCCTTCAGGAGCGGCACCGCGCCTGACAGGCGTCGGAGCAAGGAAAAAAGCCGGATTATGGTTAGGCCGTCTTTGTCAGGAAAGAGCCGGTGGAGGAAAAATAACGCCTAAAGCCTGCCTCGCCTTGGCTTAATCGGCGAGAAGCGGGGATGGCATCATTTTGATTCGATATAGGCGTAAGCCGAATGGTTGTGGATGGACTCGAAATTTTCCGATTCCACTGAATACCAGGTGAAATTATCGATCTGGTCGAGGCGGTGAGCGATCTCCCGCACCACGTCTTCCACGAACATGGGGTTGGAGTAGGCTTTCTCGGTGACGAATTTTTCGTCCTGGCGCTTCAGCAGGGCGTACACCTCGCAGGAGGCCGACTCCTCTACCAGGCGAATCAAATCCTCGATCCAGAAGAACTTCCGGTAGCGCACCTGCACCCTTACCTCGCCCCGCTGATTATGCGCCCCCACCTGGCTGATCTCCTTGGAGCAGGGGCACAGCGTGGTGATGGGCACCGTAATTCCCACCACCAGGTCTAATCTGCCGTTCTTGTCGAGCGCCCCGGTGAAGGTGCAGATGTACTGCATCAACCCCCGGGCCCGGGTGACCGGAGCCTCCTTATCGACGAAATAGGGGAAGCTCATCTCGATATGAGCCGATTGGGCGTTGAGGCGCCGGCGGGTCTCCTCCAGGATCGGGCCGATCTGTTTCAGGCTGATGTCCCGGCGGTATTCGCTGAGGATTTCGATGAACCGGCTCATATGGGTGCCCTTGTGGCGATGGGGCAGGTTGACGTACATGTTGATGCGGGCCACGGTGTGCTGGGTGCCCTTGAACTTGTCCAGCACCACGATGGGATAGGAGATATTTTTCACTCCTACCTTGTCGATGTCGATGGTGTGGGGGCTGACGTGGTTCTGGACGTCGGAGAGTTCCGTAACCGGTAGGATAGCGGTTGGGTTCTTACGGGTTGGCATGACTTCTATCCTGCATGGTTCGTAAGGCGCTCAAGGGAACCTGAAGCGCTCGGCAATGGCCCGGGCGTGAATCAGCAGCCCCTCGCTTTCCGCCAGGGTGATTACTGTGTCCTTGAGGGCCGCCAGGGCCTCCTGGGACAGGTGCTGGAAGGTGGGCTTCTTGATGAAAGCGTCCACCGACAGGCCGGAAAACATCCGGGCGCAGCCCCCGGTGGGCAGCACGTGGTTGGTCCCGGAGGCATAGTCGCCCACCGGCACCGGGGCGAAAGGTCCCAGGAAGATGGAGCCGGCATGGCGGATGTGCGGTAAAATCGCGAAGGGTTCCCGGGTGACGATTTGCAAGTGCTCCGCGGCATAGAGGTTGGCGAACTCCACGGCCTCGTCCAGGGTCGCAACGATCAGGACCGCGGAATATTTCCCCAGAGCCGCAGTGATGATCTCCCGGCGGGGCAACCGGGGTAGCTCTGAGAGAATCAAGTCCACCACTTCCTGGGCCAATGCCGGGGAGGGCGTCACCAGCACCGCGGCGGCTTCGGGGTCGTGCTCCACCTGGGAGAGGAAGTCAATGGCCAACAGCCTGGGCTTGGCCGTCTCATCCGCCAGGATCAGGGCCTCACTGGGACCGGCCGGAGAGTCGATGTCCACCTGGCCGAAGACCAGGAGCTTGGCCGCGGTGACGTATTTATTGCCCGGCCCGACGATC
>JAMCQY010000043.1 GCA_023381945.1 Deltaproteobacteria bacterium
CTTGATAGCAGCGCCGGGCCAAGCCCGTGACTTCGGCCACCGGCAGCTCTTCCAGATAGCTCTTGTCTTCGAACCGCATTTGAGGATTGAGGGCCAGGCTACCCAGATAGGCCAAAGCCTGAGTAACCCCCAGGAGGCCATGACGGATCAGGTAGCGAAAAAAGAGCCGCTCCGTGTATCCCTGGACCAGCGTCTGGTCGATGTCAAATATTGCGGCCACTTGGCTCATCTGGAATTCCGGCTGGGGCGCCCGGTTCCCCCTGGTGGCTTAAGTTTTAGCGGCTCCGAAATAGATGCGGCCGTCCAGGAGCACCGGAATGCCCCGGACCACGCACAGGGCCACTGAAAGCAAGATAAGCCCTTGATTCAGGGAATGCAAGGCCAGGGGGGCGGTGGGATATCTCATCGCCAGGGCGTGGGTCAGGTAGAGAAAGCAAAAAGTCAGGGCCTTGACCAAGCCGTAGAAGGCCCGCATGAACCGGGAGGCCACCAGGAACCGGCCCACGGGTGAATGCATCATACCGAAGCCGGATTTGCCACGGGTCAGGGCCACGCCCCGAATGCCATCCACGATAAAAGAGCGGATCAGGAAGACAATGGGCACCCACAAGGGCACCATGGCCAGATACATGAAGGTGAGCCAGAGGATGTTTTCCACGGCGCGGTCCAGGGCCACGTCCAATACCGCCCCCATCTCGGTGACCTCGTTGCGCAGCCGGGCCACATAGCCGTCGAACCAATCCAGCAGGAACAAGACGATGAGCAGCGCCAGTCCCGAGAGCTGCACCGTTAGGCTGGAGATGAACAGCAAGGCCACCAGCGTCAGGAGCAACGGCAGCCGCATCAGGGTGATTAGATTGGCCAGAGACATGAGTCCGTCCGTGGATTTTCTGCTATGCTATCTCAACGAAAAATTACCAGAAAAGTTAAGGAGGTTCAATTTTATCTGGAGAAGTCATGGCCTTTCCGGTTCGAGAAAGAAATTACGGCCATGGTCTATATGAGGAATAACCCTTGAAAAACCTCTTCCCGGCATTCTTGGTGAGATGACTGTGGCTGAATGCCAGTTTCAATCCTTGCCGGCTGTTGGAGGCTGACTGTTGAAAGCTGTACCAAAGGGCTGTTTTGCCCGGTTTTTTTATGTTATGGTGAATCTGGCCGGACCCACCGGCCCATCCTCAGAAAGCAAGGCAGGAGCCGAGATGCAGACCTACAACCCGGATCTTCCCGTCCCCCAACTCCCGGGCGGGCGCTATGAGATCAGCCGCCTTCTCCGGGAAGAATCCTGGGGCGAAGTATGGCTGGCCCGGGACCTGCTCCTCGGGGCCGAAGTAGGACTCAAACTGCTGCCCCGGCAGGCCACGGAATGGGCCGCCGCCCAGGCCTATTATGGCGCCGAGGCCATCCTGGCCTTCCGGTTGCGCCACCCCGAAATTTTAGGCCTCTTTCATCTGGAGCACACCGAAGACTGGCTGGTTCTCGTACAGGAGCCTTTCGACGGCGAGAGTCTTCTGGCCCAATTCACGCGCCAACGGCGCTTCGGGCTGCCCCAGGCCCTGCACCTGCTGGAGCAGGCTGGGCAGGTGCTGGCCTTCGCCCACCAGCGGAGTGCGATCCATCAAGCCCTTAATCCCCTCAATATTCTCTTGAAAGGCGAAGAGGTCCGGGTGGCCAATTTCTCCTTCCCCAGCGAAGACGGCGGTCAGGTGGAAACTCTGGAACTCAAGGCTTATGACGCACCGGAGGTGATTTACGGCGATGCCCCCACCGTGGCCAGCAATGTCTTCTCCCTGGGCGTCCTGGGCTTTCGCCTGGTGGCAGGTAGCCTCCCCTATGCCCTAACCTTTGATGAGCCTTTCCCCTACCGGATTGAGGCCCTGCCCGCGGACCTGGATGAGGTTCCCCTGCCGTTGCAGAACCTGCTGCTGCGCTGCCTGGCGGTGGACCCCGAAGAGCGCTTCCCCGACGTGACGGCGTCGGGCGCGCTGGCCGCACATTCATGGCCTCCCCTCGCCGCCAGCTTTGGGGCCTGGGTCTGGCCGGGATCATCGTGATCCTTATTTGGTTAGGGTTCAGGATGAACCGTCCGGTCCAGATTTCTGAAACTGCCAAGCCTGCGCCAGAGTCCGTGGCCCAGATACCGGCGCCGGCCAGCCCCGGTCCGCCCTCGACCGAGACCGAGGAGCCCGCCCGGCTGCCTGCCGCCACTAAACCTGCTCCGGGCCCGGCCGTCGTGCCTGCCCCCGGCCCGGCGGCGCGTCCTTCAGAGGCCGCCAAACCTAAAGGAGAACGCTACCTGTTAGTGGCCGGCAGTTATGCCAGCCAAAAGCAGGCCCAGGCCCTGTTGCAAAAGCTTAAGAAGGATAATTTCAAGGCTACCCTCGCCTCCAGGAGCACCGGCGGCAAGACCCAATATTTGGTCCAGTTAGGACCCGTGACCGGGCCCAAGGCCGCCGAAGACCTGGCCCGGCGCCTCAAATCCCAAGAAAAAATCACCCCCAGGATTGTCAAAATGGCTGCCAAGACCAAAGCTAATCATTCAACGAAGCCGGC
>JAMCQY010000361.1 GCA_023381945.1 Deltaproteobacteria bacterium
CGCCGTCTTCTTTCAATAAAACCATATCTTCCAGCCTTATTCCCCCCCAACCGGCCAGGTAAATCCCCGGCTCCACGGTAACCACGCTGCCGGCCTTGAGCACCGTACGGCGTTCCGGGTTGGGGCTCATGGCGGGATTTTCGTGCACTGCCAGGCCCACCCCGTGGCCCAGGGAGTGGCCAAAGGCCTCGCCGTAGCCTTCTTGCGCAATCACCCCCCGTGCCAGGGCGTCGGCGTCCAGGCTGTCCATCCCGGCCTTGAGCTTCGCCTCGGCGCTGGCCTGGGCCTGACGCACCAGACTGTAAATCTTGCGAAACTGCTCATCCGCCGGCCCCAGGATATAGGTACGGGTAATGTCGGCGCAGTAGCCGTTCAAGCGGCCGCCCATGTCGATAATGATGGGCTCCCCGGCCTCGATGATCCGGTCCCCCGGCTGGTGATGCGGCCGGGCGCTGTTTTCGCCGGCGGCCACGATGGGGGGAAAGGCCAGGGACTCGCACCCGCCCTCCCGCAGGCCCGCCTCGATCTCCCAGGCCACCTGGCGCTCCGTCTTGCCTGGGGTAAGCTCCCGGAAAACCTGGCGCAGCACGGCCTCACTCACCTCCAGGGCCCGGCGCATGGCGGCCAATTCCTCCGGGGCCTTGGCCTCCCGCAGCTCTTCCACCACCCCTTCCAGGGGCTGCCACTCCACCTGAACCCCTTTGGAGCCGACGGTTTCGGTCAGGCGCTGATAGCCCCGGAAAGTCACGTGAGCCGCTTCAAAGCCGAGCCGGCGCACCCTCAGTTCCTTAAGCAGCCCTGCCAGGGTTTCCCCCAGGCTCACCTTGTAGATGACGATCTGAAAGTCCGGGGCTTCCTGCTGAGCCCAAAGCTGGTAACGAAAATCGGTGAGCAGCGCCATGGCGTCCTGGGTAATCAGGAGGGCGGGTGCGAGTCCCTGCTCCGCGGTGAAGCCGCTGAGATAGCGGCGGTTTTCCGGGCCGGTAACCAGCAGGCCGTCGATCTCCCGCTGGCTGCAAAGCTCTCTCAAGGCGGCAAGACGCTTATTTACTATGGAGGTTGTCATGCCTGGATTCTGGGAAAAACCCGGCTTAATTGCAAGGAAAAATCGGCCAGGAGATTTTTCCTTGCAGAAATTGGCAGATTTGACCGTAACACGTTAGAAGGGGAAAGATGCAGGTCATGATCGGAAATCGGGCCAGGCACGCCGCGCCGCCGTCTCCCGGCCTGCTATTGACAATCAGGGGATTTCGAACTATTCTTAACATTTAATGCCTGGTCAGATGGCCGGGTAATTTTCGTTCCCGCCCTCCTGAATAATGCCGTTGGCGGATAGCTGCACTCCACTATTTCCAGGATGCACGATTTGATCAAGCTGGTTGCCTTTGATTGCGATGGCGTCTTGTTCGACTCCCGGCAGGCCAACATCGCCTTTTACAACGACATCCTGGCCCGCTTCGAGCGACCCCGGATGGACCTCGAAGCCGAGGATTTCGTCCACAGCCACACCGTCTGGGAATCAATCGAATATATCTTTCAAGGTTATCCTAATCTCAACGCGGTGCGTGATTATTGCCGCAACTTCGATTACAGCCCCTTCATTCCCATGATGGTGGAAGAGCCCCACCTGCGGGAATTTCTGGGATTTTTGCGTCCCGCCTGCTTTACGGCCCTGGCCACCAACCGCGCCACCACCACCGAGGCGGTGCTCAGTTATCATCGGCTGACGGATAATTTTGATTTGGTAATTTCGGCCCAGGACGTCGCTCGTCCCAAGCCGCATCCGGAAGCTTTTGAACGCATTCTGGCTCACTTCGGGTTGGAGCCCCGGGAGGCCGTCTATATCGGGGACTCCGAAGTGGACCAGGCCTTTGCCGTCAATGCCGGGGTGCCCCTGGTGGCCTACCGCAACCCCAGGTTGCAGGCGGACTATTACCTGGAGTCTTTCGCCGCCGGTCCGGATTTGCTCCGGCGGCTCAACGGCTGCGAATTTTCCTGAGAAAGGAGCCCGTCATGAAGAAATATGAATGCGAAGTCTGTGGCTATATTTACGACCCTGAGGCGGGTGATCCGGATAACGGCGTTCCCGCCGGCACCGCTTTTGAAAAACTGCCCCAGGACTGGGTCTGCCCGATTTGCGGCGCCCCCCAAGATCAATTCAAACCAGTGGACTGATCCGGTCTCAAACCGGTGGCCGTCTGCCTAAGAATCGAGGAACATGAACTCATCCGCCCTTAAAACCGGAAAAGCCATATCCGATGCCCGCCCCAAGAAATCCCTGGTCCGGGAGTATGCCGAAGCCCTGGCCATTGCCTTTGTCCTAGCCTTGGTTATCAAATTCTTTCTGTTTCAAGCCTTTTCCATCCCCTCGGGGTCCATGGAAAATACCCTGCTGATCGGCGACTACCTGCTGGTGAACAAACTGAGCTACGGCATCCGCAGTCCCCTGGATAACAAGGTGATGGTCCCCATCGGCAAACCCCAGCGGGGCGACGTGGCGGTCTTCATCTTTCCCCAGGACCCCACCAAGGACTACATCAAGCGGATCATCGGCCTGCCCGGCGACACGGTCCAGATCGTCAATAAAAAGGTCCTGATCAACGGCAAAGAGTACAAGACCCCCCAGGCCCACTACGAAGATAATATTGTTATGCCGACTCCCCAGAGTCCCGTCGAACCCGCCCGGGATAATTTCGGCCCGGTGGTGGTGCCGCCAAAGAGCTATTTCGTGATGGGCGACAACCGGGACCGCAGCTATGACAGCCGCTTCTGGGGCTTCGTGCCCATGGACAATCTTCGGGGCCGGGCCATGGTTATTTATTTCTCGTGGGCCGGAAACCATCATGATGGGTTTTTTCAGGCCCTGCTGGGGGGATTCCAGGGATTGGTGCATAATTTCCACTGGAACAGCCAAGAGTTCCATATACGATGGGACCGCATAGGCAAGGTGATCCATTAAAATACAGTTTTTAGAGGCGCCTGCAAAACTCCCCTTTTTTGTCATTCTGAGGGAGCGAAGCGACCGAAGAATCTCGTAATTATGTCATGAAATACGAGATCCTTCGCTATGCTCAGGATGACAAAACCGCTTTTTGCAAGAGGCCCTTTAGTTTTTAGTTTTCAGTTTCGATCATTTTGAGTGGAGTGAAGAATCCCGCATTTGCAAAAATTCTCGAACTTAACTTGCTCAAAAATGCCGACGATTCTAACCACTAAAATCGCTTGCCAAAAATCGAAAAACGAAAACTTAAAATTTTTAGCTGTCTTCGTACTTACTCTGATGGCCGCCTGGGGCTGCAGCCCCGCGGCCTCAAATCCCATCGTCATCTTCTGCTCCCCTGACTCGCCGCGCATGCAGCAGGCCATTGCCGCACTAAGGGAAAAGCTGCCGGAGGCTCCCCTGGAGGTGGTCTGCGTCCCGGAATTCGGCGATGAACTCAAGGCCGGTCTGCGCCAAATCCGGCAACTCAAGCCCTGGCTGATAGTGGTCCTGGGCACCCCTGCCCTCATGGCCGTGGCCCCGGTGGAGAAGCACACCCCGGTGGTCTTCGCCCTGGTGGCCAATCCCTATTTCACCGGCGCCGCTTATGACCCGGAGCGCCCGGAAGAACATCAGGAGAACCTCACCGGCATCGCCTCGCCGCCGCCCCTGGAAGCAGCCCTGAAAGAAGGCGCCGGTCTCCTGGGCAATTCCGCCTGGGGTCTGTTATACGATCCTACTGACGGCGTAGCCGCGCAGCTCGCCGCGGAATTCACCCGCACAGCCCCGCGTTTTGGCATCACTCCCTTGACCGAGACCAGCACCAGAGCCGCTACCGACCCTCAGGCCTTAAAACGCCTCCTGGGCCGGGGGGCCAGGGTAATTTACCTGCCGCCGGCGGCCGCGGCAGCCCGCTACGCCCCGCTGGTGCTGGACCGGGGCCGACGGCGGCAGGTTATAGTGGTGAGCGGTTATCCCGAAGGCTCCCATCAAGGGGCGCTGTTATGGGTGGCTATGGACTACCGCCGCTTGGGCGAGGAGACTGCGGCCCTGGCTTTGCGGGTTTTAGGCGGCGAAGCCCCTAAAAAGATCCCCATTACCCAATCGACTCCATTGCAGGTGGAAGTGGATGAGAAGTTAGTCAGGCATTGGGGTGGCTATCCGCCACCTCGTTCTGCGCAGTAAGCCTGAGATTGTAGTGGCGGGGTCACCCCGCCCCTATAGAAGCGCAAGGTAAAAAGTTTATGATTTCCAAACAACCACATAGAAAGGTCCTTCGCCTCAAAGATTATGATTATTTTCAGGAAGGCGCGTATTTTGTAACTGTTTGTTCCGAAAAACGAGAAAACGTATTTGGCATCATAAGAGATGGAAAATGCAATTAGTCGAGCATGGCAAAATCATTGCTGAAACCTGGAATGCTTTACTTCAAAGATTTCCGAATATCGAACTTGATTCTTTTGTTGTAATGCCTAATCACATTCACGGAATCATCCGAATCGCAGGGGCGGGTTCACCCCGCCTCAGTAACACCCTCAGAGAATCACAAGGCGGTGAAACCCCGCCCCTACAAGCAAAGGCGTCTCTATCGCAAATAATGGGTTACTTCAAATATCAATCCACTAAACTAATCAACGAATTACGAGGCACACCTGGTGTTAAAATTTGGCAACGCGGTTATTATGAGCATATAATCCGTGACGATGAATCATTTAACCGAATCAGTGATTATATCGCAAATAACCCTTTGCGATGGGAACTGGATCGGGAAAATCCACTGGCTCGCGGAAATGATGACTTTGATAATTGGCTAGCCAAGTTCAAGTCGTTGCCCCCAAAACATCCCAAGAACCAGGATTCATCGGCAGGAGGAATTCCATGATCCCATCCCCGAAATTCGATCCCGCGGCCTGGCAGCCGGAGATCCAAATGGCGCAATACACCCTGGACAACGGCCTCAACCTCCTGGTCTTACCTGACCGGAGCCTGCCCATCGTCTCCCTGCAAATCCATTATAAAGTGGGATCGCGCCACGAGCTGCCCGGCATCACCGGCATCTCTCATCTGTTCGAGCACCTGATGTTCCGGGGCACCGAAACCCTGGGTCCCGAAGAATTCTCCCGCATCCTCCAGGCCAAGGGCGGCGAAATTAACGCCTTTACCACCAAGGACCATACCTCGTACTTCGAAAACCTGCCTTCAGAGCACCTGGAACTCGGCCTGAAGCTGGAGGCTGACCGGCTGGTGAATTTGAAACTGGATAATGACACCTTCTCGCCGGAACTCCAGGTGGTCATCAGCGAGCGCAAACTGCGCAGCGTCGATGCCCCTCTGGGGCTGGTGCAGGAGCAGCTTTTTGCCACCGCCTTCACCCAACATCCCTATCAGTGGCCGGTAATCGGCTGGGACCAGGACCTGCACCATCTCCGCCTTTCGGATTGCCTTAGTTACTACCGCAACCATTACCACCCGGGCAACATGACGGTGGTCATCGCCGGGGACGCCGAACCGGAGCAGTCCCGGGACCTGGTGGACCGCTATTTCGGGAGCATCCCAAATCCGGGGGCGCCGCCGGACAGGACCTTTACCGAACCCCCTCAACGGGGTGAGCGCCGCGCCCTGGTCAAGAAGGTCTCCCAGGTGGAGGCTTTGCTGGCGGGCTACCACGCCGTCGGCATGGACCACCCGGACTTCTATCCCTTGAGCCTGCTGGCCATTATCCTTACCGGTGCCAAGGCCTCCCGCTTTTACCAGGAGTTTGTGCGCCCGGGCAAGGCCGCGGCCCTGGAAGTGGAGCTGGCCCCCCTGCCCTTCGCCTCCCAGGACCCGGACCTCATGGTGGTGGCCGCAGTGGCGGCTCCCGGCCAGCCCCTGGCGGCTTTGGAAAGCGAACTTTGGCAGGCCCTTGAACATCTGCGGCAAGACGGCGTGGAGCCGCTGGAGCTGGCCCGGGCCAAGAAATTGATGCGGGCCCAGATGGTTAAGAGCCTGTCCCACAACTTCTTCCGGGGTCTGCTGGCGGGCCTCTTTCATTTGAAGACCGGCGATGCCGCCAAGGCCAATCAAATCCTGGCTTCCTTTGAGGCGGTCAACGAAGCCGATATCCTGAGGGTGGCTCAGACTTACCTGCACCAGGACAATCGCACCGTGGTGACCTTGCAGCCGGTGTCGCCTGAGGAAAGCGCCAAATTGGGGCCGCTGGCGTGAAAAGATAGGGGATAGGGGTCAGAAAAGAGTCCATACTAATCCCTAACCCCTGATCCCTGACCCCTGGACCCTATCTGCTCACTGCTTACTGCTCACTGCTTACTGAAAGGATAAGATATGGCAGACTATATCCCCCAAATCCACCAGGCCACTCTCTCTAATGGTCTGAACCTCCTAGGCGTTGAGTTCGGACGGGCTCCCTGGCTGAGCCTCACTTTCATGGCGAAAAGGGGCTCCGAGACCGACCCATCGGGCAAACCCGGGGTGGCCGACTGGACCGCGGAACTCCTCACCCTCGGCACCGCCTCTCGCAATCAGCTCCAACTGGCGCAGGATATCGAAGCCCGGGGGGCGAGCCTCAATGGCACCGCCGGCTTTGACGCCGCGCTAATTTCCCTGGAGGGCCTGGCCGAGGATTATGCCGAGCACCTGGCGACCCTGGCTGAGATTATCCAGACTCCCTCGTTTCCCGAAGATGAATTTAACCTCATTCGAGAGCGCCGCCGGGCCGAGTTGACCCACCAACTGGAGGACCCCCGCGAGCTGGCCAGCCTCCGCTTCCTGCGCCTCTTTTTCGGGGAGGCGCCCTATGGGCACCCCACCCAAGGCGATCTCAAGACTCTGGACGCCCTCGGCCTGCCTGATCTGCAAAACTATTACCAGCGAGAGATCACCCCGGCTACTTCCACCCTGGTGGTGGTGGGGATGCTGGATTTTGCCACGGTGGTCAAGGAGGCGGAACGCCTGATCGGCTCCTGGCAAGGCGGAGGTCCGGCCAGTCCGGCCTATGCCGCGGCGCCCGATAAAATCTGTGCGCCCGGCATCTATCTCCTGGACCGCCCCGACCTGACCCAGAGCGAGATCCGGGTGGGCCACCTGGGTCTGCCCCGCTCCCATCCCGCCTACTTCCCGCTCAGGCTGGCGAACTACATCCTGGGCGAAGGAGGCTTTTCCTCCCGTCTCATGGCCCGCATCCGCTCGGACTTGGGTTTCACCTACGGCATCCGCAGCAATTTTTCCTTCCGCCGGGCCCCCGGCCCCTTCATCGTCTCCACCTTCACCCCCGCGGCCAACACCGCCGCGGTGGTCAAAGAGATCAAGGCGGTCATCCAGGAGGTGAGGGATAACGGCATCACCTCTCAGGAGCTGGCTGAGGCCCAAAGTTATTTCGTGGGCCATTTCCCCCTGGGGCTCGAGACCCCCCGGGGCATCGGGCGGCAGGTGCTGTCCATCGACCTATACGACTTGGGCCGGGATTACCTCAAACATTATTGTGATGAAATTCATAATGTTACCTTGACAGCCGCGGCCCAATCCGCCCAAATCCACCTCCACCCCGAATCCCTGGTCACCCTGGTTATGGGGCCGGCAGCCCAATGTGTCGATTCACTGCGAGAACTGGGGACCGTCCAAGTTTTAGACAATCCATAATATACGGAATTTGGGATACCAATTTTTTAGTTGACAAATGGCTTGCGATGTTATGAGATAGGAATGATTTTGTGAAAAAAAGGATAAGCC
The DNA here is from genome assembly GCA_023381945.1 of Deltaproteobacteria bacterium. Next base: position 7,709 of record JAMCQY010000361.1, read on the forward strand.
CCTTGGGGACCATTTTAAGAGGGAGGAAAGTTGCATGTCCGATACCCCATTAATTGATCAACTTGAAACCGGACCTTGGCCTAGCTTTGTCAAGGACCTGAAGCGGGCGGCCGCCAGAAAGCCTTCAGCTAAGGATTTACTGCGGCAGTTGGATCGTTCCTATAAGGACAAGATCACCCACTGGAAACACGGCGGCATCGTGGGCGTGTTGGGTTACGGCTCCGGCATCATCGGCCGTTACTCCGACCTGCCGGATGAATTCCCCGGTGTTGAGCACTTCCACACCGTGCGCGTCAATCAGCCCTCCGGCTGGTTTTACACCACTGAGGCCCTGCGGGACCTGTGCGCTATCTGGGACGAGCACGGCAGCAGCATCCTGAACGTGCACGGCTCCACCGGCGACATGGTCTTCCTGGGCACTACCACCGATCAGTTGGAACCCTGCTTCGCCAAACTGACCGCCAAGGGTTGGGACCTGGGCGGCTCCGGTTCCGCCATGCGGACGCCGAGCTGCTGCAAAGGCATGGCTCTCTGCGAATATTCCTGCTATGACACGATGGACCTGTGCTATCAGCTCACCCAGGAATTTCAGTTCGATATGCACCGGCCGTCTTTCCCGTACAAGTACAAGATCAAATGCTCCGGCTGCCCCAATGACTGCGTGGCCTCAGTGGCCCGGGCCGACCTCTCCGTCATCGGCGTCTGGAAAGACGACATCCGCATCGACCAGGCAGCAGTGAAAGCCTATGCCGGCGGCGAACTGAAACCCCGCGCCGGCGGCACCTCTTACGCCAAACTGGATATTAAGGCCGATGTCACCGACCTCTGCCCCACCGCCTGCATGACCTATGATGGCGGCAAGCTGACCATTGACAACAAGAACTGCAACCATTGCATGCACTGCATCAGTCTGATGCCCCAGGCTCTGCGCCCCGGCACCGAGACCGGCGCCACCCTGCTTCAGGGCTCCCACGCCCCCATCCTGGAAGGCGCCCAAATGAGCTGGGTCATCGTGCCCTTTATGCCGATGGAAGCTCCTTACGACGAAATCAAAGAGCTGATCGCCAATATCCATGAGTGGTGGTCGGAAAATGGCAAGAACCGGGAGCGCGTCGGCGAATTGATGCTGCGCTTAGGCATGCGGAACTTCTTCAAGTCCGTGGGCCTGGAGCCGCCGTCACAGACCGTGAGAACCCCGCGGGCCAACCCCTTCTTCTTCTGGCATAAAGAAGACTTCGAGGCTGAGGCCGCCGGTCGCAAGTACATCAAGCTGTAAGCAATCTCCATTAGGTCATCACGCCTAATGCCGAAATACCACAGGAGGAAAATTTAAAATGGCTGATCGTATAACAGATATCGGGCCTCCAAATTATGAGAAGTTCTTGCCGCCGGTGATCAAAGAGAACTATGGCAAGTGGAAATATCACGAAATTCTTGAACCCGGCGTTTTGGTTCATACCTCGGAGAGCGGCGCCAAGTGCTACCAGGTCCGGGGTGGTTCCGCCCGCTTGGTGACCACCGATTTCATCAAAGAACTGTGCGATATCGCCGACAAGTTCTGCGATGGTTATCTCCGCTTCACCAGCCGGAACAACGTTGAATTTCTGCTCACTGAGCCGAAAAATATTGCCGGTATCAAAGATGCCTGTAAGAAGCTCGGTGTGCCCATCGGCGCCACCGGCCATTCGGTAAGCAATATCGTCCACACCCAGGGTTGGGTCCACTGCCATACCCCGGCCATCGACGCCTCGGGAATCGTTAAGGCCGTCATGGACGACTTGTTCGAATATTTCGGCACCCATAAGCTGCCGGCTCAGGTGCGCATCGCCCTGGCTTGCTGCCTCAACATGTGCGGCGCCGTGCACTGCTCCGACATCGCCATCCTGGGCATTCACCGCACCCCGCCCAAAGTGGCCCATGAGAAGCTGCGCCATCTGTGCGAAATCCCCACCACCATCTCGGCCTGTCCCACTGGCGCCATCCGGCCTCATCCGGACAAGACTCTGAAGAGCGTGGTGATCAACGAAGAGCGCTGCATGTACTGCGGCAACTGCTATACCATGTGCCCGGCCCTGCCGGTGTTCGATTCCCAGAAAGGCGGCGTAGCCCTGCTGGTAGGCGGCAAGGTCTCCAACGCCAAGACCCCGCCCATGTTCTCCAAGCTGGCGGTGCCTTACCTGCCCAACAACCCGCCGCGTTGGCCGGAAGTTACCCAGGCCATCCGTAAGATCCTCACCAAATACGCCGAAGGCGCTAACAAATGGGAGCGCGTCGGTGAGTGGGTCGAGCGCATCGGCTGGGAGAAGTTCTTTGAAGTTTGCGAAATTCCCTTCACCTTCCAGCACATTGACGACTACCGTTGGGCCTATGACACCTACCGGACGTCGATGCACTTTAAATTCTAAGCAGGTGGGATAATGGCACTTTCCAAACCCGAGTTGGTAGAATTCATTTATCAGTTGGTGTTCAAGGCCCAGGGCAAGAAACAGCTCAAGGCCATGGACCTGCAAAAGGCCGTACTCAAAGAGCATCCTGATCAGAACAAGAACGATGTTAAGTTCGCCATCAAGGAACTCATTGACAGCGGCCGCTGCGTCTACACCTATTTCGGTGGAAGCTTCGTAGAGATTCCCCACGAAGAAGGCGCCGCAAAGCATTGATGAGTAAGCCCTGTCCCCGACTGCTGCTTGCAGCTCTCCGGGGTGGGGCTGGCAAGACCACCTTGACCTTGGGGCTTCTGGCCGCCTGGCGCGACCAAGGGCGTCGATTAGTGCCTTTTAAAAAAGGCCCCGACTACATCGATCCCGCTTGGCACGCCCTGGCTGCCGGATGCCCCAGCCATAATCTGGACCCCTTCCTCATGGAGGGGGACCAGATTTTGGCCATGGTGGCTCGCCAGGCCTCTCTCGCGGACGCCCTGGTCATCGAAGGCAACCGCGGCCTGTATGACGGCCTTGACGCCCAGGGGACCTATAGCACCGGCGAGCTGGCGAAATTTCTGGCCACTCCCGTGGTGCTGGTGGTGGACTGCACCATGCGGACCAGGACCACGGCCGCCATGGTCCTGGGTTGCCAACATTTCGACCCCGAGGTGCCCATCCGCGGGGTAGTTCTCAATCAAATTGCCCGCCCCCGTCACGAAGACATCATTCGCAATGCCATTGAACGCTACTGCGGCATTCCTGTCTTAGGGGCGATCCCCCGTCTTAAATGCGAAGTCTTTCCTGAGCGCCATATGGGCCTGGTGCCGCCACAGGAACACGCGACAGCCATCCGGGCCATCAACACCGCCCGGGACCTGGCCCAAAAATACCTTGATCTGGACGGCCTCTGGCAGGTAGCCTGCCAGGCCCCTCCCCTGCCCGCCGCTCCGATTGCGGTCCAGCCCGTGGCGGCTGGCGCGGCCCAGGTGACCATCGGGGTTATCCGGGACTCCGCCTTTCAATTCTATTATCCGGAAAATCTGGAGGCCCTGGAGGCACAGGGCGCCCGGCTGGTGGAAGTCAGCGCCCTGGATGATGCCATGCTGCCGCCGGACCTGGACGCCCTTTACATCGGCGGCGGTTTTCCCGAGACCCACGCCCAGGCCCTGGCCGATAATCTGAGCTTCCGCCAATCCGTCAAAGCCGCGGCCGAATCCGGCCTGCCCATTTATGCCGAATGCGGCGGCCTTATGTTTCTGGGTGAAACCATCCAGATCCGGGAAGATAAATTCCCCATGGCGGGCGTCTTCCCCTATGACTTTGTCATGGGCAAAAAGCCCCAAGGCCACGGCTACACCGTTCTGGAAGTAGTCCAGGAGAACCCGTTTTTCCCCATCGGCGCCCGGCTCATGGGTCATGAGTTCCACTATTCACAGATCGTGCCGGACCCGGCGGCCGACGCCCCCATGGCCTTTCGGGTTTCCCGGGGCACCGGCATGGGTGGACGGCGGGAAGGCTTAGTGTTTAACAACGTTTTGGCCACCTACACCCACCTGCACGCCATGGGAGCAGCCCTTTGGGCTCCGGCCCTGGTGCAGCGCGCCCTGGAGCATCACCGAGACAATCTCGGCCTGGAAGAGCCGCTGGACGAATCAGCCATTGCTTGCCGTGAGGGCCGTCTCCCCGGATCGCATTAAACTTATAAAGTTCGCCGATTCCGGCACACTTGACGCCGTCCTGCCGCTGGAATAAAATGAAATAAATATCGCCATGGGTCGGCCCATGATATAAGGCCAAGGAGGAAGAAGTTAATGGGTTTTCGGGTTGAAGTGGATACCGATAAATGCACCGGGGACGAAGAATGCGTTAACGTTTGCCCCGTCGGCGTCTTTGAGATGCAGGATGACAAGGCGAATCCGGTGAATGAGGATGAGTGTCTGGGCTGCGAGAGCTGTATCGAGGTCTGCCCGTCCGGCGCCATTACGGTTACTGAAACTTAATTTTTTTTGGAATTTTCTACCCTGACGGCCCACTTGGGCCGTCTTTTTTGCGGCCCTGACTAATTCTTAAAAAAGGAACGAATCCCTGAAGCGAGTTTCGCAAGGTGCGTTTAACGTACCTTTAATAACTAGATGAATGGCAGTAAGGAGGAAAGGTTAAATGGCTTGGCAGGTTGAAGTTGATGTGGACAAATGCACCGGCGATGAAGAATGCGTCAATGTCTGTCCCGCGGGCGTCCTGGAGATGGATGGCGATAAGGCCAACCCCGCTAACCTGGATGAGTGCCTGGGCTGCGAGTCCTGCGTGGAGGTCTGCCCCTCGGAGGCCGTCACGGTAACCGAGATGTAATTCAGGCGGAATTACCAGTGCTTTAGGGAGGCGGAACCGGTTTCCGCCTCCCTTTTTTCAGGAACAGGTTCCTTCCATCTCATCACTGCATGACTTGCAGTGCTTTAGCGGCTCCAACTCGTCCTTCGTCGCAGGCCGCACCTCCACCACTTTCACGGCATAATGAAGGTCATGCCCCGCGAAGGGGTGATTCATATCCAAAAGGACGGAATTCTCCTTCACTTCCTTGACGGTCAAGGGATACTCCGGCGGAAAGGGCAGGTTGGCCGGGATTACCTGCTGGCCTACCTTTATCTCCATATCCGGCGGAAAGACTTTGCGGCTCCACTCCGTATAATTTTCCGCGTCGTAGAGGCCGAAGGCCTCATCGGCCGGAATCACAAACTCTACTGCATCCTGTTCCCTGAGGCCGATAAGGCGGCGTTCCAGGGCCGGCATGAGTTCTTTGTAGCCCGCCACAAAGGTGAGCCGGTCCGGGGCCTCATTCGTGCCGCGGATTTGCTCCCCGGAATCCAGACGCATCTGATATTCCAGAACGACATATTGGTCTGGTGCGATAACTGTCATATAGTCCTATCCTCAAAATAATGATATAATTTAAAAGATTTGC
>JAMCQY010000319.1 GCA_023381945.1 Deltaproteobacteria bacterium
TGCGCCGGCCATGCCAGCCCTTCAGCAGGCGGGCGTGGAGCAGGGCGGCGTAAATCAGCCAGGTGATCAGGGACCAGGTCTCCTTGGGGTCCCAGCTCCAGTAGCGGCCCCAGGCGGTTTCGGCCCAGACCGCCCCCGTCAGGATGCCGAAGGTAAGGAGCAGAAAGCCCAGCATGGTGGCCCGGTAGAGGAGGCCATCCAGGAGCTTGAGTGCCGGCAGGCTCGGCCGGAGCCACTTCTCCTGCACCAGGTAGAGGAGAGCGGCGCCAAAGGCCACCGAAAAGGAGGCGTAGCCCAGAAAAGCGGTCACCACATGGATGAGCAGCCAATTGCTTTTCAGGGCCGGCATCAATGGCCTGATGTTGGCGTCCGCACCCCCGAAAGATGCGTAGGCCAGAAGCAGGCAGGCCAGCATGGCGACCACGGATCCCAGCCACCCCTGCAGATTCTTGCGAAAGGCGATCAGCCCCACGGCCGGCAGGCTCCAGGCAAAAAAGACCAGGGATTCGTAATGGTTGGACAACGGCGCCTGTATGATGATGAGGCTCAATTTATTCAGGAAGCCCGCGGGCGGCGTGTGTCCCGCGGCTATCTTGTATGAAGAGACCCAGCGGCCGAGGAGGGCCCCGGTCTGCAAAGCCAGGCCAAACCACAGCAGGCCCCGGCCACCCTGCTGCAAGCGGGGTGCGGCCCAGAGCTCGGCCATGACAAAGAAGATCGCCACCCCTAAATAAAGCAACATCGCCACGCCGAAGATTTGACTCATGATGACACATCCTTCTTAAACTCTTCCAGAAGTTGAGCCTGCCTGAGTTCGAAATCCTCCCGGGCCCGGGGACTCGCTCCCAGCAGACTGCCGGTCCAGCCGCCTTTGGGGGATAATCTCAAAATCAGGGCCCAGCGCTGGTGGGGCCGGAAAAAGGCCAGGTAAAATCCGGGGAAAAATAGAAGGAAACCGGCATAGACCCACCAGACTCCGGGGTCGTGTTTCACCTGAAATTCGGAGTAGTATTGCACCGGCGCCGATTCCAATGCCAGGCGATAGGGACCCATCGGACCCGCCGGCTGATTCATCTCGGGATGGTCCTTGAAAATCATGAACATTTCATGCCCGCCCATGCCATGGCCGGTGATGAAGGCGCCTTGAATGGCCGGACCATAACCCTGGAGATTGCCGTCTATCTTACTAATCATGATCCTGGCCTCGCCGCCGGGCAGTTCCACCAGTTGACGCCATGGGGCCTGAACAGTTTCCTGGCGTTCCTTATAAACCACCTTCAGAGTGACCGGCCCTTCGGGCTCGGTGCCGTAAGAGGCCTGATAAAAGGTGAGGCCGCCGAAGGTTACGGGTTCGTTCACCCGGCAGATGGCCTTGGTCTCTTTGCCATCTTTAAGGAAGGTGAGATCGGAGCGGAATTCCTTGGGCATGGCGCTGCCCTCGTAATACAGCACCTGGAAGCGGTCGAGACGGACCGTGAAATCCATCGGCTTCAAGTTGCGGCCTACTTGAAAGGCCTGAGCTTCCTGTCCCTGCAGAATAGGCAGGCTGCCTTCTATCCCCCAAAACTTGCCAATAAGACCTCCGGCCAGGATGAACAACAGGGCCAGATGGACCAGGTAGGGTCCCAGAGGCCGGAAGCGGCCTTTTTCATGGAAAAAAATTTCCTGGTCCGCTAGAACCTGATGATGGGTGCGGCCCAATTCCCGGTGCATGGCGCCGGTCACCAGGGGCCTGGGGTCAGTGCCCTTAGGCCAAGTAACCTGGACCCGCTCCGGCAGGGTTGATGCAACCTCGGCGGTGAGGGGCATGAATGAGCGCCGCCAGGCCTGGGGCAGGCCACGGATGAGACAGGCGGAGATATTTAAGGCCAGGAGAGTGACGGGCGCCAGGAACCAGGGGCTGTAGTAAATGATGGAAAGGTGGCCCAGAAAGATGATGCCGCCCCAAAATTCGCCATAATGGGCAAGATAAAACATCGCAGGCTGGTCTTGCTGGATAAAGGTGCCGATGACCGCTACCCCGGCCAGGATCAGGAGAAGAAAGACGGTGAGGCGGATCGAGGTCAACCACCCCCACAATGTGGACTTGGGCTTAGTGTGTATTTTTGATTTGGGCATGGGTTCGATGCAGCCTCAGATTACCCGACCCGCCAGCCGGGGCATCCCAGACTCGATGGAAAATTCTGAAGGGGGAAGTAAATTGGTGCAGTAAAACTACACTTCAGTCTTCTTCCAGATCTTCTTCTTCGCTCAAGAAGTCTTCGTATTCCTCGTCGGTTAAGAGTTCATCAAATTCGTGGCTGGAGGTCAGCTCAACCTTGAGCAGCCACCCTTCGGATAAGGGGTCCTCGTTAATGATCTCCGGCACTTCCACGGCTTCGTAATTGACTTCGATTACCTCCCCAGAGACCGGGGCCTTCAATTCGCGGCGACCGTTTTTCGCCTCGATGACAGAAAAGGACTCGTCCTTGAGAAAATCCTCGCCTTCTTCGGGGAGCCGGATGCTGTAAATCTCACCTAGCTTCTCCTGGAGGTAATCGGTTAGACCGA
>JAMCQY010000092.1 GCA_023381945.1 Deltaproteobacteria bacterium
GCCCGCTCCTGTGTGGTCTTCGAGGTCCTGGTGCGCCATTTGCGCCACCGCAATCTTACGGTTACCTGGGTTCGAAATTTTACCGATGTCGACGATAAGATTATCCGCCGGGCTCAGGAAACCGGCGTCTCCTGGCAGGAGGTGGCCAGCCGCTACATCGCCTCTTTCCGGGAGGACATGACCGCCCTGGGGGTGCCACCGGCCCAGATAGAACCCAAGGCCACGGAGCACATCCCCCAGATCATCGAACTGATCAAACGTTTGATTGACAAAGGCTTTGCCTATCAGGGCGGCGAGGATGTCTATTTCCGGGTGCGGCGGTTCCGCGGCTACGGCAAGCTCTCCGGCCAGAGTCTGGACGACATGCTGGTGGGAGCCCGCATCGAAGTGGACCCCCATAAGGAAGATCCCCTGGATTTCGTCTTGTGGAAGGGCAGCAAACCCGGTGAGCCCTCCTGGCCAAGCCCCTGGGGCCCCGGCCGGCCCGGCTGGCACATTGAATGCTCCGCCATGAGCATGCACTATCTGGGAGAGACCTTGGACCTGCACGGCGGCGGCCAGGATCTGGTCTTCCCCCACCACGAAAACGAACTGGCCCAATCCGAGGCAGCCACCGGTCAGACCTTTGCCCGCTTCTGGTTGCACCACGGCCTGCTAACCATCAATCAGGAGAAGATGTCCAAGTCCCTGGGCAATTTCTTCACCGTCAAAGAGGTTCTGGCCCGCTTTCCCGCAGAAGTGGTGCGCTTCTTCTTGATCAACAGCCACTACCGCAGCCCCCTCGATTTTTCCGATGCCGCACTAAGCGAAGCCGAGGCCGCTCTGCTGCGGCTGTACAGCACCCTGGCCCGGATCCGGGAGATCCTGCGGCCTTATCCGGATTTTAAGCCCCAACCCTCCATCGACTGCGTCGTCAACCTGAGTCTGGAGGCATGCGCCCGTCTGGGCTCTCTGGAGGCCCGCTTTGAGGCCGCCATGGATGACGACCTCAACACGGCTCAGGCCCTGGGATATCTTTTCGACGCGGTGCGCCTGCTCAATCGTCTGCTGGAGCAGCCCTCCGATGATCCCGGCTATCTCACCATCCTCTGGGAGACTTATCATTCCCTGTTGAAGCTCGGCCGGGTGCTGAACCTGCTCCAGGCCGATCCTTCGGTGATGGTCAAGTCCTTGCGCCAAAAGGCCATTGACCTGAAGATTACTCCCGAGGAGATCGAACGCCTCATCGCGGAACGGGTCCAGGCCCGGAAAAACAAGGATTGGGCCAGGGCCGACGCCATCCGGAAAGAATTGGTCGAGTTGGATATCCTTTTAGAAGATACCCCCCAGGGCACCACTTGGCGCGTTAAGGGATAAGAGGTTTAAAGGCGGAAAGGGGAAAAAGAAAGAATAAACCAACTTTCCCTGAATTTTGCCCTCTTTCCGCCTGTCTTATTCCATCTTTACCCGTTTCCCCTTTTCCTGGTTTTTTGCCTTTTCGCCTTTTCCCCCAGAAAATGTTATTTTATACTTATATCTTTGCCGATTAAGGACTTATGCCTGAAAGGTTTCATTTAGTCACCTCCTTCCAACCCAAGGGGGATCAGCCCGAGGCCATCAAGCAGTTGGTCCGGGGGGTGCGGCGCGGTCAGGAACACCAGGTGTTGTTGGGAGTCACCGGTTCCGGCAAGACCTTCACGGTGGCCAACGTCATCGTGCAGGTGAATCTCCCCACCCTGATTTTAGCACCCAACAAGACCCTGGCGGCCCAGCTTTACGGGGAATTCCAGGAGTTTTTCCCGGACAACGCGGTCGAATATTTTGTCAGTTATTACGATTACTACCAGCCCGAGGCCTACGTTCCCCAAGCGGACCTCTACATCGAAAAAGACTCCTCCATCAACGAAGCCATTGACCGGATGCGCCATTCCGCCACCCGCTCGCTCTTCGACCGCAACGATGTCATCATCGTAGCCTCGGTCTCCTGCATTTACGGCCTGGGCTCACCCGAGGCTTACCAAGGCATGCTGCTTTATCTTCAGGAGGGTGACGAGATAAATCGCCGGGAGGTCCTGTCCAAGCTGGTGGAAATTTTATACGAGAGAAACGACCTAGATTTCCATCGCGGGACCTTTCGGGTGCGGGGCGACCGGGTGGAGATTTTCCCGGCTTACGAAGAGGACCGCGCCATCCGCATTGAGTTTTGGGGCGACACGGTGGAATCCATTCGGGAGATCGACCCGTTGCGCGGCAAGGCCTTGCGGCAGCTCAAAAAGATCACGGTCTACCCCGCCTCTCATTACGTCACCACCGATCTGACCCGGCGCCGGGCCCTGGCCGCCATCGAGGCCGAGTTAGATGAAAGGGTCCGTTGGTTCCGGGAGCATGACAAACTCCTGGAGGCCCAGCGTATAGACGAGCGTACCCGCTTCGACCTGGAGATGATGAAGGAGTTGGGCTTCTGCCACGGCATTGAGAACTATTCCCGGCACCTCACCGGCCGGGGCCCGGGCGAGCCGCCCCCCACCCTGCTCGATTACCTGCCCCGGGAGTCCCTGGTGGTCA
>JAMCQY010000228.1 GCA_023381945.1 Deltaproteobacteria bacterium
TGGGCCCCTTTGTCTTTGTGTCCGGCCAGATTCCCGTGGATCCCCAGGGTAATGTGGTGCCGGGGGATATCGTGGTCCAGACCTGCCAGGTGGTTGCCAATCTCAAGGCCATCCTGAGCGCCGCGGGTTTGGGCTTGAGAGACGTGGTTAAAACCACAGTCTATCTTACTGATCTGGCCGATTTCCAGGAAATGAACCGGGCCTACGCCGAATTCTTCCCGGGACATCCCCCGGCCCGTAGCACCGTGCAGGTGGCGGGCCTGCCCCGGGGGGTTTCCATCGAGATCGACGCCATTGCCGCCAAACGAGACTGGCCGGCTTGAACTGAGAAAATTTAGAAACAACCGGGCGCGGCCCTGATTGTCTGAAAAAAAAGGGCGGACTCAAAAGTCCGCCTTCTTTTTTGCCGCGGCTCCCGCGGCAAGACATTTGAGGTTTTTCCCGCTTCTCAAGGGAAGGGGTAGGCTAAAAGGGAAAGTCGCCGGCTTCTCGCTTTGGTTTTTAGAGACGCAATCTCAGCCGGTAGTTAAAATTAATAATGCCAAGACGATCACCATGACCCATTTTCTCATGCCGCACCTCCAAGCTCCCTTTCAGTGGCGCCGCTGCTGGACGACGTAATGGGATCAATCGTACTTATTTGGAGGAGGACTCCCAGGCCTTCTTCAATTCCTCCAAGGCCTTTTCAAAACCTTCCTTGAGCTTTTCCCAGGCCGGGCCGCTAGCCGTTTTGAGGTCCTTAAGCTTCTGCTGAGCCGCCTCCAGTTTGGGTTTCAGAGCTTCTATCTGTTTATTTATTTCCACTTTTGCATCGGCGCTGGCCAGGTTTGCTTTGACCTTCAATGTATCCAGTTGAGTCCTCAACTCCTTGAGTTGGGCCTCCATTTTCTCCTGATATTTCTTCAAATCCATTTGGACTCCTTGAGATTATCGGCTTAGAGGTAACGCTTTTTTAATCATTTTTCATAAGTTGTCAATGATTAACAGTTGATAAAAAAACTAAACACATGTTAACAAAAATTATTTGCGGATCTGAGACGAATTGTTTAAGCAGTTGTAATCAAAAGAAAATAAAGGAGGCAGCATTTCTGATAATTGGCATTAATATTGCTTTATCTATATCAGACTTCCCGGTATCAAGACCGGGATTATTTAGCAGGAGGAGAAGGAATGGCAACCGATCTTACGACTCTTAAGGCCGCGGCGGTGGTGGACGCCCGCGGCAGCGCCTGTCCGGGGCCGCTCTTGGAGGCCAAAAAGGCCATTGGGAAGGTGAAAGTGGGCGAGGTTCTGGAGGTGCTTTCCAATGACCCGGGCACCAAGAACGATATGCCCCTGTGGGCCATGAAAGTGGGCCACGAATTTCTGGGCTCACTGAGCGCCGACGGCTACGACCGGATCTTTGTGGTTCGGAGAAAATGAAGGGATGCAAAGCCACATCTGCAACTTGTGCCGTCTAAGAGACGCCATGAAGGGACGGCTCCAGTCCATATTGCTGCTGCTGTTCTTGAGTGTTGCGATGGTGCGGGGTCAGGCCCTGGCGGCGGAATCAGAGGTGAAATATATTGATGCCGCCGCGCTGAAGGGTATGTTGGGCCAAGCAGACCTGGTAATCATTGATGCCAGCCAGGGATGGTGGACTTACGACCAAAAGATTGTCGGGTCGCTCGTTTTTCCAGAGGAGGCGAGCGCCTGGGCCTCGCGGCTTTCCAAGGATAAGCAAATCGTCCTGTACTGTGGCTGACCCTTCGATCGTGACAGCGTCAGGGCGGCGCAGGAACTGATGAAGATGGGGTTTCGCCGGGTGATGGTTTTGAAGGGCGGTTACGGCGCCTGGAAAAGAGCCGGTTATCCCCTGGAGCCGAAGAATTACCGGAAATAACCTGGAGATTTGCTAGTTAATGGGAGGCCTTATGGGGGCCGAAAAGGACGCCGGCAAAATATTGATTCTGGCCACCGAGGCCTGCGCCTATCCCGGGGCGGACGCCGAGGGGCAGGGGCACCAGAGTTATCCGGCCAATACCTATATCCTCCGGGTTAAGGATCCGGTGCTCTTTCCCGAGAAATTTTACCTGGACTGCTTCAGTAAGGGTATCGCCGGCATCATCATCATGTCCTGCGGCGTAGAGTCACCTTATCCGGGATCGTATGCCGCCCTGGCCCAGCGCATTGACCGGGTCTATCCCCTGATGAAGGAGCGGGGCCTGGATATCCGGCGGCTTAGGCTCACCGCCATCTGCACGGTCTGCACCCGGGCCTTCCTGAACGAAGTGCGGCAGATGCACGATCTAATATTGGAGTTGGGGCCGGACGAAAGGGAGCCGGCGGCAGTTGAAGGCTTATAGAGGCAGCGGGCATGCGTTCTCGAAAAAACCTGAAATTCGACGCCCTGGTCTTGGGCGGAGGGATTGCCGGGCTGGAAGCGGCTCTTAGTCTGGCGGAGCAGGATTTCTCGGTGGCGGTCATTGAGAAGGACGCCTCCATCGGCGGCAAGATGATCCGGCTCTCCAAGGTCTTCCCCACCCTGGATTGCTCCAGTTGC
>JAMCQY010000153.1 GCA_023381945.1 Deltaproteobacteria bacterium
TTTGCTCGACGCGGTGGAACAGACGCTGGCCACGCTGAGCTTCGAATCCGCGGCAAAAGATGACGATTATCCTTTCTGGCTGACTTCCGAAACCATTGATATGCGGCTTTCATCCGATAATAAGAAGCGGGGCCCTATCCCCGAGGCGGAGGTGTGCATCGAGATCAATCCCCAAGACGCCAGGCATCTGGGAATCCGGGCGGGAGAGCCAATCGAGGCCGGCAGCCGCGGAGGAACGATCAAGGCCACGGCCTATTTGAGCGACCGGGTCAGACCGGGGGCGGCCTTCGTGCCCCTGCACTTCCGGGATGAGGCGATTAAACTGCTGCTAAACGCGGAGATGCCGGGATCCAAAGGCTGCGCCGTTAATCTGGCCAAGCTGCAGGAGCAACTCGAGGAAATTTTCGGTCTGAAGGTGCCCACCTCCCGCTACCTGCACTGGGGCCATGCCTGGGTAGCCCGGGAGAGCGGCTCCAAAGTGCGCCTGGGCCTGGATGATTTTTCTCAAAGGGTCTTGGGGCCGGGCGATGAGATCAAACTGCCGGAGGTCGGAGAGGAGATTCGCCGCAACCAGGCTGGTCTGGTTTTGAGCCGTAATAGCCAAAAGGCCACCGTGCTGGCGCCGCTATATGGGATCATCGAAGCAGTGAATCGCAAAGTCTTGGCCAGACCGGGATTGGCCCATGATGACCCTTATGGCGACGGCTGGCTGTTGGAGATCGCCCCCACCAACCTGGAGCCTGACCTGGATCGGATGATTTCGGGCGAGGATAGCGCCGTCTGGATGGAAGAGGAAACCATCCGGCTCCTGGAGATGCTGGAGCCTTCGGTGGGCGCCACCCTGCAGACCGGCGGTGAGATTATCGATGACGTCTACGGCCAGTTCCCCCAACTGGGATGGGAGCGCCTGGTTAAAGAGTTTCTGCGGTCTGCCTGAGATTGATAGTCCTATCGTCGGGGCACAGCTTGCTGTGGACGTAATTGATGCAGGTTTTTTCAAAAGGGCATAGCACGCTATGCCCCTGCAAAATGGCTGGAGGCAATATGGCAGAAGAGGCCTTAAAAGAAGCCAGGATGGACCGGCAACACCGTAAAATCGGCAATATCGCTCCCGAAATGGCGGACCGTTGTTATACTTGCGGCACTTGCTCCGGAGGTTGTCCCGCCACCGGCCTGGTTCCCGGCTGGGACCCGCGGAAGGCGATCCGGGCCGTCGCGTTCGGCATGGAGCAGGAGGTCATTGACTCCAAATGGCCCTGGGTCTGCACCCTGTGCGGCCGCTGCCAGTACCAGTGCCCCATGGGCATCCAGTTGCTCAAAACCTTCCGGGCCTGCCGCACCGCCCGGGAGCGGGACAAGGTGCCCGGACCCATCCACAAGGGCACCATGATGAATCTGGCAAAGGGTAATAACCTGGGGATTCCCAAGGACGATTTCCTCTTTCTGCTGGCCGACCTGGGCGTCGAGATGGAAAACGACGAAGAGCAGCCTTGCCCGGGTTTCTATGTGCCGGTGGACAGGGAAGGGGCCAACGTCATCATCACTGTCAACTCCAAGGAGCCCTTCGGTGAACCTGACGACATGAAATTTTGGTGGCGCATCTTCTACGCCGCCAAGGAGGACTGGACCGTCTCCTCCACCAACTGGGAAGGCGTCAACTGGGGCCTGTTCTCCGGGGATGACGAGTCCATGAAAGAACAGGTGGCGCGGGTCATCGAAAACGCCCGGCGCCTCAAGTGCAAAACCATCTTGTACCCCGAATGAGGGCACGCCTACTTTGCAACCCGGTTCGGGTTCAAAAATTGGTTTCCGGAAGTCTACGACGAATTCAAGGTAGTGACCGTAATGGACCTGTTGGAAGAGTACATCAAAGCGGGCAGGATCAAGCTGAACACCCGCAGGTATCACGAAACCTACACGGTGCACGACCCCTGTAACTACGTGCGCAAATCCCAGATGGCCTTCGGCGACCATATGGGCGACAAAACCCGCTGGATTACCCAGCAATGCATCGATCCCAGTCTCTACCGGGAGATGATCGATGACCCTCTGAATAACCTCTGCTGCGGCGCCGGCGGCGGCGCCTGGGCCATGCCTTATGACAAGGAGCGCCTGGCCTACGGGCGCATGAAAGTGGACCAGATCCGGGACACCGGCGCCGAGATCGTCGTGGCGCCCTGCCACAACTGCCGGGACCAGATCATGAAAGGTCTGGGTGGCCAATTCAAAAAGGGCGTCCCCGGTTTCGACATGGGCAATTATCAGGAAACCCTGTACCTCTGGGAACTGGTGGCCAATTGCCTCGACTATGAGCCCTGGAGCGCTGAGGAGCAGGAAGCAGCCCGGGAGGCGCGCGAGGCCCAGTTCGAAAGAGACGGCATCGAATTGGAGGAGGAGTAGGGCTATCAACCGCAAATCAATAGAGCCTCTTGCAACAGTCTCTTTGGTAACTTCTCAAAATCCCCCCTATCCCCCCTTTTTCAAAGGGGGGAACTCAGTGGAATTCCTTTAAAAGTCCCCCTTTGAAAAAGGGGGAT
>JAMCQY010000137.1 GCA_023381945.1 Deltaproteobacteria bacterium
GCAGATGTAAGTGTGGCTATAGCCATCGACGGGGAGATTGGCGATGACCTCCCGCATCACCTGGGCCTCAGGCCCGTTATATTTGAGCCGCCGCAGCAGGTGCACATTACAGCCGAAATCGGTAATCACCAGCATTCTGAGGGCCTCTTTGCCATGTGCAATGGCAGAAATGGGGGCTCAATCGCGCAAGTAGCAAGCCGCAATTCCCGTATCGGCCGGGAAAGCCATAGATGTGCCGATATCGCCCAGAATTCTTTTGAGATTAGACAGGGCCCAGCCACTTTTCATTAAACGGGGCTGGCCAATAATCTTATCGGTTTGCCGGGAAATTTCCTGAAGAAATAAAAACTGTTTGGATTGAAAAAGACGGAGGACTGGGGATAGAAGACCTGGCCCAAAAAAAATCTCTCCGGTCTTCAGTCCCCGGTCATTTCCCCAGCCGCCAGGCTACCCAGTTGAAGCTGATCTCCGGCGGCAACTCAGGGTGATAGAACTCCTTGACCAGGCGGCGCTTTCGTGACCAGCCAAGATTTTGGTAACCTTCCAGCAGGAGGTTTTCCTGGTTATCGCGAAACCCCGCCAGAATCAAGTGGCCCGCGGTCGCGGCCAAACGGTCCAGCTCCTTCACTTTGTCCAGTTGCACTTCCCAGGGAAGGTTGGCCAGGACCAGGTCAAATGGGACTCTGATAGTTTCGGTGGAGCCTTGCACTGCCAGGATTGAGCCGGCCAGGCCATTTTGCCGGGCGTTTTCCCGGGTGGTCTGGGCTGCGGCCAAGGCAAGATCTACTGCCACTACCTGGGGAACTCCCAGGGCTGCGGCCGCCAGGCTCAGCACCCCGGCGCCGCAGCCCACATCGAGCAATCGGTTTGCCGGCGCCTCCTCCAGGGCCTCCCGAAGCAGGTCCAGGCAAAGACGGGTGCTGGGATGACCGGGAGGAAAGGCATCATTGCTCTGCACCGTTAGCACCTGTTCTCCGGCTTCAGTCTGGTGCGGCAGACGGGTCACGAGCACCAGCCGGGATGAGAGGCGGTAAAACCAACCCGAAGGTTGAAATTCTTCCAAACTAAGCCCCTGCTTAAAAAGTGAATACCTTGGCTTCAGCGGCAAGGTCAATCAGGGTCATGCCGGTGCTGATCTTAGTCCCGGGCGGCAGGTCTTCTTCACTGATCAGTCTGGTTTCCGCGCAGGGCTTGCACACCAGAATGCTGGCGCCTTTCTCCACCAGGAATTTCCAATAAGTTAGGAGCTCGTCGCCGGTGGGGGCCTTGATCCGTTCGGTAAGGGAGAGATTGGTGAAATAGACAGCGTCGTCCACCAGGAAGACAGTCACCTCGTGGCCCTTATCGGCGGCAATCTTGGCAAACTGAAAGCAGCGCACGGCCCGGGTAGGGTCCTCGGCGCCATGAGTCATCACGAACAGGAACTTGCTCATGGTTTCCTCCTTGTGATGTGCACGAATGACCGTAAGTATAGCGCGGATTAGCCGAAATTTAAAGAATCGAGACTTTTTCGGCGCCGAAATCTGGCGCGTGCTTTTACATTGAGGCTCGCGGCGCTTTGCATTATAATTTAAAAGGAATAATCTCTATTTAGAGGAAAAACGGCGTGGCTGCGGCCCTGCGCAAATTGAAAAACTGGCTCAACCGCAAGAACCATCCTTCACAAAGGGTCTCTTTGGGGCCGCCGCCGGCGCTGCTGGAGCGTTATTTACAGTACAAACGTCTCCTGGCGGCCAACAGCGCCATTCTCACTATTGTGGCCGACCTCCAGGTCAAGGTGAGCGAAGGTTTCCTCTTTGATATGCACTATGTGCGGCAGGCCTGCGAGCGCCTGGGGCAAGAAGTGGAGACCCTGGTGGAGGCCCTGCTGGCCATGTCGGGCGGCCGCTATCCGGGACTGGAAGAGGCTCGGCGCCGGGTGATGCAACTGGTGGCCGAGGATTTGGCAGTGGGCATCAAACTGACGCCGGTGCCCCTGACCCTGCCTCTGGAAGAAGTTCGGGAAGGCAGTTTTTATGGGGGCAAGGCCGAGAAGCTGGGCGAACTCACCCGGCTGGGGCTCAAGGTGCCCGCGGGCTTCGGGGTGAGCGCCTATGCGCAGAAGCTTTTCTTTGAGAACGCCGGCCTGGAAGCCTTCATCCGCAAGTCTATTTCCCAGTCTCACATCCGCGACCTAGAGAGCCTGCGGGAGGCGGGCGAGGCCATCCGCGAACGGATCATGGCCCAGGAACTGCCTGGGGATCTGGCCCGGGAGATTACCAAGCGGCTGGCCGACTTGACCTCGGACCGGGTGGCGGTGCGCTCCTCGGCCCTCCAGGAAGACAGCCAGTTCAGCTTTGCCGGCCAGTTCGAGACCATCCTCAACGTACCCCGCGATCGAGTGATAGAGCGCTACAAGGAGGTCATCGCCTCTCAGTTCACTCCCCGGTCCCTGTACTATTGCCACACCAGCGGCTTTTCTTACCAGGAACTGGCCATGGGAGTGGTGGTCATGGAGATGGTGCCGGCCGTAACCGCC
>JAMCQY010000400.1 GCA_023381945.1 Deltaproteobacteria bacterium
AAAGGACACTTCTTTATGGTGAAGAACCGTCTTTATCAGGTCACGGTGGTGGCGCCCCGGTCCCGGGCGCAGGATAAGGCCGTGGATGATTTTTTGCAGTCTTTTAAACTGCTGGGCGAATAGCCGTGGTGCCCCAGACCAGGGAGGCGATCCTGTGAACGATTTTCCGGAATTTATGAGACATCCTTATAATAAAGTCTGGGCGAAACCTCCCTTTCACGAGGGGGTGGAAGGATATGTTTTCGACGGGGCCGATGGCGGCCAAATGATCATTTG
Source organism: Deltaproteobacteria bacterium (assembly GCA_023381945.1). The sequence goes on from JAMCQY010000400.1 coordinate 277, forward strand.
GACCCGCGGCGCAGATGGAACCTCGCCGGAACATGTTCACGATTTTGATGAATATTTGGTGGTGGTCCAGGGGAAATACACCGTAATAATTGGCGGAGAGAAAATCGCGCTGGAGGTCGGGCAAGAGTATCTCATCCCCACAGGGGAGGCGCATGCAGGCGAATACCTGGCCGGCACCAGAACGATCCACGCCTATGGAGGCAGAAGGGCCAAAAGGGCCATCGAGGAAAGAGTCTGAGGAGAAGATCATGAAGCTCATCAAGTACACCGACATTAAACCGACTAATTTCGACAACGGCCCGGCCAAGGGGGTGGCAGCCCGGGTGCTCGTCGGTAAGGCCGACGGCGCCCCGAACTTTTGCATGCGGGTCTTCGAGATCGCGCCCAACGGCCATACCCCGAAGCACTCCCACGCCTGGGAACACGAGATGTTTGTCCACGCCGGCGCCGGCGAGGTCTTCGGCAACGGCGGCTGGCACAAGATGGCCGCGGGCAACGTCCTCTTTATTCCGGGACATGAGGAACATCAAATGAAGAATACCGGCCGCGAGCCCTTAGTCGTGGTCTGCCTGGTGCCATCGAGCGCTCCGGAATTATAAAACGCTAGGCACTGTGCCCATGCTAAAGGAATATGCGCAAATCCTGCAGCCCGAGGGCAGGCGCTGGTTTGGCGACGATTATTTCGACTTGATCGTCTGGTCGGGCAAGCACGGTGAGATTGTCGGGTTCCAACTTTGCTACGACTTGGGCGGCGATGAACGCGCCTTGACCTGGCATGAAAAAACCGGTTTCGGTCACCAGCGCGTTGATGACGGCGATTTGCACCGGCCGTTCAAGGCCACGCCCATCCTGATAGCGGACGGTGAATGCGACGCGGCCGCCATCCTGCGGCGATTTCAGGAACACAGCGGTTTAATGGATGAGCAGGTGGCCGGGTTTGTCTTGAAGAAAATCGAGACTTACCGCTCCAAGTCGAACCCCGGTTAAGGCTCAAAAAACCGCCCAACGGAGAAAATTTGGAAGAACCGCGGGTTTATAAATTGTATCTGCAACCGGGCTTGAAACTGGTGCTGGGGTTCTTATTAGTCGTCTTTGTCGGGATCGGCGTCGCCATCGCCGTATTGCCGTCCCTAATCCAGACGTCCAAGGTCCCGCCGCCGCCGGTAGGGATGATTTTTCTTGTCTTTGTCGTGGTGTACCTGGCTTGGATTCTCAGCCTGCCGCACCGGATCACTTTCGCCGGGGATGGGACCATAGAGTTTATCAGCCTGTTGCGGCGGCGGACGGTGCGGGCCGAAGAGATCAGGTCCATCAAGCCGGAAGGCTCACAATTAGGTTTCTTTATGGTGAGGACCGGCCGTGGCAAGATCAGAATTTTAGCCCAGTTCGACGGCTTCCATGATTTTCTCACCCGTCTCAAGGCCATGCATCCTACCGTGGAACTGCGGGGTTGTTAAGAGAACTGGTAGCGCAGGCAAAAGCCTGCGGCTACCGGTGGCACGGGCTTTCTAGCCTGTGCAGTTAACCGGGAGCGGAATCACCCGGCACGATTACCAGTCGTTGCGGGCATCCCGGTGGGATTTAAAGGCCACATAAATTCCCATTACCAAACTTCCCACCAGGGCTCCCACCGAAAATACCATGAAGTAGGACAACATAATTTTTTATCTCCTTTTCTCGTCTGGGCGAACTTTATTCGCCTTTTTGACCGGCAGCAAGACCTAGCAACTCAGGCAACTGGCCACCAGCCGGCGCAATCCGGACCAGCCGCAGGGAATGAAGGCCTCCGCCTCATCCTGCACCTGGTAGGCTTCCAGGGGGGAGTTGACCTCATGTTCCCCCTTGAGGATAATCGCCGTTATCCCCGGATGCCGCCGGCGCAGCGATTGCAATATGGCCAAGGAATCATTCCGGCCCTGTTTTACCCGGGTGATCACCAGGTGAAAACCGCCCCGGCGCACGGCTTGGGCTGCACCCTGGCTGCTGCGCTCAGTCAGAGTTTGATAACCCTCATCCCTGAACACCTGGTCCAGTACCGAAAAAATCTGCGAACCGTCGCTCAACAATAAGATCTTTCTAGATGGCATATTTCTTCGTCCTCTGATTGCTGGATTATAGCGTTTGCCAAAAGTTTTTTCCGATAACCCGATGGATTGTAGGGGCGGACCCATGTGTCCGCCCGCAGGAGGGCGCACACGCGGGTGCGCCCCTACAAGAAATTATTTTTGGCAATCGCTATA
>JAMCQY010000046.1:0-407 GCA_023381945.1 Deltaproteobacteria bacterium
GGCCAGGTAATGCTGCCGGTGGGCCTGAACGTTTACGACGTGCTCAAGTACGACCACCTGGTGCTGTTTTCCCCGGCCCTGGCGGCCATTGAAGAGAGGTTGGCCAAATGAAGGCTTATCATCAGCTCATCAGAGGCCCCATCATCACGGAAAAGACCCACAGCCAGAGGGAAGCCAACAACAAGCTGACTCTCCAGGTGGACGTCAAGGCTAATAAAATCGAGATCCGCAAGGCCATCGAGACCCTGTTCAAGGTGAAGGTCCTGTCGGTGAACACCATTCAGATGTTGGGGAAAAAGAAGCGCCTGGGGAGAAACGAAGGGAAAAGGCCGGATTGGAAGAAGGCCATTGTCACTCTGGCCCCCGGCGAAAAGATCGCGGGATACGAAGGATTGTAAAAGCAGGGG
>JAMCQY010000046.1:417-5697 GCA_023381945.1 Deltaproteobacteria bacterium
TTGAGGAGGGAGCAGGTAGAGATTAGCAGTTAGCAAAAAACAAAAAGACGAGCTTTAGGTTTTTCTAACTGCTAAATGCTAACGGCTGACAGCTAAAAGCCGACAGAAATGCAACAAGTTAAAAATTAGGGTTAATTACTTTATAAGGAATAACTGTCATGGCTCTGATTAACCGGAAGCCAACCTCCGCCGGGCGGCGGCATGCAACGGCCCTCGATTTCAGTGAGATCACCCGCACCGCCCCGGAGAAGAGCCTGGTAAAGACCCTGAAGAAGACCGGCGGCCGCAACAACCACGGCCGGGTCACCTGCCGCCACATGGGCGGCGGGCACAAGCGGCGCTACCGGCTCATCGACTTCAAGCGCAATAAGCTGGGGGTGGAGGCCAAAGTGGCGTCCATCGAATATGATCCCAACCGCACCACCCGCATCGCCCTGCTGCATTACCTCGACGGTGAAAAGACCTATATCCTGGCGCCGGTGGAATTGAAGGTGGGCGACAGGGTGGTGGCTGGCCCCGAAGCGGACATCAAGCCCGGCAACTCATTGCCTTTGGCCAATATCCCCACCGGCACCCTGGTGCACAACGTTGAGTTGAAGCCGGGGAAGGGCGGACAGATGGCCCGGGCCGCGGGAGCTTATGCCCAGTTGATGGCCAAGGAAGGGAAGAACGCGCATCTGAAGCTGCCCTCGGGTGAAGTGCGGATGGTGTCGGTGGACTGCCGGGCCACCATCGGCCAGTTGAGCAACGTTGAACAGGAGAACGTCTCGTTGGGCAAGGCCGGGCGCAAACGCTGGCTGGGCAAAAAGCCCCATGTGCGGGGCGTGGCCATGAACCCGGTGGACCATCCCATGGGCGGCGGCGAAGGCAAGTCTTCGGGCGGCCGGCATCCCGTCACCCCCTGGGGCGTGCCCACCAAGGGTTTCAAAACCAGAAAGCCAAAAGAGTCCGACCGGAATATCATTAAACACCGGTCGAAGAAGTAGAGGGGAAGATCGTGGCCCGTTCATTAAAAAAGGGACCTTACGTGCAGGACAGCCTCGAGGCCAAGGTCATGAAGGCCCGGGATACCCAGGACCGCAAGGTGATCAAGACCTGGTCGCGGCGATCCACTATTACTCCGGACTTTATCGGCCTGACCCTGGCAGTGCATAACGGCAAGAAATTCATCCCGGTTTATGTCACGGAGAACATGGTGGGGCACAAGTTGGGGGAATTCTCTCCCACCCGCCATTTCGGCGGCCATGCCGGGGATCGCAAATCGAAAGTGGGTAAGAAATAGTCATGGAAATTACAGCCCGCGCCAAATTTTTGCGCGCCTCGCCCCAAAAACTGCGGCTGGTAGCCCGGTTGCTGCCCGGCAAGAAGGTGGACGAGGCCCTGGCCATCCTGCGTTTCATGCCACAGCGCGGGGCCAGAATCTTGCGCAAGGTGGTAATGTCCGCGGTGGCCAACGCCGAACAGCGGCCCCAGATTGACGTGGATACCCTGGTGGTGAAGGGAGTCCAGGTGGATGGCGGTCCCAGCCTGAAACGCTTTCAGGCCCGGGCTATGGGGCGGGTCAACCGCATTTTGAAGAGAGGCAGTCATATTACCGTGGTCCTCAAAGAGGGACAGGCTAAAGGAAAGTGAGCAGTGAGCAGTAAGCAGTGAGCAGTAAATACTGGCTACTGACTACTGGCTACAGAATAAAGGAGGATGGTTTGGGTCAGAAAGTTCACCCCATCGGTTTTCGCCTGGGAAGCTACCGTAAATGGGATTCCGTGTGGTTTTCCCGGAGGGATTTCGCCTCCCTGGTGATGGAGGACCGCAAGCTTCGGGACTTCATCAAGGCAGATCGGGAGCTCAAAGGATCAGGGATCGCCGGTGTCGATATCAAGAGGGCGGCTAACAAGCTGACCATCAAGATCCATACCTCCAGGCCGGGCATGGTGATCGGCCAAAAGGGCAAAAAGATTGAAGACCTGCGCCGCCGGCTGGAAAAGCTAGTGGGCCGGGAGCTGGTGATCGATGTGCAGGAAGTGCGCAAGCCCGAAATCAACGCCCAATTGGTGGCGGAAAATATCGCCCAGCAGTTGGAACGGCGGGTCTCCTTCCGCCGGGCCATGAAGAAGTCGGTGGGCCAGGCCCTGAAATTCGGGGCCAAGGGCGTTAAGATTCGCTGCAAGGGCCGCCTGGCGGGGGCGGAAATCGCCCGGCAGGAATGGTACCGGGAAGGCCGGGTGCCGCTGCACACCCTGCGGGCTTTTATCGATTACGGTTTTGCCGAGGCTCATACCACTTACGGAATTATCGGGGTGAAGACCTGGATCTTCCACGGCGAACTGTTGGGTGCCGAAGAGGCGGTAACTTTTTAGGGACAGAAGACCGGAGACGGGGGACTGGAGAAAAAACCAACCATGGAACCCGTTTTTAAGATTGGTGACAGGGTTAGACTGGTTGATCCAAGTCCGAGAACGAAACGTAAATATTCTCTCTTAGTTGGAGAAGAGGGAACCGTCGTCGATATTGGCTATGGCTGCGATGTATTGATGAAGTCATACCAGTTAAATGCTTATTACGGCGGCGGCGGCGTAGATTGGGCATATGAATTATTATACGGCATCGAGTGGAGGAACCTGGTAACCAATGGCGAAAATTGCCGAGGCAACGGTAAGGAAGGCCACGGAAGTTACGTCGAAGATTACGAGATAGAAAGAATTTAAGCCATTACAGGGTCAGGATTAAGGAAATAAACAAATGCTAGCACCAAAAAGAGTAGCACATCGCAAGGTGATGAAGGGACGCCGGCGGGGCGAAGCCACCCGGGGCAATTTCATCGCTTTTGGTGATTATGCCTTACAGGCCACGGAATGCGGATGGATTACCGCCCAGCAGATCGAGGCGGCCCGTATCGCCATCACCCGGCACGTGAAACGCGGCGGCAAGGTGTGGATCCGGGTTTTCCCGGACAAGCCGTTCACCAAGAAACCGGCTGAAACCCGCATGGGTAAAGGCAAAGGCTCCCCCGAAGGTTGGGTGGCGGTGATCCGGCCGGGGCTAGTGCTTTATGAGATGGCGGGCGTCGAACGGGAGGTGGCCGCAGAGGCCATGCGCCTGGCGGCCCACAAGCTGCCCCTGCGCACCAAGTTCATTGAGCGGGAAAACATCGTGCCGCTGTCCGAATCCAAGTGGGCCAAGGTCATCATGCCCGAGCCCGAGCCGGCCGCACCGGCTGAGGCCGAGGAAGAAGCCTCTGCGGAGGCCAAATCATGAAGGCCCATGATCTGAGGGACCTGACCGTGGAGGAGCTCGAGGCCAAGCAGAAAGAGGTCTCTGAGGAGTTGTTTAATCTGAATTTTCAGCACAGCCGGCAACAGCTGGATAACACCGCCCGGTTGGGACAGGTTAAAAAGGACCTGGCCCGGATCAAGACGGTTCTCAATGCCAAGGCCGGGGCGCAGCAGTAACCCGGAAGGTTAGGAATATATGGAAAAAGCGCGCGGCATTCGCAAGACCAGGGTAGGCATGGTGGTCAGTGACAAGATGGACAAGACCGTGGTGGTGGAAGTAAAGCGCCTGGTGGCGCACCCCCTCTACCACAAGATCATCCGGCGCCGGGTGAAGATCAAAGCCCACGATCCCGAGAATAATTGCAATATCGGGGACAAGGTCCTGCTGGAAGAGACCCGGCCCATCAGCCGGGACAAGCACTGGCGGGTTAAACAGATCCTGGAGAAGGCCCAATAAGCGGCCCGCGCCTTGAGGATATAGACCATGATTCAAGTTCACACCCAGATGACCGTGGCGGACAACTCCGGCGCCAAAAAGGTCTCGTGCATCCGCGTGTTGGGCGGCACCAGGAGACGGTACGCCCACGTCGGAGACATCATCGTGGTGTCGGTTAAGGAAGCGCTGCCGCACTCCAAGGTGAAAAAAGGCGATGTCATGCGGGCCGTGGTGGTGCGCACCGTCAAAGAGACCCGGCGGGCCGACGGCTCCTACATCAAGTTTGACGACAACTCCGCGGTGCTGATCAACCCGGCGGGCGATCCCATCGGCACTCGCATTTTCGGGCCGGTGGCCCGGGAACTAAGGGCCAAGCGGTTCATGAAGATCATTTCTCTGGCCCCGGAGGTGCTGTGATGCCCAGGGCTCAAAAACCAAAAAAGGAGCCGGTGAAGATCCGCCTGAAGAAGAACGATCTGGTGGAAGTGATCACTGGCAAGGAACAGGGCAAGACCGGCAAGGTCCTCAAGGTCTTCCGGGAAAAGAACCAGGTGCTGGTGGAAAAGATCAATATGATCAAGCGCCACACCCGGCCCAGCCCCACCACCGGGCAGGGGGGCATCGTCGAGAAAGAGGCGCCGTTGTTTGTGTCCAAGGTGAAACTCATCTGCCCTAAATGCGCCACGGCCACCCGCTTCCGCCTGACCACGACCGGTGAAGGCAAAAAGGTGCGGGTCTGTTTGAAATGTAAGGAAATGATTGATGGCTGAGAAAGAGAAAGAGAAAAAACCGAAGGCCAAACCTCAGGGCGAGGCCAAGGGCAAAGGGAAGGCCGAGGCCAAAGCCAAGGGCAAAGGCGAAGCCAAGCCGGCGGCTGAAGTAAAAGAGGCCGCCCCGGCGGAGAAGTTCCCCGCCCGGTTGATGGCATATTACCGTTCGGAATGCCTGCCCCGGTTAATGCAGGAGTTTAAGTACAAAAGCCCCATGCAGGCGCCAAGGCTGGAGAAGATCGTCATCAACCTGGGGTTGGGCGAGGCCATCCAGAACATCAAGCTGCTCGAGTCGGCCCAGACCGAATTGTCCGCCATTGCCGGCCAAAAGCCGGTGGTGACCAAGGCCAAGAAGTCCATTGCGGCCTTCAAACTCCGGGAAGGCATGCCCATCGGTTGCATGGTCACCCTGCGCCGGGACCGGATGTATTTCTTCCTGGACAAGTTGGTCAACGTGGTGCTGCCCCGGGTGCGGGACTTCCGGGGCGTGTCGGAGAAGGCCTTTGACGGCCGGGGCAATTATACCCTGGGCGTGAAAGAGCAGATCATCTTCCCGGAGATCGACTACGACAAGATCGATAAGGTCAAGGGGATGAATATCACCATTGTCACCACCGCCCGGACCGATGAAGAAGGCAAGTTTTTATTGAAGCTGTTGGGAATGCCCTTCAGGAGATAAGATTTTGTAGGGGCGGGTTTCAAACCCGCCCCTACGGAGAAGCTAATGGCCAAGAAATCGTTGATAGCCAAGGCAAAACGCCCCACCAAGTTTGAGGTCCAGAAATATAACCGCTGCCCGTTG
>JAMCQY010000046.1:5707-49862 GCA_023381945.1 Deltaproteobacteria bacterium
CATCACCATTGTCACCACCGCCCGGACCGATGAAGAAGGCAAGTTTTTATTGAAGCTGTTGGGAATGCCCTTCAGGAGATAGCATGGCCAAGAAATCGTTGATAGCCAAGGCAAAACGCCCCACCAAGTTTGAGGTCCAGAAATATAACCGCTGCCCGTTGTGCGGCCGGCCCCGGGCGTTCCTGCGGAAGTTCGGCATTTGCCGCATCTGTTTCCGCAACATGGCCCTTAAGGGAGAGATCCCTGGGGTGACTAAATCGAGCTGGTAGGCCCAATATGTGTATGACCGACCCCATCGCCGATATGCTGACCCGGATCCGCAATGCCGGGCACGCCCGGTTTGACAAAGTGGATATCCCGGCGTCCCGCATGAAGATCAGCCTGGCCCGTATCTTGAAAGAAGAGGGCTTCATCAAGAATTACAAGGTGATCAAGGACAATCGCCAGGGCATCCTCCGGGTATATCTTAAATATGGAGAACATCAGAAACCGCTCATCCAGGGCTTGCGGCGGGTAAGCAAGCCCGGGCGCCGGGTCTATTTCGGCCACGCCGAGCTCCCCAAGGTCCAAGGTGGCCTGGGGGTGGCGGTGGTCTCCACCTCCCAGGGGGTGGTGGCCGACCGGCAGGCCCGGAAACTGCAGGTGGGCGGCGAAGTTCTCTGCGAAGTCTGGTAAGGTGAGACCATGAGCCGCATCGGTAAAAAACCAGTGCCTTTGCCCAAAGGGGTGAAGGCTGTACTAAAAGACGGTAATTTGGAGGTCACGGGACCCAAAGGCAGCCTCAAGCAGCTCATGCCGCCCCGGGTCAGCGTGGACATCAAAGCCACGGAGATCACCGTGACCCCCCAGGGTGAAGACCGGTTGTCCCGGTCGTATTGGGGTTTGGCCCGGACTCTGGCGGCCAACATGGTCACCGGGGTGAGCGAAGGCTATACCCGGGTATTGGAGTTGTTGGGCACCGGCTATAAGGTCGAGGCTAAAGGCAACAGCCTGGTATTCAGCGTGGGCTATTCCAATCCGGTGGATTTTCCCCTGCCCAAAGGGGTCAGCGCCAAGGTGGAGAAGGCCAACCGGATCGAGCTGACGGGCCACGACAAAGAGGTCCTGGGCCAGACAGTGGCGGTGATCCGGGCCTTGCGGCCGCCGGATGCCTATAAAGGCAAAGGCATTAAACACGCGGGCGAAATCGTCCGCCGCAAAGTGGGCAAGGCCGGCGGCCGTTAAGGGAGAAATGGTAATGAACCCCAAAGAAGCGGCGAGACTAAAAAGACGGCAGCGAATCCGGAGAAAGATCAGTGGCTCTGAGGCGCGGCCGCGGCTCTCGGTATTCCGCAGCGCCCGGCATATATACGCCCAGATCATTGACGATGGCAAAGGCCAGACCCTGGCGGCGGCCTCCACTCTGAGCGGCGAACTCAAGGACAAATTGAGCGGTCTGAAGAAGGCCGACGCCGCTAAGGAAGTGGGTAAGCTTCTGGCTGCCAAGGCTAAGGAAAAGGGCATTTCACAAGTGGTGTTCGACCGCAACGGTTTCATCTATCACGGCCGGGTCAAGGCCGTGGCCGACAGTTGCCGGGAGAATGGACTAGAATTTTAGGGGCCAGGGGTCAGGGGTCAGGGGTCAGTAAATAGCTGGCAACTGGCTACTGACTTACTGACAACTGAGTGGAGGTAAGCTTGTTCGAGTCAGAGGCGCAGGAACAGCAATTTACTGACAAGGTGGTGAATATCGCCCGGGTGGCCAAGGTCGTGAAGGGTGGACGCCGCTTTCGCTTCAGCGCCATTGTGGTGGTGGGCGACGGCCAGGGAAAGGTAGGCTTCGGCTTGGGCAAGGCCCACGAAGTGCCGGAGGCCATCCGCAAGGCGGTGGAGCAGGCCAAGAAGGGCATGGTCCAGGTGCCGATTCTCAACAACACCATTCCCTATACCGTGTTGGGGGAGTACGGCTCCGGCCGGGTGATGCTGAAGCCGGCTTCGGAAGGGACCGGGGTCATTGCCGGCGGTCCGGTGCGGGCGGTGGTCGAGGTGGCGGGCATCAAGAACGTCCTGACCAAATGCCTGGGGTCCAACAATCCCCATAACGCCGTGAAGGCCACCATGGCGGCCCTGAAGCAGTTGTCGTCGCCGGATGAGGTGGCTGCCCGACGGAACCGGCCTCTGGCGGAAATACTGGGATAAAGCTATCAGCGGTCAGCTTTCAGCTATTAGCTTAAAGCTGGCGCGTTTAGCATATTAAGTTGGCCACAGGTTTAATCACCGGCAGACCAAAATTAAAAGATCAGCCAAAGCAGACAGATTTTTCTTAGCTGACTGCTGAAAGCTGAAAGCTGAGAGCTCAATTATGTTTCTCGAAATAACTTTGCGCAAAAGCCCCATCGGGCGGCCGCCGCAGCATCGCAAGACTTTGCAGACGCTGGGACTGACGCGTCTTCAGAAGACCGTGCGCCACAAAGAGACGCCAGCCCTGGCCGGCATGGTGCGCCAGGTCGCCCATCTGGTGGATGTCCGGCAGGTCCCGGAAGGAGAATAACCGATGCGACTTTCAGAACTTTCGCCCAGCCCGGGGTCCAAGCATAGTAAGAAACGGGTCGGCCGCGGCCCTGGCTCCGGTTGGGGCAAGACCGCAGCCCGCGGCCATAAGGGGCAGAACTCCAGGGCCGGCGGGCCCAAGGGCCCAGGTTTTGAAGGCGGCCAGATGCCGCTGACCCGGCGCATTCCCAAGCGCGGCTTTAATAATATTTTCCGGCAGCCCTGGTCCATCGTCAATCTGCGCGATCTGAAGCGGTTCGCGGCAGACAGCGTGGTGGACGAGGCGGCCTTAAAAGATGCCGGCCTGGTGGACGCCAAGACCAAGCGGATTAAACTCCTGGCCGTTGGTGAGGTGACAGTGCCCCTGATCGTTAAGGTTCAGGCCGCCAGCGCCGCAGCCAAGGCGCAAATTGAGGCCGCCGGAGGGCGGGTGGAGGTCCTCTAAGTGTCTGCTTTCTCCAGCATCGCCAAGATCCCGGAACTGAAACGCCGCATTCTCTTCACCCTGTTGATGCTGGCCGTCTACCGCCTGGGCTGTCAGGTCCCCACCCCGGGGATCGATCCCCAGGCTTTGATGGCGTTCTTTGCGCAGCAGCGGGGCACCATCTTCGGGCTGTTCGATATGTTTTCCGGCGGCGCCCTGGAGAAGCTCAGCGTCTTCGCCCTGGGGATCATGCCTTACATCAGCGCCTCCATCATCATTGAACTGATGAAGGTGGTCATCCCGGCGCTGGAGAAGCTGTATAAGGAAGGCGAAGCGGGCCAGAAGAAGATCAAGCAATATACGCGCTACGGCACGGTGGTGATCGCCGCTATCCAGGGTCTGGGGATCGCGGTGGGCCTGGAGTCCATGACCGGCGGCAATCTGCCGGTGGTGCTGCACCCGGGGTGGGCCTTCCGCCTGATGACGGTGCTTACCCTGACTTCGGGCACGGCCTTCATCATGTGGCTGGGGGAGATGATCACCGAGCGGGGCATCGGCAACGGCATTTCATTGATCATCTTTGCGGGTATCGTGGCGCGGCTGCCTTCCGCCATCATCAAGACTTTCGAGTTGATGGGCACGGGCGAGATTTATCCCCTCTTGATGGTGCTGCTGGTAGTGGTGATGGTCTTGGTGGTAGGTTTCATTATCTTTGTAGAGCGGGGTCAGCGCCGTATCCAGGTACAATACGCCAGGCGAGTGGTGGGGCGGAAGATGTATGGCGGCCAGAGCACCCACCTGCCCCTGAAGGTCAACACCTCCGGGGTCATTCCCCCGATCTTCGCCTCGTCACTATTGATGTTTCCGGCAACGGTAGCGGGTTTGGTAAGTATCGATTGGGTCAAGCGGTCGATGGAGGCCATCTCTCCGGGCGGCTTGTACCATGATTTGTTTTACGTGGGCTTGATCATCTTTTTCTGTTATTTCTACACCGCGGTAACCTTCAACCCGGTGGACGTGGCGGATAACCTGAAGAAATGGGGCGGTTACGTGCCGGGGCTGCGGCCAGGCAAACCGACCTCGGAATATATCGACCGGATTCTTACCCGCATCACCCTGGGCGGCGCCCTGTACGTTTCCTTGGTGTGCGTAATTCCCAGTATTTTTATCCAGAAGTTCAACGTTCCTTTTTACTTTGGTGGTACGGCCCTGCTGATCGTGGTGGGTGTGGCCATGGATACCATGAGCCAGATTGAGTCGCATCTACTCACCCGCCATTACGAGGGCTTCATGAAGAAACGCATGAGCCGGGTACGGCGCTGATCTGAGACTAAGAAGGAGGCGAGGCTATGAATCTGATCCTATTGGGCGGCCCGGGTGCCGGTAAAGGCACTCAAGCCAAGAAACTCATCGACAAGTTCCAAATTCCGCAGATCTCCACCGGCGATATTTTGCGTGCCGCGGTCAAGGAAGGCACCGAAATGGGCCGTAAAGCCAAGGAATATATGGATGCCGGGAAACTGGTGCCCGATGAAGTAGTCATCGGCATCATCAAGGATCGCCTGGCGCAGCCCGACTGCAAGAAGGGCTTCATCCTGGACGGCTTCCCGCGCACCGTGCCCCAGGCCGAAGCGCTGGACAAGGTCCTGGCCGGCTTGGGCAGCAAGATCGACCATGTCGTCTCCATTGACGTGGACGAAGAGGCCCTGGTAACCCGGCTCACCGGCCGGCGCACCTGCAAAAACGCCGCTTGCGGCCAGATGTTCCATATAAAGTTCACCCCGCCCAAGAAAGAGGGCGTCTGCGATAAGTGCGGCAGCGAACTCTATCAGCGGGACGATGACAATGAGACCACGGTGCGCTCTCGCCTGGCTACTTACAACCAGGCGACCAAGCCCCTGATCGATTACTACACCAAGAAGGGATTAGTCCGGCCCATCGCCGGCGTCGGCAGCATCGACGACATTTTTAACAAGATCGTCGGGATCGTGGCCGGCGGCAGTTGCGCCTGCTCCTGCGGCGGCAAACATTAGAGATAGATGATTCTCCTAAAATCCCCCCAGGAACTCGCCAAGATGGAGGTGGCTAACCGCATCGTCGCCGAGGTCCTGGAGGGGATTAAGGAACGGATAACGCCCGGGGTCGAAACCCGGGAATTGGACGAATGGGCGGAAGCAATGTGCCGCGGCCGCAACGTTTCACCGGCCTTCAAGGGCTACCGGGGCTATCCCCGGTCGGTCTGCATCTCGGTGAACGAAGAAATCGTCCACGGTATCCCCGGGGGCCGGCGCATTAAGTCCGGGGATTTGGTGAGCCTCGACTTTGGGGTTAAATACCAGGGCTATTACGGGGATGCCGCGCTAACCGTGGCTGTGGGCGAAGTGACTCCCAAGGCGCGGGGTCTGATGGAGGCCACCGAAAAGGCCCTTTACGCCGGGATTGAGCAGGCGAGAGTGGGCAAGCGCCTGACGGATATCTCGCATGCGGTGCAGACCTTGGTGGAAGAGGCCGGCTTCGGAGTGATTCGGGAGTTTGTGGGCCACGGCATCGGCCGGTCGCTGCATGAAGACCCGCAGATTCCCAATTTTGGTCCGCCGGGGCGGGGTCCGGTGCTCCAGGCAGGCATGACTTTGGCCATCGAACCCATGACCTCCATGGGGGCCTGGCAGGTAAGGATCTTAAAGGACGGCTGGACCGCGGTGACTCAGGACGGCTCGCTGGCCGCCCATTTTGAGCATACCGTGGCGGTGACGGAAAATGGGCCCCTGATTCTGAGCAGGTTATGAGGGGCCTGCCCCGGCACAGCAGGTTGATTTTGTCGGAAAAATAAATTAGTATTTGGTTTTAACCTTTTGAAATAACTAAAAGACAGGTAGATGCCAAAAGAAGACGCCATTGAAGTGGAAGGCACGGTTATCGAGCCGTTGCCCAATGCCATGTTCCGGGTGGAGCTGCCCAACGGCCATAAGGTTCTGGCCCACATCTCCGGGAAGATGCGAATGCATTACATCAAAATCCTTCCGGGGGACAAGGTCATTTTGGAATTGTCGCCCTACGATTTGAGCCGGGGGCGCATCGTCTACCGCGTCAGATAAGGTGAAAATATGAAGGTCAGGGCATCAGTAAAACGGATGTGCGTCAAGTGTAAGATTATTCGCCGTAAAGGGATCGTGCGGGTGATCTGTGAAAATCCCAAACATAAGCAGCGGCAGGGCTAGGAGGGAAGGCATTGGCACGAATCGCAGGCATCGATCTGCCCCGAAACAAGCGAATTGAGATCGCCCTAACCTATATTTACGGCATTGGTCACACCACTGCGGGCCGGGTATTGGCGGAAGCCAAGGTGGACCCGGGCACCAAGACGAGTGAGCTGACGGATGCCGAAATCACCAGCATCCGGCAGGCGATCGACCACACTTGTAAAGTTGAAGGCGACCTCAGGCGGGAAGTGTCCATGAACATCAAACGCCTGATGGACCTGGGATGTTACCGGGGTTTGCGGCACCGCCGGAGTTTGCCGGTGCGGGGCCAGCGCACCCATACCAATGCCCGTACCCGCAAGGGCCCGCGCCGCAGCGTGGTGGGCAAACGGAAGAAGGCGTAAGGAGGCGTTGTGGCCAAACCGCAGGTTCGCACCAAAAAGAAGAAAGAGCGTAAGAATATTCCCGTGGGGGTGGCCCATATTAAAGCCACCTTCAATAACACCCTGGTGACCATCACCGATCCCATCGGCAATGTGGTTTCCTGGTCGTCCTCCGGGGTCCAAGGCTTTAAGGGTTCCCGCAAGGGCACGCCTTTTGCGGCGCAACTGGCCGCCCAGGATGCGGCCAAGAAGGCCATGGAACATGGCATGCGCAATGTCGACGTCTACGTCAAGGGGCCGGGAGCGGGCCGGGAGGCGGCGCTCAGAGCTTTGCAATCCGCCGGCCTGTCCATCAACCTGATCCGGGACGTCAGCCCCATTCCCCATAACGGCTGCCGTCCTCCCAAACGCCGCCGCGTGTAAATAAGAGGTGACTGAAATTGGCTAGATATTTAGGACCGGTCTGCCGGCTCTGCCGCCGGGAAGGGATGCAACTATATCTGAAAGGCGACCGCTGCTACACCGACAAGTGCGCCATTGACCGGCGGCACTACCCGCCGGGGCAGCACGGCCAGCGGCGCAGTAAGGTGTCCGACTACGGCACCCAGCTCCGGGAAAAACAGAAAGTCAGACGTATTTACGGGGTGCTGGAGAAGCAGTTCAGCAGCTATTTTGAGAAGGCCGAACGGCAGAAAGGCGTCACCGGGACCAACCTGCTGGTCTTGCTGGAGCGGCGCCTGGATAATGTAGTATACCGTCTGGGCTTTGCCAACTCAAGGTCCCAGGCCCGGCAGCTGGTGCGGCACAACCTCATTTTGGTCAATGGCAATAGGGTGAACCTGCCTTCTTACCTGGTGCGCAAAGGCGACGTGATCCAGTCCACCGAGAAGGGCCGCGCCCTGCCGTTGATCAAAGACGCCATGGAGGCGGTGGCCCGGCGGGGCACGCCCGCCTGGCTGGAATTCAACAAGGATGAGGCCAAAGGCCGGGTGATCATGTTCCCCAGTCGGGAAGACATCACCATGCCGATTCAAGAACATCTGATCGTGGAGCTTTATTCCAAATAGAGAATCATGATTCTTTATGGCCGGAACACGACTCCCCCGGCAGGCCGCCGGGGGGGCGTCATCTATTTTGAGGCCATAACAACTGAGTAGTTTGAACGAGGAACCATGATCCACAAAAATTGGACGGACTTAATCAAGCCCAAACGGCTGGAAGTGGATGGCGAGACCCACACCCGCTCCTATGGCAAGTTCACCTGCGAGCCGCTGGAGCGCGGCTTTGGCACCACTCTGGGCAACGCCCTGCGAAGGGTCTTGCTGTCATCACTCCGAGGCTCGGCCATCACTGCGGTTCGCATCCGGGACGTGCACCACGAATTTTCCGCCATCCCCGGGGTGAGAGAGGATGTCACCGAGATCCTTCTCAATCTCAAGCAGGTGCGCCTGAAGATGCTTACCGACGGCGTCAGGATGCTGCACCTGGACGCCTCGGGGGAAACGGAAGTCAAAGCCGGAGATATCAAGACGGATGGCATGGTGGAGATCCTCAATCCTGACCATCACATTGCAGGCTTGGCGGCAGACGGGCAAATCAGTATCGAAATGACGGTCAAGAGCGGTAAGGGCTTCGTGCCGGCCGAGGCTAATAAGGAAGAAGACCAGCCCATCGGCTACATCCCTCTGGACGCCAGCTTTTCGCCCATCCGCAAGGTGAATTATGTGGTGACCCAGGCTAGGGTAGGGCAGCGCACCGACTACGACAAGCTCACCCTGGAGGTCTGGACTGACGGCAGCATCACGCCGGAGAACGCCGTGGCCTTTGCCGCCAAGATCCTGAAAGAGCACCTTTCCATGTTCATCAACTTCGAAGAGGAACCCATGGGGATGGAGGAGAAGGCCGCGGAAGAGCCTCCCACCCTGAACGAAAACCTCTATCGCAGCGTTAATGAACTGGAACTCTCGGTCCGGGCCGCCAACTGCCTGCGTAACGCCAACATCCGCTTCATCGGCGAACTGGTGCAGAAAACCGAGCAAGAAATGCTGAAGACCAAGAATTTCGGTCGCAAGTCCTTGAACGAGATCAAAGAGATCCTCACGGAAATGGGGCTGCATTTGGGAATGAAGCTGGAAAACTTTATGCCTCCGGACCAGATGCCGGAAAGGAAGGAAGAAGTCGCATGAGACACTTAAAAGCCGGCCGACGCCTCTCCCGTACTACGGAGCATCGCCAGGCCATGCTGCGTAATTTGATCACCTCCCTGCTCGACGTGGAGCGGGTAGAGACTACTCAAGCCAAGGCCAAAGAGGCCCGCCAGTGGGCCGAGAAGGTCATTACCCTGGCCAAGCGGGGCGACTTGCATGCCCGTCGCCTGACCATGGCCGTAGTGCGCTCCAAAAAGGTGGTGGCCAAGCTCTTCAACGAACTGAAAGAGCGTTACCAGGACCGCCCCGGGGGCTATACCCGCATCATTCCCCTGGGGGTGCGGCTGGGCGATGGCGCCCCTTTGTCCATCCTGGAATTGGTGGACCGCCCGGAAAAATTGCCGAAGGCCAAGAAAAAGAAGACTGAAGCGAGCTGAACCGTGCTATTTGTGGTAACCAGAGGGGCTCCTGGAGCCCCTTTTTTTATGATTCCACTCCTCGATGCCTTGGCAGAGCCGCCACCTGGAACAAGGGATCGAGGCTTCCAGGCCGACTATCCCTTGCTTTTGGGATGTTGGCCCCTGCCGCGGCTTTTCAGCGGCGAAGAAAAAATCTAAGCTATGTTGCTGATTAACCGGGGCAAATGGCACGGCTGTCTAAGGGCGGGAAAAAAAGATTTGACATCGAATCACACTTATATTAATGTCCTTTTCAATGTTCTAGGCAAAATTACCTAGTAGGCCGTTGATCAGACAAGACGGTATTAACCCGCCCTTTGTCGGGGGCTATGGATGGCTCCCTCGGAATTGTCCCACAACCAAGGAGGTTCTGGATGACGAATCGGTTCCTTTTGAGCGCGATGATCACTTTATCCCTGGCATTCACCCCTAGCCTGGCGCATTCAGTGCCTACCCAAAGTGTAAAAAAGAAGTCCACCTCCAAGTCCCAGCACAAGGTTAGCAGCAAGACCAAGTCCTCGAAAAAGGCCCCTGACAGTACAAGCCGCCGGCGGTATTCCACTAAGGAGCGGGAAGATAATGAAGTTGTACAGTCTTCCATGACCCCCAGATACGAGTCCAGATCTGCCAGTTCTCCCATAACCGAGACTCGGCCGCTGATGAAGGTTACTCCTCAAAGGGGCGGCGGTTTTCTCATTGAACCCATGGGTCCAAAGAAAAACAAGCCCGTCTCTCCGCTGACCCGGCCCTCCTCCCAGCCCGCGGATAGCAGGAGAGATCTCTCAGTCTCGCAAGTCGAGCCCAAGTATGCCAAATTCGAGCCCTGGAATTTCTCGGAATTGGTCCTGGCCCAAGCCGAATATTTTAAAGGTTCGCCCTACTGCCGCGGCGGTTCCTTGGCGACCGGCTCCGCCACTGATTGCTCCGGCTTCGTGCAGTACATCTACCACGGCTTCAAGATTAATCTGCCGCGCTCGAGTGCCGAGCAGGCCCAGGTAGGCAAGACTGTGACCCGGCAGATGGATTTCTCCAAGATGCTTCCCGGCGATCTCCTCTTTTTCCGGCGGGGCGGCCATGTAGGGCATGCCGGGATCTACTTGGGAGATGGAAAAATGATTCATGCCTCCAATTATCGCAATGGGGTCATTGTCACCAATCTGCGTGAGCCTTACTACACAGGGACTTTTGAAGTGGCTAAGCGCGTCTTCGAAGTGCAGTATCCTAAATAGCCTTGCTTCCTCCAGGCCGGCCGTTTTAGGCAGGCAAAAATTCCTAGTTTCTGGTATCACCGGGCGATGACCATCGCCGGGTGAGACGCGTCTTGGGGCCGGGAAAAATTACCCGGATGCTCCACGGAATTCTCTTGCCATCGTTCCCTCTTTTCGTTATCTTGGATATCAGGAATTTTCACCAGGGAAAATTATACGCCACCGCAGGAACTGAGCCCTGCGGCTTTGAATTGTCTAGGGGTTGGGGGAGCGGCCAAGGTGGGCACACCTGGGTTCTCAGAAACGCGTTTAAAACAGAAGCATCCGATGTTGCAGTACTTCACCGACCGTCCTTTCGGGGTGGAGATTGAGACTTTCGGGCTAAAATATTCCATTTCGGTGGGCGACCGGCAGGTTATTCCTCCCTACAAGATCACCAGCCGGGACTCTTCCGGGACACTCCTGCCCAAGATTTTTCAAGACCGGGGCATCAACTTAAACGGCTTCTCGTCCGAGGAACCGGCTTATCAGGCCTGGTCCTTTGTTCTGGACGACACCATTAAAGGGGCCGGTGGCAGCGAACTGGTAAGCCCTATCCTTTCGGGCTTGAAGGGCCTGGTGGAATTATACGAAGTCCTGCTCTTGCTGCGGGAATTTCCCGAGATCCGGGTTAATGAAACCTGCGGTTTTCACGTACACCACGGGGTGGAGGCGACCGAATTCGGCAACCGGGAACTCTTCCAGTTGATGCGGATCATCTCCATCTTCGAAGGCTACATCTATCATCTATTGCCGGAGGAGCGGCGCCTGGCTGAGACCTGCCGCCCTTTGGAGGTCGATTTATATGACTGGTACCGGCGGGAAGGCTCAGGTAGGGCCATCCCCCGGGTCCAGAATCTCTGGTATTCCCCGGAGAATCGGGATGACCCGAAGACGCCGCGGCATCGAAAGCTTCATCCCACCCGCTACCACGGTCTCAACCTCCATTCTTACTGGTACCGGGGCACCATCGAGTTTCGCTATTATCCTTCGGTCATAGATCATCCTGAAGAGTTGATGCAGTGGATTATTTTCACGCAGTTTCTGGTGGAGTGGAGCACCGGACGGCGGCCGATTCTGGAGTATATTCCTCAAGCAAACAAATGGTTTAACACTTTATACAAGATCTACCTCGGAGCGGGGATGTTGTCCCACATTCAATTTCCCCGGTCGAGAAAAAAGGAGCAACAGCAGCAATCATGACTACCGCCGGCATTCAGACCCAAGACTTTTTGACGCGGCTGCAGAAGGCCGAAGACCATCTACCCCCGTTCTTGCTGGAATTGGCCCGGGTGATGGATCGCCTGATCCATGAGATCGACAGCCCGCAACTGAAGGATATTCGGAAGCTGCATGAGGAACTGCGGCAGTTGATTGGCGATGCCGCGCACCTCAGGGAAATCTGCGGCACGGAGGGGAAATTTTGCAGCCAATGCCCCTTCGGGGCCTATTTACCCACGGGTTTTCCCTATGCCTCGGAAAAGCAGGCCCTGTGTCTTCCCTGGATCGTAGTGGTGCATCCCATGCCCTCCCAACCCGAGGCGGCTAATTAAAACCTATTTCAAAGCTCATAAACTGCGAAATATGCTTCTCAATCAGTAAACAGATAGGATTGGAGGGTATTTAAATCCCCCTTTGAAAAAGGGGGATTTAGGGGGATTTCAAAAGGTTATATAAATCCCCCCTGCCCCCCTTTTTCAAAGGGGGGTTATTTCCCCTTGAAATTCTTTGATTAACCAAGAAATAGGCTACAAACCGGTCTTGAAACGGCTTCTAAAGCAGATGTTGTCAAGGTTGGAGGCGCTCCAGACGGATTGAAGGCTGCGGCGCCGCCGCGTAGGAGTTTAATGATTTTTTTATTCTGTAATGAATTTTTTAAAATAGAATTATATAATAATGATTATCCATGTGTTGCCTGAACATCAAGAACATTAGACGTCCTGCTGTTTTCCGCCACAACTGTAGTTAAGGTATTTCATGACCGCGAATTGGTTAATCTCTCTCTCCGTTCTGCTGCAAATTGCCGCCGTGGTTATCCAACTCACTGCCGCGGTTTATGCCTTGCGGCTGATCCGGGTGACCGGCAAGAGCCCGGCCTGGCTGCTAATTTCGTCGGGTCTCGTCCTTATGGCGATTCGACGCACCGCCATGGTCTGGTACGAACTCACCGGCGGCCAGATCGATAAACAAGACTTTTGGGATGCTGTAATAGCCCTGGCGATTTCGGCGGTTATGCTGGCAGGCGTTTTCGCCATCCGCCCCCTGTTCCTTACCATCAAGGAAGCCGCCGCAATTCTGCAGCAAGACAAAGAGGTCCTGGAAAACAAGGTGGCAATACGCACCGAGGAGTTGCGCGACGCCAATGCCCGCCTGTCGGTGGAACTGGACGAGAGGCGCCGGGCTGAGAGGAAGCTGGCTCTCTATGCCAACGACCTGGCCCACTCCAACGCCGAACTGGAGCAGTTCGCCTACGTGGCCTCCCATGATTTGCAGGAGCCGCTGCGCATGGTGGCCAGTTTTACGCAACTTCTCGCCAGGCGCTATCAAGGCAAGCTGGATCAGAACGCCGACGAATTCATCGGCTTTGCGGTGGACGGGGCCACCCGGATGCAGCAGCTCATTAACGATCTGCTGGCCTATTCCCGGGTGGGCACGCGGGGGAAACCGCCGACTCCAACGGACCTGACCGAGGTTCTGAAGGATGCTGAAGCCAACCTGCATCGAACCATTGGCGAAAGTAAGGCTGAGATTACACATGACCCGCTGCCGGTGGTGAGCGGTGACCCGGTGCAGTTGATTCAGTTATTTCAAAATTTGCTGGCCAACGCTATCAAGTTCCGAAGCGGGGAGCTGCCCCGGATTCATATCTCGGCGACAGCCCGGCAGAAAGATTGGCTGGTGAGCGTCAAAGACAACGGCATCGGCATCGCCAAGGAGCACCAGGAGCGCATTTTTGTTATTTTTCAGCGGCTGCACGGCCGGGGAGAATACCCCGGCACCGGCATCGGCCTGGCCATTTGCAAGAAGATTGTCGAACGCCATGGCGGCCATATCTGGGTGGAATCGGCTCCGGGCCAGGGAAGCACTTTTTATTTCAATGTCTTAGGGGGAGAGGAGAAATGATGTTAGACAGGGAAGGTTGCCGGCCTATCGAGATTTTGATGGTGGAAGACAACCCTGGGGATGTGCGATTGACCGTGGAGGCGCTGAAGGAAGGCAAGGTGCGGAATATCCTGCACACCGTGGAAGACGGCGAAGAGGCTTTAAAATTTCTGCGCCGCAACGAAAGCTATGCCAAAGCGCCCCGCCCCGACCTGATCCTGCTGGACCTGAACCTGCCCAAGATGAATGGCCGGGAAGTGCTGGCGGAAATCAAAACAGACCCGGACTTGAGAAGGATTCCGGTGGTGATCCTGACAGTCTCCAAAGCCGAGCAAGACATCCTGAAGACCTACGACCTCCATGCCAACTGCTATATTAACAAACCGGTGGACCTGGAGCAGTTCCTGACGGTAGTGCAGTCCATTGAAAATTTCTGGTTGACGGTGGTGAAATTACCTCCGAGGTGATTCACAAGTGATTGGCAACAACATCAGAATCCTCCTGGTGGAGGACAATCCCGGCGATGCCCGGCTGATTCGAGAGATGCTGGCGGAGGTCGAAGGCGCCAGCTTTGAAATCGACTGGGTGTCGCAGCTCTCGACGGGGTTGGAAAAACTGGGCCGGAGCGAGATTGACCTGGTCCTGTTGGACCTGGGACTGCCGGACAGCCGCGGGCTGGACACCTTTGTCAAAGCCTATTCTCACGCCCCCCAAATCCCCTTCGTGGTCCTGACCGGGCTCGATGATGAGGCCGTGGCTTTGAAGGCGGTGCGGCAGGGGGCCCAGGACTTTCTGGTCAAGGGTCAGACGGACAGCGGCCTGCTGCTGCGGGCCATCCGCTATGCCACCGAACGCAAAAGGATCGAAGAGAAATTGCGGCTGGCCAATGAGGAGTTGCGCCGGGAAATTGAAGAACGCCGGGCCGCCGAGTTGGCCGTAGAGGCCGAACGCCAGCGGCTTTATGCCTTGCTGGACGGGTTGCCCGGCCTGGTTTACCTGAAAGCTCCGGATTTCTCCCTGAAGTTTGCCAACCGTGTGTTCCGGGAGGTTTGCGGGGATTGGGAAGGCAAAAAATGTTATGAGGCGATTTCTAAGAGGGAGACGCCCTGCGAAAACTGCACATATTTTCAGGTCATAAAAACCGGTGAGCCCTCTGTCAAAGAGGCAACCTATGCCGCAAGCAACCGGACTTATCAGGTCTATAGTTATCCCTTTGCCGATGTGGATGGCGCTTCCCTGGTCTTGACCCTGGGAATCGACATTTCCGAGCGCAAGGAGGCAGAGAGGGAGGTGGAGCGTCTGGCCTCCTTCCCCGAATTAAATCCCCATCCGGTATTTGAGGTGAATGGCGAAGGGGTCATCACTTATAGAAATGCGGCAACCACTAAGGCTCTGGAAGAATTGGAAGTTAAGGGGGACGGCAAACTATTTCTGCCGGAAGATTACGAAATAATCCTGCAAGCTGTCGGTGGAACCGAGAGCAGGAAATTTTATCGCGAAGTTCAGATTAAAGATGCGGTATTTGAAGAGTATATTGACGTTATTCCCCGCTTTGATGTGGCCCGCATCCAGGCTTACGATATTACCGCGCGGAAACACGCGGAGGAGGGGTTGCGGCAAAGTCAGGCCCGTCTGGCCAAGGCTCAGCGCTTGGCCCGTTTAGGGAACTGGGAATGGGATTTACAATCCGATGAAATGATCTGGTCCGAGGAAGTCTATCGCATCTTTGGGGTGGACCCAAATAAAGCGGCTCCCTCACTGACCATGATGATGGAAAGCCTGCACCCGGAAGATGAGGCGCGGGTGCGGGAGAGGCTAAAAGAAACCCTGGCGGGGGTGAAGCCGTTTAATCTGGTCAGCCGCCTTATCCGGCATGATTGTTCGGTGCGCTACGTGCATTTTCAGGCGGAGGTGACCCAGGATGAAGAGGGCCGGCCGGGGCGGATGTTGGGTACGGCCCAGGATATTACCGAACGCCGGATTGCCGAAACGCGTTTGCGGGACAGCGAAGAGCGCTTCCGGGCCATCTTTGAGGCTGCCGCCATGGGTATCGCCCTCACTGGCATTGATGGCGGGTTTTTATCGGCCAACAAGGCTTTTCAGGATATGATCGGTTACCGGGTAGAGGAACTGCGGGGAAAATCCTTCCAGGAACTGTGCCATGCGGATGATCGGGATAAGAACCTGGCGTTATTCGAGGAACTGACCTCCGGCCAGCGGAACCATTTCCAAATGGAAAAGCGCTACCTGCGTAAGGACGGCCAATATTTCTGGGGCCGGGTGACCGTCTCCCTGGTCAAGGATTTCCAGGGCAAGCCGTTATATACCATCCGTATGGTGGAGGACATCAGCCAGGAAAAAGAGTCGGAGGAGAAGCTGCAGGAATCGGAAGAGAGGTTGCGCTACCTGACCTCCCAATTGATGACCGCCCAGGAGGACGAGCGTAAGCGGATTTCCCGTGAACTGCACGACGAATTGGGACAGGCCTTGCTGGTATTGAAGCTTCAGACCAGGTCCATTGAAGGAGAACTGCTGCCCGAGCAGCAGCAGCTTCGGGGGGAATGCCTGGAGATGCTGGGCAACCTGGACCAGGTAGTGGACAATGTCCGGCGCCTGTCTCGAGACCTGAGTCCCCTGCTCCTGGAGGACCTGGGCCTGACGGCGGCGCTGCGTCACCTCGTAACGGAATTTGGCAAACATTATAAAATCAAATACACCGCCCAAGAAACCAACATCGACGATCTCTTTCCCCATGCGGCCCAGGTCGCCATCTACCGCATTGTGCAAGAATCCCTGACCAATATCGGCAAGCATTCCCAGGCTAAACTGCTCCTAATTTCCGTTACCAAGCATGATAACCGGGTTGCTTTTGTGATCCAGGACGACGGCAAAGGCTTTGATCCGGAGCAATTGCGCCGTCAGAGACCCGGCATGGGGTTGGCGGCCATGGAAGAACGGGCCCGCATGGCGGGTGGCACCCTGTCAATCTGGAGCCAGGCGGACGCGGGCACCAAAATTTTCCTGGAAATCCCTTATTCTAACAAAAAGAAATAAATATCCTCAGAGCTTCGCCGTCCTCCTGCATGCCGGATTGCATTCATGGAAGTGTAGCGATTTTTTTCCCGATACCGGATGTATTGTAGGGGCGGACCCATGTGTCCGCCCGCAGGAGGGCGCACACGCGGGTGCGCCCCTACAGGAAATTATTTTTGGCAATCGCTATAAGTGAAGCTTTTGTGGGGGGCCTACGCGCCCGCCCTCGTCAGAGCGGACATACAGGTCCGCCCCTACGGTGCCGGCGGAGCGCTTCCCAGGAAGGCATGCAGGTTCTGAAGCTGTGGAGCGGCGGCAGGCAGATTCCAGAGGACGATGAGCATGGCCCCCATAACGCCCTTGCCCCAATCGCAACTGCATTTGATGGTTGGTGGCAGGACGGGCGGTCCCAAGATAGCGGTAAGGGCGGAGATAAATTCCCGGGCCAGATCAGAGGCGGGCACGTTAAGCGAGACCTGGTCGGGATACAGCGTCAGTGAGAAGATCACTTTTTCCGCGTCCATGGGAGCATCAAGGAGGCGGGCGCGTCCCTCCAAAAGCGACGCCTTGCGGCGCCGGTCCTGATAATCCAGCAGAATTTCCCAATCAGCAGCCATTCCACACCTAGAGCATTTTTTTCAGGCGGGCGGCAAAACCGGGGAGTTGCAGGGCCTCCTCCACCCGCCCCAGGCCGAGCAGGGCAAAGCCTTTGCCGGTCAGCGCTTCATCGATATCCGGGGCGTGTTTCAAGACTTTGTCGAAGCAGACCAAGGCCTCATCGTAGTGCTGCAATTCCGTCAAAGTAGTGCCTTTAAAAATCAGGGCTTCGACGTTGCCTGGGTCGAGTTGCAGGGCAATATTATAACATTCCAGGGCTTTTTCCGGGCGGCCGGCGTCCGCCAACATGCGGGCTGCGTCAAGGTAAGGCTGGCGATGGTCCTCCCCGGGCTGGGCCTTGCGGGTTTCGAGATAGGCATTGAGCACGTGAGCATCTCCATCGGAAAAAGCAGGGACTCCGTGTCCTGGCAGGAGGAAGTCCACCTCATAGGGCACCAGGCGGCCCAGGGATTCGACTAGCTGCTCCCGGCTGCCCAACTGCTTGTCGGCGTCGGCGAGGATGTTTTCCGTGGGGGTGCTGGGAAAGACCAGGTCTCCGGAGAAGAGAATGCGGTTTTGGCGTTCATAGAGGCAGATGTCTCCCCGGGTGTGGCCCTGGGTGGGGATCACCTCCAGGAGATGCGGCCCCGCCTGCAGGCGTTCGCCGCCCCGGAGGATGACCACCTGATCTATCCGGCCGGCCTTTTCCATGATCTTCATGAACGGCACACCGTTAAAGTTGATATGGGGCAGGGTGTCGATGTGGCCGTAGACTTTGGGATTGCACCAGTCGAAGAGCTCGCCCATGCCACCAACGTGGTCGAAATGGCAATGAGTGATAAAAAGCTGCTCCAGAAGGGAAATATCAAAGACCTCGCTCAATTCATGCAGCATGCCGTAGAAATTGCCGGCGTCGATGAGAGTGCGGCCTTCATTCAGGACATAGACGTTGGAGCTCATACCGGCTTCTTCGACCCACCAGACGCCTTCCAGTTTGGGGTCGTATTCGCCTAAGTGAATCATGGTTCCTCCGGAATAATCCTTCTATCTGACGATATGGCTGGCAGGTTTTAAACCTGCTATCAAAGTGGCTGGCCCAAGATATCACCCAATTTTTGCAGCATGGCGGCGCGCCCGGCTGCGGGAAAATGCCATTCCACCAGGAGCAGGGCGCCTTCTTCATCGATCTGGCTGCCGCCCACCTGAACACGCGGTCCGTCAGCCGGTCGGCCCAGGAGACCGAAAAGGTATTCCAGCAAGCGCTCACCGTCAAAATCGCGGCTCACCTCCAGGGAGAGATAGTCCGGGCCCACCACGCAGTAAAAAACTAAGGGATCGTGGTACGGGCGCTCATAAGGGGGTTGGGCCTGGCCTTCCAGGATGAGGCGGCGGGAACGGGATTCCTGGTGCAGGATGGTAAAATGCCACTTCTCCGGCAATGTTGCTTCCTTGGCGGTAATAGTTGCGATACTATCCGTTTTTCCGAGAGATGTCAAATGGAGGGGAGAACGGGTTATACGGCTTTAAATAAGGATCTCATGGTTTTCGTTAATTATTTGAAATTCTTCGGTCGCTTCGCTCAGAATGACCGGAAAGGAGACTTTTGCAGGAGGCTCTCAAGAAAAAGTTTATAGCGATTGCCAAAAATAATTTCTTGTAGGGGCGCACCCGCGTGTGCGCCCTCCTGCGGGCGGACACATGGGTCCGCCCTACAATCCATCGGGTTATCGGAAAAAACTTTTGGCAAACGCTATAACATAATTTCGACTAAAATCCTGATAGAATGACTGCATCGGAAGACCGGGGCGGGTTGTCCTGATTCGCGGTCAGCGTTTCCTGGTCTAATGGAGATACCCTCGTGCCAGCTCACCCCAACTTATGCGTTCTTGCCAAAGGAGCCGAAGTCGAGCTTACCATCGACAAGCTGACCTTTGGCGGCAAGGCGCTGGGCCGTTGGCGCGGCTTGGTGGTGTTCGTGGAGCACGGCCTCCCGGGGCAAAGGGTGCGCGTTAAGCTTACCCGGAAAAAGTCGCAGTTTGCCGAAGCCAAAGTAGTCCAGGTGCTGGAGCAGGCTGCCTCCTATACGCCGCCTTTCTGCCGCCATTTCGGGGTCTGCGGCGGCTGCCAATGGCAGGACCTGGCTTATGAGGAGCAGTTGCGCTGGAAACAACTGTTGGTGCAGGAAGCTTTGCGGCATCTGAAAAGTTTGAATCCTGCCGCCGTGCCGGCCCCGGTGGCTTCCCCGCAGCCGCGCTATTACCGGAATAAGATGGAGTTTACTTTTGCCCCGCGGGCAGGAGGGGAGCCCGCGGCCAGCCGCGGTTTGGCCCTGGGGCTGCACCTGGCTGACTCCTTCGAGCACATCTTTAATTTAGAAGAATGCTTTTTGCAATCGCCCCAAGCGCCGGCCATCATCCGGGAAGTGCGGGACTGGTGCCGGCAGAGCGGCCTTCCTGCCTACAATATCCGAAACCATCGGGGCTTTTGGCGCTTTCTGGTGCTGCGGGAGGGCAAGCGCACCGGCGAAACCATGGTGCAGGTGATTACCAGCGAGCAGGGCAAGGCCCGGACGGTAGAGGCACTGGCCGCACGCCTGCTGACGAAATTTCCCGATATTACCACCCTGATACATTCCGTCAGCCGCAAAAAGGCCCAGGTGGTGGCAGGTGAAGCCAGCCGGACGCTCATGGGACCAGGATATATTGCAGAGAAGTTGGGGGGCCTGCGCCTGCGGATTTCGGCGGGTTCTTTCCTGCAAACCAATACGGAGGCGGCGGAAAAGCTATATCAGGCCGTCAGCCGACTGGGGAAGTTCACCGGCCAGGAAACCGTCTGGGACCTTTACTGCGGGGCCGGCAGCATCGCCCTCTATCTGGCCGCACAGGTGAAGCGGGTGGCGGGCTTCGAGCTGGTGCAGGCCGCGGTGGACGACGCCTATGTCAATTGCCGCCTTAACGGCATTGACAATTGCCGGTTTCAGGCGGGCGATTTGAAGGAGCAGCTCCGTCAGGCATTGCGGACCGGTGACCCGCCGCGGCCCGAGGTGGTGGTCACCGACCCGCCCCGGGCCGGGATGCACCCCGCGGTGGTGCAGACGCTCTTGGAACTGGCGCCGCCGCGCATTATTTATGTTTCCTGCAACCCCGCCACCCTGGCCCGGGATTTGAACCTATTAGAGGAGCGGTACGACATAACCGCGGTACAGCCCTTCGACCTGTTCCCGCATACGGGGCATATCGAGTGCGTATGCCGGCTAGATTGTCGCAATTAGGCCTCGGCCCCCAAGGATGAGTCCACGGAAGAAGTCCTGACCCTAAAAGCGATCCTGGTGCCGTCTCCCGGGCGGCTGCTAATCTCGAAGGTCCCCCCCATCATCCGCACCCTTTCCTCCATGGACGTCAGTCCCAAACCTCGTTTGGCGACGTCGAGGGACCTGACTTGAGCCAAGTCGAACCCCTTGCCATTGTCTTCCACGGAGAAGGAGATTTCGCCGTTCTCTTGTTTTATCTTCACGGCAACCCGGCTTGCCTGCGCATACTTGCCGATGTTGGTGAGAGATTCCTGAAATATCCGATAGATGATGATCTGGGCCTGGGGAGACAACATCTCCCCGACGTCATCCAGATCCAGAGAAAACTGGATATTATGGAGGGCGCGGAAATCCTCAAGCAAATGTTTCAAGGCAGCCATCAGGCCCAGGTCATCCAGGACGCCGGGGCGCAAATCCCGGGAAAACCGGCGCACATTATCGACGATGTCATCAATCGCGGTGATTTGGGTTAGCAGGTCTTGCTTCAATTCCACGGCGTTATCAGGCGCCGCTTTCTCAATCACCCGTAATTGCAGTTTCAAGAGCAGCAAGGATTGCCCCAGGTCATCGTGCAGGTCCCGGGAGATCCTCTGGCGCTCCCGTTCCTGGGCGGTGAGCAGTTGTCCGGCCAGGTAGTGCAGGTCCTGTTCGGATTGCTGCAGTTTCATCTCTGCCTGCTGGCGTTCAGTGATGTCAAAAAATACTCCTTTGACATATTCTATCTTGCCGGCGTCATCACAATATATCTGGCCTCGCTCCTGAATCCAGCGCATCCCTCCGACTTTACTCTTGATGCGGTAGCATCGCACATAAGACCCGTCGCCTCTAAGGGCTGCGATAAAGATTCTTCGGGCTTCGGCGAGATCCTCCGGTACTATCAGATCGACCCATTTGACTGCCCCTGAATTAAACTCTTCGATAAGATGTCCGGTAAGGGGCTCCGCTTTCCGGTCAAAAAAGTCGACGCGCCAATCAGTATAGCCCTGATAAACCACCGCCGGGATTTGCCTTACCAGCAGACGGTATTTCTCTTCGCTCTCCTTTAAGGCAAGTTCGGCCTGACGCCGCTCGCTGATGTCCCGTACCAGGGCGAGCCTGAGACGGCGGCCACCATAGTCAATATTGCCGGCCCGCACTTCAACCGGGAAGGTTGAACCGTCTTTACGGCGGTGGGTCCCGGAAATCGTCAGCGGGGCAATTCCCTGCTGCCAATTCCGGATCAAGTCCTCGGAGGCATTTTCCACTTCGAGGTCTAACACCGACATATTCAGAAGTTCTTCACGAGTATATCCGAGGCTGTCGCAGGCCCGTTGATTAACCTCGATGATCCTCCCCTGATCATGCAGGAAAATAGCATCAGCGGCCTGCTCAATCAACTGCCGAAACCTGTTTTCGCTATCTTGCAATTTTTCTTCGGCGAGCTTCTGCTCGGTGATATCAATACCCATGGTCAAGACCAAAGGAGAACCATCAAGGTCAGCGAAGGGATAGCTGCTCACCTGCAGAATCATGCCGTTTGGCAAGTTATCCTCAAACCTTTGGGGAATCCCGGTTTCAAAAACCTGGGCAGAATGGCAATCCCCGCAGGGTTTTTCACTGCCGTGAATCAACTCATAACAATGGTGGTTAGTATTTTTTCCTCCGAAAGTCTCCCAGAAGGTGCGGTTGGCAAAACGAATGGTATAATCCGGAGCCACCAGATGGACGCCCACCGGCAGTCCGTCCAGCAAGGCATACAACCTTTGCCGTTCGGTCTGCAAAGCTGCTTCGGTCCGCTCCAGCTGCGCCAAACGTGACCGCAGTTCCTCATTTGCTTGGGCCAATTCCCGGGTCCGCTCCTCCACCTTACGTTCCAGTTCGTGGCGCGCCTTATTGAGAGACTCCTCTGCTTCCTTGCGAGCCGTAATGTCGTCTATAAATCCTTCATAATAATGAACGGCCCCTTTCCCGTCTTTCACGGCGCGGGCTTTGATGGAAATCCACATCCGGCTTCGGTCTTTACGATAAGCCTGATGCTCGAATCCCCGAACCCTCCCGGATTCCTCCATCAGCCTTTTAAAAATGGCGCGGCGGTCAGGATCCACATAAATTTGGTGGTCGATATCCGTGATGCTGGCCAGCACTTCTTCCGGGGACTGGTAGCCGAATATCTTTGCAAAGGCAGGGTTAACGTAAATCAGGCGGCCATCCGGGCTGCTTCGGAAGATCCCTTCCACGGCATTTTCAAAAATACTACGATAATTCTCCTCAGCCTGCCGCAGGGCCTCCTCGGTTTCCTTGCGCTCAGTAATGTCCTGGATCATGGCCATCTTGGACATGCTGCCATCACTATTGCGGATGGGGGTGTTGACTACATAATACCAGCGGTTATCCTTGGGGCTGCGTATCTCCCAGCGGACGGTTTCGCCTCGAAAGACAGAATCATTGACGCACCATGGGCAGACATCTTCCAGATCGTGCAAGGCTTTGTAGCACTTCTGTCCAACGGCGTTGTGCCCCGTACGGTCAATGGATTGCTTGTTCATGAATTCGATTTCATAGTCCTGGGAGCAGATGTAGAGCAACCCATCAAAGGCTTCGATAATAGCCGCTGATTGCGGCGATAAATCCCGCCAGGCGTTCGTCGGCTTTTCATCTCTAACTTCCGGAGCCTCTGACTCGTCATTTTTTGGGGTTTTGGGGGACAACTTGATCGGACGCGGGTTACGTTTGCTTAACTCTGACATAAGCTAAAACAGTGATCCTTAAATTTTAATTAAGCAGGAGGGGAGCGGCTTGAAAAGCTCGGAAATTTATAATTAATTTTATAATAAAATTGTTACATGTCAAGATTACCTCTTAGACAGGAACCTTTCTTTTTTCCCCTCCATACTAACTATAAGGGTCTCAAGCCGCGGGAACCGTTGGTCTCATAACCGCGATGGAGGTAGTAGCCACTAACCTGCCCAGCGCCAAAACAGCAAATCCGCCTGGGCTTAGTACCTTTTTTCACTACCACCACAGAAGTAGTCTTGACAGTGGCGGGCGGAGCAAATAAACTTTAATATTCCAGAATATCCCTGAGATTCCCGCAAAAATATACCAACGAGGTTAGGTGCATATTATGAAAATGTATCTGATGACCCCGGGGCCGACCCCGGTAGCCCCGGAAACCCAGCTGGCCATGGCCCAGCCTATCATTCACCACCGCTCGCCCCAGTTTATGGAGATCTTCGGCAAGGTGCGGGAGGATTTGAAATACCTGTTCCAAACGGAGCAGGAGGTGCTGGTGTTTACGGCCACCGGCACCGGCGCGATGGAAGGTTCGGTAGTTAACCTCCTGAGCCCCGGTGACACCGCCCTGGTGATCGACGGCGGCAAATTCGGCGAACGCTGGACCGAACTGTGCAACGTTTACGGTGTCAAGGTCGAGCGCCTGGCGGTGGAATGGGGTCATGCGGCTGATCCCAAGGCCGTGGCCCAGATGCTGGACGCCAACCCGGCCATCAAGGCAGTCTTTGTCCAGGCCAACGAGACCTCCACTGCGGTGATGCACCCGGTGAAGGAACTGGCCGCTGTGACCAAGACACGGCCCGGCGCCATCCTGGTGGTAGACGCCATTTCCGCCCTGGGCGGCACCCCCATGCCCATGGATGAATGGGGCATCGACGTCCTGGTGGCAGGCAGTCAGAAGGCCATGATGCTGCCGCCGGGGCTGGCCTTTGTGGCGCTCTCCCCCAAGGCCTGGGAGATGGCCAAGACCTCGAAGCTGCCCAAATATTACTTCGATTTTTCCAAGGCGCTCAAATCCGCCCAGAAGAACCAGACGCCTTATACCTCACCGGTCTCCCTGATCCTGGGTCTGCAGGAAGTGCTGACCAAAATCCGCCAGATGGGGCTGGAAAAGATCTTTGCTCACAACCGGCGGCTGTCCCTGGCTACCAAGGCCGCCATGAAGGCCATGGGCATTGCGCTCTATTCCAAGGACAACCCGTCGGACGTCCTCACTGCGGCTGAGTCCCCGGTGGACGGCCAGAAGGTGGTGGCCGAGCTCAGAAAGAAAGGCATCTGGATCGCCGGCGGCCAGGCTCAAGCCAAGGGCAAGATCTTCCGCATCGCCCACATGGGTTTCATCGATACGGTGGACCTGCTGGGCACCATCGGCGGTTTGGAAGAGGTGCTCAATCAGTTGGGTTATAAGGTGCAACCGGGCGCCGGCCTGAAGGCCGCCCAGGAAGTATTGAGCAAGGAGGCCGCGGTATGAAGGTTTTGATCAGCGACAATTTGCATGCGGCGGGAGTGGCAGTCCTGGAAGCCCAGCCCAACATCGAAGTAATCAATCGGCCGGGCATGAAACCCGAGGAGCTGAAGGAAGTCATTAAAGACGTCGACGCCCTGGTGATCCGCAGTGCCACCAAAGTGACCGCGGAACTCTTAAACGCTGCTCCCCGGTTGAAGGTGGTGGGTCGGGCGGGCACCGGCCTGGACAACGTGGACATCCCGGAAGCGAGCAAACACGGGGTCGTGGTAATGAACACCCCCGGAGGCAACACCATCACTACCGGGGAACACGCCTTGTCATTGATGATGGCCCTGGCCCGGAACATCCCCCAGGCTGCCGCGTCCATGCGGGAAGGCAAATGGGAAAAGAAGAAGTTCCAGGGGACCGAGTTGTTCAATAAGACTCTCGGGATCATCGGCATGGGCCGGATCGGCACCGTGGTGGCCGAACGGGCCCAGGGCCTGGGAATGCGGGTGCTGGCCTACGACCCCTTCATTACCAAGGAAGTAGCCTCCAATCTGGGGGTCGAATTGGTCTCTCTGGACGAGCTCTTTGCGCGTTCCGAATTCATTACTCTCCATACTCCGAAGACCAAGGACACTGCCAAGCTGCTGAACCGGGAGGCCTTTAAGAAGATGAAGCCCGGCGTGCGCATCATCAACTGCGCCCGGGGCGGCCTCATCGACGAAGAGGCCTTGCTGGAGGCTCTGAAGGAAGGCAAAGTAGCCGGCGCCGCCCTGGACGTCTATGAGACGGAGCCGCCGCCGGCGGAATGGCCGCTACGGCAGTTGCCCAGCGTCATCTGCACCCCTCACCTGGGAGCCTCCACCGAAGAGGCCCAGGCCAACGTGGCCGTGGCCGTCTGCGAACAGATCGTGGAATTGCTGCTCTACGGCACCATCAAGAACGCGGTGAACGCCCCGTCGGTGAGCCAGGAGGCCATGGCCAAGCTGAAGCCGTATCTGACTTTGGCCGAGGCCCTGGGGGCCTTCCAAGCCCAGATCAGTGAAGGTGCCATCTCTTCGGTGAGCATCGCCTATGTCGGGGAAGTCTCCCAATTGGACACCAAGCCTCTGACCCACTCTCTGCTCAAGGGGATGCTTTACCCGGTGATGCACGACGAAGTGAATTATGTCAACGCCCCGGCGATGGCGGCGGCCCGGGGGATTCACATCAGTGAAGAGAAGGTGGCGTCAGCGGAAGACTTCTCCACCCTGATTCGCCTGACAGTGCGGGCCAATCACGAAGAAAACTCCGTGGCCGGCACCATATTCGGCAAATACGAGCCTAGGCTGGTGCGGATCAACAAGTTCCGTCTGGAGGCGACCCCCGAAGGCCATATGCTGTTTATCTATAATACCGACCGCCCGGGGGTCATTGGCGCCATCGGCAGCACCATCGGCAAACACCAGATTAATATCGCCCGGATGACTGTGGGTCAAGAGCGGGAGCGGGGCCAGAACATCATCCTGCTCACCACCGACACCCCGATGACTCCCGAATGTCTGAAGGATGTACGGGCCCTGGAGCACGTGGCCCACGCCATCCCGTTGGAGTTGTAGCCGATCCCCAACCTCGCTGCGGAGGTTAATATGTCAGAGAGCGAAGACAAAGGCTATACCGTCAAGGATCGGCGGTTTCATCAGTTAAGCGAGGAAGAGAAGGCTGAAGTCCGGCAAGCCGGGTCCAACCAGGAGAAGGCGTTCCAGGAGGCGGCTCAGAGGGCCGCCGCCGGAACTGCTCCGGGGCCGGATATCACCTTCTCTTCCCTAATTTTCTCCCTCAGTTCCACAGCCTTCATGCAGTTGGGAGCCTTGCCCGATCCCAACACCGGCAAGACAGAAAAGAACCTGCCGCTGGCCAAACAGACCATCGACCTCCTGGGGGTGCTCCGGGAGAAAACCAGGAACAACCTGGACCCGGAGGAAGATAACCTGTTTGAGCATCTCCTTTACGACCTGCGGATGGCCTATATCAAGGAGGTGGGCTGAACTTGGCGCACCAGCCCTCGCTCTTTCCATTATCACCTGGAAAGGGCGAGGGCCTTTATTAATTGTTTGGTGTAGAAATGATCTTGAAAGAATTGTTGAATCACTTTTTGAATTTCAAGTATAGAAAACTTTTCTTCCTTATTCTTTTATCGGGTTATTTGTCATTTTTTTTCAGCATTTATTTGTTTATTGTCTTTGTAATATGTTTAGCTGCAACAATGTTGGCAGCACTGCAATACCCTGCGGTAACCGAAAAACGATGTCAACTGGTTCTCAAGAATTATAGCACACTGCTTGTTTCGCTCTTTCTTACTGCTCTGCTCTTTGAAGGTTACTTGCACTTGGGCAGGCCGGAATTTTTACAGTTAAAAAATAGCACCCTGGGTGAGTTGTCAGATTTTAAGGATCGGGGAAAATTTGACGAGAAGGTATTTAACAAAAATGAAAAGTCCTTCAGAATATTGGGCCTGGGGGATTCTTTTGCCGAGAATTTAACTTGGGAGGGCCATAATTATCACGATTTTTTAAAAAATAGGTTGATGGCGCAGGGTTATCAAAATATCGATATTGTCAATGCGGGTATGGCTGGTACCGGGCCCGGTTACTATTATCATATTCTAGAAAATCTTGGCGATTCTGTAAAACCGGACTTTGTCTTGGTCGGGTTTTTCGTTGGCAACGATTTTGAAGAAATGGATTTCAAATATCGCAATTTTGGGATATATGGCATCAGACAGCGGGTTGATCCCATTGCCAGAATTTTGCAACAATTACAACTCAAAGGTTGGTGGCTTTATCAATTGGCCCGGAGAAATTACAACATCTGGATTGATCGGAGAACAAAATCCGAAGAAATAAAGCAAGACATCTGCACGGAAGAAAGTAGTTTTGCCGAGAAAACATTTCTTGATATTGAGAGAACAAGATTGCAAATCGTCGAGAAACGAAATAAATTAACGTTTACTAAATCATTCAACTCGCAGTCTAATGTTCTATTAAACTTTAAGAAATGGTGTAATAAAAGAAACATAAAAATGCTCTTGGTGATATTTCCAGATGAGTATCAAGTCAATAAGAAATTGTTGATTGAACTCGTACAAAGATATGGCCTTGACGTAAATTCATTAGATATTGATTATCCGAATAAATTAGTAAGTGAATTTTGCCGCAATAATAATATCAATTGCATTGATCTATTGCCAATATTCCAAGAGAATGCCATGTTTGGTGATTTGTATAGAAAAAACGATACCCATTGGAATTTGGCAGGAAACAAACTGGCGGCAGAAATTATTGATAATTATCTATTGGATCATAATTTAATTAAGCAGAATTGATTCTTTTATGCCGCCAAGCATCAAGGTACTATGCCCAGCCAAGGTCAATCTATTTCTCCGGGTGCTGGGACGCCGGGCGGACGGTTACCACAACCTGGTGACCGTGATGCAGCCATTGAGCCTGGCGGATGAATTGACCGTGACGCCCGGGGGAGATGGCATCCGCTTGACCTGCGATCATCCGGATCTCCCCCTGGGACCGGAGAACCTGGTATACCGGGCGGCCCTGGGATTTCAAGAGGCGGCCGGGGTTAAGGTGGCCGCGCACCTGGACTTGCGGAAAAGGATTCCGGTGGCCGCGGGCCTCGGGGGAGGCTCCTCTGACGCGGCCGGAGCCCTGAAGGCCTTAAACCAGCTTTATGGTTTTCCCTTGGATGGGACGCAACTACAGGATTTAGCCTGCGGATTAGGGGCAGACGTGCCATTTTTCCTGGAACAGGGCCCGGCGGTGGGCCGCGGCACCGGTACGGAACTCAGCCCGCTGGCCCTGCCGCCGTACCACTATGTACTGGTTAATCCCGGGGTGCCCCTGTCCACCCGCTGGGTTTATGAAAATTTAGATTTAGACCGCATAAATAAAGAGGCGGCGCTAGTGGCCTGGGACCCGGAGCATCCGGAGCGCTGGGTCAAGAACGATTTGGGCGAGGTCGCTATCCGGCGCCTGCCGCAGTTAGGCGAACTGCTGGAGCGGGTCAGGCAAGCCGGGGCTCTGATCCAGTCCGTCTCCGGCAGCGGCCCCACCATTTTTGGGCTTTTTACCACCTGGGAGCAG
This sequence comes from Deltaproteobacteria bacterium, assembly GCA_023381945.1. Next base: position 34,499 of record JAMCQY010000046.1, read on the forward strand.
GCCTTGGAGGCGGCCATGACCCTGCGCCGATCATTTCAGGGTTGGCTGGCCGTTACTCAGGGCCTCACCGGCCGCGAGACCGACAACACCTGGGAGAGTCGCGTATGGACGACCTGAAGATCTTCACCGGCAACGCCAACCGTCCCCTGGCGGAAAAAATCTGCAGGCATCTGGACATTCCCCTGGGGGAGGCGGTGGTGGGGCGTTTTTCCGACGGCGAAATTTCCGTGGAGTTTCGGGAGAACGTCCGGGGCAAGGATGTTTACGTCATCCAGCCCACCTGTATCCCTTGCAATGAGAACATGATGGAACTGCTGGTGATGATGGACGCCCTTAAAAGGGCTTCCGCCAGGTGTGTCACCGCGGTGGTGACCTATTTCGCTTACGCCCGCCAGGACCGCAAGACCGCGCCCCGGACTCCCATTTCCGCCAAGCTGGTGGCTGATCTGATCACCACCGCGGGGGCCAACCGGATGCTCACCATGGACCTCCATACCGGGCAGATCCAGGGGTTTTTCAACATCCCGGTGGATCATCTCTACGCCGCGCCCGTAACCCTGGAATATATCCGGGAGAATTTCGGACAGGATGTGGTGGTGGTCTCGCCGGATGCCGGCGGGGTGGAGCGGGCCCGGGCCTTCGCCAAACGTCTCAACGCCTCTCTGGCCATTATCGACAAACGCCGGGACGCCACCGCCATCAAGGCCATGACCCTCATCGGCAACGTCTGGGGCAAGGAGGCCATCATCCTGGATGACATGGTGACCACCGGAGCTACCCTGACCATGGCGGCGGAGCTCCTGATGCGCCACGGGGTGCGCGCCGTGCATGCCTGTGTCACCCACCCGGTCATGTCTCGCAATGCGGTGAGCAATATCCAGGGTTCCTTGATCAAGACTCTGGCAGTGACCGACACCATCCCCTTGGCCCCGGAGGCTGCGAGCCTGGAGAAGATTCGGGTGTTGAGCGTGGCCCCGCTCTTAGCAGAGGCCATCAGGCGCATCCACAATCAGGATTCGGTGAGTTCGCTGTTTGTGTAGAGAAGCTGTCAGCTATCAGCTTTCAGCAGTCAGCTATAGCGATTGCCAAAAATAATTTCTTGTAGGGGCGCACCCGCGGGTGCGCCCTCCTGCGGGCGGACACATGGGTCCGCCCCTACAATCCATCGGGTTATCGGAAAAAACTTTTGGCAAACGCTATAAATGCAAATCCTCTTTAGCTGATTTTCTTTTTAGATCTTCATCCTTGTTTTTCCACTCTTCTATGTATAGAGAAAATTAGTTTGCACCGAGCGGCAGAAATGCGCTTTGAATCAAGGAAAAATAACTGCTAACTGCTACCGCCAAAAGCTGATCGCTGATAGCTGAAGGCTGACAGCTAATTATCATGCGACTCATTGTAGGTTTAGGGAATCCGGGCCGGGAATACGCCTGGACCAGGCACAACCTGGGCTGGCAGGTGGTGGCGTTTCTTTCGGAAGAGTGGCGGATTCCGCTCAGCAAGAAGAGCCCGGAGGCTGTCTGGGGCCAGGGCAGGGTAGGGGGGGAGACCGTAGTCTTGGCCCAGCCAACTACTTATATGAACCTCAGTGGCAAAGCGGTTTATTGGTTGTTGTATTATTACAAACTCTCTCCGCAGGATTTGGTTGTGGTTCACGACGACTTGGATGTGCCGCTGTGGCGCCTGAAGCTGGTAGAAAAGGGAGGGCCTGGCGGGCATAAAGGTATTCTTTCTATAATCAACCAGTTACACACTGAGGAATTTTTGCGGGTAAAGCTGGGGATAGGCCGGCCGCCGGCAATGATGCCTGCGGAAAACTATGTTTTGTCCCATTTCCCGGCGGCTGAGGCGGAAAACATGGCGCGGCTCATCGAGCGGGCCGCGGCGGCGGTGGATTGCCTGATTCGGGAAGGATTGGCCGCGGCCCAGAATCGTTTTCATGGGGTAAATGATTTGGGGGAAAACGGGGAAAAAATTTTTGGGGAAAAAGGGTAAAAGGGAAAAAGGTTATTCGGGAATGGATCTGGGACTATCTGGCCGAGGTGACGGCCCGGCATCCCAAATGGATCATGTAAGCTGATTTTTGGTTTTGAGTTGTTAACAACGACCAAGGCCACTTCTGTAATTGTTATCACCGATCTAAATAAACTGACCCGGGCAGTAAAGGGCTACGATAAAGTATTACCTGCCAGGCGGTTCGGACTGCCCTTTCATAACCATTTCTTTGTGCCTGCTCCAAGTAAGAGAGTGACACGATGGAGTGTAGTTATTTCAATATTTACTAAAAACTATAAAAGAAAAATAAAAACATGAGGATTATCTAATGGCTTCATCAACAGATGATGACGAGCGGGAACGCCCCAGTTGGCGGGAGATTGATCAGCGCCGGGACCGGGCTGGCGGACAACGACCCCAGCGGCAGCCTAAGCTGCCTAAGAAACAGGCTGAGAAATTGCGCTTGCAGGCCCTGGCCCAGGCGGAGGCCCTCTTTAAGGGAAAAAGGGCAAAGCCGGAGTATCAGACGGCCTTACGGAAGCTGGAGGAGAAGCACGGCGCCAAGCAATTTGCCGCCTATGCCAAGAAATTTTTGGAGGAATACGGCCTGCCCGAAGAGTGGGGCGCCTTAACCCGATTGCTGGATTACCAGGAGCCATCGGTATTGCAAGAGGTGTTGCAAGCCATGGCGGCACAGTTAAACTCTCGCAGCCGGATAGAGCTGCAAGGTTTCAAGGGCCGCCTTCAGGTCCTTTCTCTTACCAGTGCCTTCCCCGAGGTGAGGCGGTGCGCCGAAGAAATTCTCTCCGGATTCTAATTTGAATAAAATAATATTTCTTGACAAATCTAATATTAATAAATAATAGTATTTTATTGTTTAATATTAAATATCTTTGGTTGCATCAGTCTGCATAAAAATGAAGCTTCTACAACCTTTTTCGGTAGGTCCCCCCTCAAAATGGCTTGAATGAAACCACTAGTCTGACACCGATATCTTTTGGGATATCACGGCAACATGGAGGTGATCAAGGGCATGGGTTCAAGTCTCTCCCGGAGTCTCAAGCCTACCCCTATTCAGGAATTGAAACGTATCATTACTGGCGATGCGAGGTTTCGGGAGATTATCACCCGGCTCCCCGTTTTGGCCGAATCAGACCTACCCATTATGCTGAGGGGTGAGCCAGGCACCGGGAAAGAATTGGTGGCCAGGGCTATTTGCGCTTTAAATCAGCGCCGGCAGCCATCATTGTTGATCAATTGCGCCGCTTTAACTGAGACCCTGGCGGGCAGTGAACTCTTCGGACACCGCCGGGGCGCCTTTACCGATGCCCGCTGCCATCGCTCGGGCAAGTTTCAGCTGGCCCACGGGGGCACCCTGTTTCTGGACGAAGTGGGAGATTTGCCCCTATCAATCCAGGCCAAATTGTTGCGGGCGGTCGAGCAGGGGGAGATCGAACCGGTGGGCGGAGATTCACCGGTGAGAGTGGATGTGCGCCTGTTGGCCGCCACCAACCAGGACTTGCCGCGCCTGATGGCCGAGGGCCGCTTTCGCCAGGACTTATATGACCGCCTCTCGGTGCTGGAGATTTTTTTGCCTCCCTTGCGGGATCGGAGCGAGGACATTGTCCTGCTGGCCCGGCATTTTGCCCAAGAGGCGGCCAGGCGGTATGACCGGAGACTGCCGGTGAAGTTCACCCAGGCCGCCCTGGACCGCCTGGAGCAACATGGCTGGCCGGGCAATGTCCGGGAACTCCGGAACGTCATCACCCGCGCGGTGTTATTGCTTTCCGGCAGATGCATTTCCCAGGAAGATATCAATTTCACTTGCAGATTATCTTCCATCAGTGGTTCGGCGAGCGAAGAGGTTTCCACCCGGCCCAGCCGCGGGCGCCTGATGGAACTGTTGAATGAGGAAAGGGGCAATATCTCTTCCCTATCCCGGCGTCTCAAGGTCTGCACCAAGACCATCTATCGCTGGCTCAGGTCTTATCAAATCGATTTGGAAAATTTGCGGGGTTGGGCGGCGTATTTGAACTGACAGTGGTCAGTAGCCAGTGGTAAATGGTCAGTAGTCAGTAAAAAAAAGATCGATTAGGAAAGCATTCATAGCAGGCGCGGAGGCCTGCCCTACAAAAAAAAGCCGCCCCTCCTCAACGAGGGCGGCCTTTTTTATCTCGAAACTAAAAAACTAAAAACTCGAAACTTATAAAACCGTCTTGACCGCGGCCTTGGCCAGTTCAACAATGCGGTCCGGGAAGACCCCGAAGCCGATGATAATCGCGGCCAGGGCGATATTCAGCAGCCTGGTGGGCAGGCTCAGGGCCACCGGCCCGAGGCTGGGGTCGTCTTTGAAATAGGCGGCGTAGAGCACCCGGAGATAGTAATAGAGGGAGATGGTGCCATTCACCGCGCCGATCAGCACCAGCCAGAAATAGCCCGAATTCATGGCGGAGGTGAAGAGCAGCAGCTTGCCCGTGAAGCCGATGGAGGGCGGCACGCCCGCCAGAGCGAACATCCCCAGGATCAGGTTCATGCTGAGCAGGGGACTGCGGCGGTAAAGGCCGGCCAGCTCCACGATCTTCAGGTCCCGGCCGTCTTTGGCCACTTCCGAGATAACCATGAACACGGTGAAGTTCATCACCAGGTAGGCCAGCGCATAGTAAATGGCGGCGATGTAACCCGCCTCCTTCAGAGTCAGGATGCCGATGAGGAAATAACCGGCATGCGCGATGGAGGAGTAGGCCAGCATGCGTTTGAGGTCTTTTTGGATGATGGCCACCAGATTGCCCAGGGTCATGGAGACCACGGAAAGGATCATCAGTGCCTGGGCGAAACCGTAGCCATAGCCGACGCCCAGGGCGGCAAAGCGGAGTAAAAGAGCCACCGCCGCGGCTTTAGACGCGGTGGCGATGAAGGCGGTCACTTGGTTAGCCGCGCCCTGGTAGACGTCCGGAGCCCAGAAATGGAAAGGGAAAACGGACAGTTTAAAGAAGAAACCGGCCATGGCCAGGAGCAAGCCGATAACGCCGATGGGGCTGTGAGTCAATTGGGCCAGCTTGGGCAGCAATTCAGCCAGGTAAGTGGTGCCGGTGGCGCCGAAAACGTAGCTCAGACCGAAGAGCATGAAACCCGAAGAAACCGCGCCGATGAAGAGATACTTGATGCCGGCCTCGACGTCGATGCCGTCACCTTTGCGCAACGGCACCAGGATGTACAGGGAGTAAGAAGAGAGTTCCAAAGCCACGTAAATGGTGAGCAACTCCACGGCGGAGACCAGCATCATCATGCCGAGGGTGGTGGTGGTGAGGAACAGGTAGAATTCGGCCTGGTAGAGCTCCTCGATATGGGCCAAATTATGGGAAATGGTCAGGACCAGAAAGAAGCCCAGGGCCAGGGCGAACTTGAAGATCTGGCTGAAGAGGTCCACCCGGTAAGCGTCATAGAACAGGTAGCCCTGCTGGAAGAGGCTTACTGCCGCGATCACCAGGCCGATGGCCCCCAAGCCCAGGGCAATCTGATAATCGGCCTTGGGTTGCGGCTGCCGCCTTAAACTCAGGAGAAAGAAGACCAGGGCTGCCGCGAGATAGAAGAGTTCCGGTCCGAAAAGCTTGATATTCATGATTACATTCCCTGGAGAAATGGGATTACCGAAGATTTAATCATGCCGACCATGAGTTGAGGGAAGAAGCCGAAAAAGACCAAGGCGCCGATCAGGATCATGCGGGGCAAGCCCAGGAAGGGGCTGACGTCTTCGAAATGAGCGAACTTGGGGTTCGGTTCATTATAGAAGGTATTTTGCACCACCCGCAGGGCAAACAGGGCGCCCACCACCAGGGCGGCGATGGCCAACAGGCCGTTCACCGGGTAGACCTTGACAGCGGCGATGAAGACCAGCAGTTCGGCCCAGAAACTGGCCATCCCAGGGACGCCGGCGCCGCACAGGGCTGCGGTGATGAAGAAGGCCGAGGCCACCGGCATGATTTTGGAGAAGCCGCCCAACTGATGGATGTCCCGGGTGTGGGTGCGGTCGTAAATGTAGCCCACCGAAGAGAAGAAGAGGGCCGTCATAATGCCGTGGGCGAACATTTGGAAGACCGAGCCGTTGAGGCCGTCCACCGTGCCGGTGGATAGCCCCAGGACCACGATGCCCATGTGGGACACCGAGGAATAACCGATGACGTATTTCAAATCGGTTTGGGCCAGACCCACAAAAACGCCGTAGACGATGCCGGCGGTGGCCAGCAGTCCCATGAATTGCGCCCAATATTGGAAACCCTCGGGGCAGAGATACATGGCCACCCTCAGGATGGCAAAAGAGCCCAGCTTCATGAGCACGCCCGCGTGCAGCATGGACACTGCGGTGGGCGCGGCCACGTGGCCCACGGGAGACCACGTGTGGAACGGCCACATGGCGGCCAGGACCCCAAAGCCCAGGAGCAGCATGATGAAGGCCACTTTCTGGACCCAGGGGGAGAAGTGCGCCCCGTGCAGGGCGACCATGTTAAAGGTGCCCAGTCCCGAAGAGGAATAAAGCAGCAGGATGCCGGGGATGATGAGACCGCTGCCGGCCATGAGGTAGAGAGTCAGTTTCATGGCGGCGTATTCTTTGCGGGTGGAGCCCCAAATCAGGATGAGGATATACATGGGGACCACGGCGATTTCATAAAACAGAAAGAACATGAACATGTCGTAGGACATGAACACGCCGAAGACGCCGGTCACCAGGGCCAGCATCCAGATGAAGTACTCTTTGACCCGGACCTCCAACTCCCACATGGTGAGGACGCCGGTGAAGATGACGATGCCGGTGAGCAGCAGCATGGGGGCATTTAGCCCTTCGACCCCGACGAAATAGGTGATGCCGAAGGTCTTCACCCAGTCGTACTTCTCCACGAACTGCAGGCCGCCCAGGCTCTTGTCATAAGAGACAAAGACGTAGATGGCCAGGGCCAGGGAGATGCCCGCCGAGGCCAGGGAGACGGCCCGGATCAGGAACTTTTGGTGTTCCTGGAGACACATGAGGATCAGCAAGCCCGCCGGCGGCGCCAGCAGCATACAAGTCAAAACCGGAAAAGTTGCCATGTGTTCGGTCATATCAGCGGCCCATCAAGAGGTAGATCCCGACGCCGGCCAGGACCATAACCATGAAGAACAGGTTGTACTGTAAAAAGGCGGTCTGGATGAAGGACAGGATGCGGCCGCTGCCCACGGTGGAGAAGGCTACCGCATCCACGCCGCCGTCCACTACCCGGCGGTCATTGTAGGTGAACAGCCGGGAGAAGGTGCCGTAGATGAAGGTGTTGAGAAACCAGCGCCAGAAGTGATCCATGTACCACTTCTGGATAAAGAACTCTTCCAGCAAGGGGAACTTGCGAATGAAGCCCTGCCAGGTAGCGGCTTTGGCGCCCCAGTCGAGCCAGGCCAGGCCGATGCCGCCCAAAGCGCAGCTCACCGCCAGCACCGTGAGGGGAAGGTTCAGAGCTTCATGATGAGCTTCGCCCAGGAGAAATTTCTGTAGCCATCCTTCTAAGAATCCCAGCACCAAAGTGAAGCCGGCCAGCACAATCAGCGGCAAGGCCATGACCCAGGGTACGCCGTGGGATTCGCCATGGCCGTGGGCCGCATCTTCCTCTTCCTCATGGGCGGCATGACCGTGGCCACCCTCGGCCTTCTGATAATACTCCTTCCAGGCGGGGTGATGAGCAGGCCGGGGAAAAAGCATGACAAAGATCACCCGAAAGGTGTAATAAGCGGTCAGGAAGGCGCCGAAGAGGCCCAGGCCCACCCACAACTTATTGTCCAGCGACCAGAGTTGGCCCAGGACCGCCTCCTTGCTGAAAAAGCCGGAGAAGGGGAAGATGCCGGACAGGGCCAGGGCGCCGATGGTCACCGTGACCATGGGGATGAGCAACTTGCGGCCGCCGTCCTTGCTCATGACGAAGAAGTCGTTGGTGCCGAAGTGGTGGATGAAAACGCCGGCGCACAAGAACAGCAAAGCCTTGAAGCCCGCGTGTGTAGTCAAGTGGTAGTAACCGGCAAACAGGGTGCTGCCGGCCAGACCGGCGGCGGCCAGGCCCATGGCCATGAAGCCCAATTGGCTGATGGTGGAATAGGCCCAAACCTGTTTGATATCCTTGGCCACCATGCCGATGGTGGAGGAGAGCAGCAGGGTGATGGTGGAGATGCACAGCACCACGGTCATGGCGGTGGCGGACCCGGCAAACAACGGGAAGATGCGGGTCAGGAGATAGACGCCGGCGGCCACCATGGTGGCGGAGTGGAGCAGGGCCGACACCGGCGTGGGACCTTCCATGGCGTCCGGCAGCCAGACGTGAATCGGAAATTGGGCGCTCTTACCCATCACTCCGCAGAAGATCAACAGGGCGCAGAGGGTGATCTGAGGCTGGGTCAGTTTATGGGCGATGGCTGCCGCGTTGATGTCGAAAATACCCAGCCCGGACAGATTGAGGTCTTTCATGAAGAAAGTGAGGAAGACCAGGCCCATGAAGAAGCCGATATCCCCGAAGCGGGTAACCACGAAGGCCTTCTTGCCGGCTTCGGAGGCGGAAAATTTCTCATACCAGAAGCCGATCAGGAGATAAGAAGCCAGGCCGACCAGCTCCCAGGAGATGAACAATTGCAGCATGCCGCTGGCCGACACCAGGCTCAGCATGGCCATGCCGAACAGCGACAGATCGGCGTAAAAGCGGCCGAAGCCCGGGTCGCCCTCCATGTAGCCGATGGAGTAAACCTGGATCAGCCAGGCGATGGTGGCCACGATCACCAGCATCAATAGGCTCACCGGGTCCAGCAGGAAGCCGAAGGGCACCACCACCGTATCCGACACCAGCCAATTGAACTGGCGGATGATGGGCTGGGCCAGAGAAGCGCCCCCCTGCAGCTTGAAGAACAGGGTCCAGGCCAGGAGCAGCGGGATGGTGGAGCAGATGAGCGAGATGGCCAGGGAGAGCCTCGGCTTTCTCCAGGTGAAGATCATGATAAGTGCGAACGACAGCAAGGGCAGCAAGACGATCGCACAACAGGCCTGAAAGTAGAAATCGCACACGGCCATAATTAACCCCTGAGCTCCGTGGCTTGCTCGATGTTGACGGTTTTGAGTTTGCGATACACCGCGATAATGATGCTCAGGGCGATGGCGGCTTCAGCCGCGGCCACCGCCATGATGAACAGGGTGATGATCTGGCCCACCGCCGGAGCCGGGGCCAGGAAACGGTTGAAGGCCATGAAATTGAGACTGGCGGCGTTGAGGATCAGCTCCACCGAAATGAGGACGGCGATGAGATTGCGCCGGGCCAGCACGCCGTAAAGTCCGATGGCGAATAAGACGATGGCCAGGTAGAGGTAGGTCTGCAATTGATTAAAGATCAGCATCGTAGCCTCATTGGGCCTTGCTGCGGCGACCGCCCCGGGCCGTGACGATGGCCCCCAGCATGGCAACCAGCAAGAGCAGGGAGATCAATTCAAAGATCAAGGAGTATTTGGTCAGCAAATAGTGGCCCAGGGTGACGATGGACCAGTCGGTGCTGCGCTCCAAAGCCGGAGTGAAAGTGGTCTTTTTCAGCAGCAGGCCCAGGAAGATGAACATCGCCACTGCCGCGGCTATGGCCGCCTGAATCTTCAGGGGATTCCGGGGAGGCCGAGGCAAATACTGCGGTTCGGAGAGCATGACCGCGAAGATGATGGCGATGCAGATGGCTCCCACGTAAATCAGGATCTGCATCAGGGCCACAAAAGGGCTATTGAGATAAACGAACAGGCCGGAGACGCCGAACATGGCCACGGCCAGCCCCAGGACGTTGTGGAAGATCTTCCGGGCTCCCACCGCAATCAAGGCGCCCCCGACCGTAAGCGCCACCACCAGGATAAAACCGGCGGTCGCCAAATACTGCGGGGTTAAATAGGCGCTCAACAGATTCATTCTTTGACCTCTTTCGCCGGGGCGGCCTTTTTGGCGGCCGCGGCGGCAGCCGCGGCTTTGGCCTTGGCTTCTTTTTCCCTGGCCTCGGCGAGAGCGGCCGCGGCAATTTCCTCCGCCGTCGGGATGGGAGTGACGGTTAAACCGGCGGCCTTTTGACGCTGTTGCAGCAGACTCAGGTGATCGATGACCGCATCCTGGCGGCTAAGACCCACCAGCCGGTACACCTTGGAGTATTCCAGGGCCGCGGTGGGGCAGACCTCGGTGCACAGGCCGCAGAGACTGCAATAATAGTGCTCGTGGATATATTTGGTGGCGCGCTTCTGCTTTTCGCCCGGGAATTTGGCCCCTTCCACGCGGATAAGCTGTGAGGGGCAGATACGGGCGCACATTTCGCAGGCGATGCAGCGATGGGTGTGGGTTTCGGGATCAATGATAAACTGAGGATAGCCCCGGTATCTGGGACTCATCTGGATCTTTTGGCGCGGATACTGGACCGTGACCACAGGTTTGACGAAGTAGCGGATGGTTACGGCCATGCCCGCCAGCAAGCTCCAAAGTCCCGTGGCAATCTCTTTGAAATAGGTCATCATCGCAAATTAACCTTAATTACGCCATTCATCTAAGTTTCATTATAAAGGCGGTGATCAGCAGATTGGCGAACGCCAGGGGAATTAAGATCTTCCAGGCAAAGGTGATCAACTGGTCGAACCGCACCCGGGGAAAGGTCCAGCGGAACCACATCATCATGAAGATGAGGGCGTAAACTTTCAACAGGAACCAGACCACTCCGGGCAGGAAGGGGCCGTGCCAGCCGCCCAGGAAAAGGACGGCGCCTACGGAGGCGGCGATAAACATGTTGGTATATTCCGCCAGGAAGAAGACCGCAAACCGCATCCCGCTATATTCCGTATGGAAGCCGGCCACCAACTCCGATTCGGCTTCCGGCAGGTCGAAGGGAGCGCGGTTGGTTTCGGCGGTGGCGCAAGTGATGAAGAGCAGGAAGGCTACGGGCTGCACCAGGATGAACCATTTGAAGCCGGTCTGCGCTGCCACGATATCCGAAAGCTTGAAGGAGCCCACCATCAGGATGATGCTCATCACCGTGATGAGCAGCGGAATCTCGTAGGCCACGTTTTGCGCCACGGAACGGATGGCGCCCAAAACGGAGTATTTGTTGTTGGAGGCCCAGCCGGCCATGAGGATGGCCAGGACTGCCAGGGTGGAGAAGCCCAGGATCAGGATGATCCCGACGTTCATGTCCTTGATGATCAGGCTTGGCGAGAAGGGAATCACCAGGAAGGAGAGCAGCACCGGCAGGAAGACCACGATGGGGGCCAGCCAAAAAATGGGCTTATCTACTTCCTCCGGGGTGATGAGTTCCTTGCCCATGAGCTTCAGGGCGTCGGCCACGGACTGGATGGCGCCATGGGGTCCGACCTCCATGGGGCCGAGGCGGACCTGCATGTGCCCCGAGACCTTGCGTTCCACCCAGATGAGAAACAGGGCGTTCACCGAAACCAGGGCAATGACCCCGACCAGGCCGATGAGCAGCCGCCCGACTTCCGTTCCCAAGTATTGCGCCAGTTGTTCCATAAGTTGCGCTCAGTTCAAAACCGGTTTTCTGTTTTCTGTTTATTTTGGTCAATAGGCATTTTGATTTTACTGTCCCCTGACCCCTGATCCCTGACCCCTGTCCTTAACGGTCGATTTCCGGGATCACCACGTCCACGGAACCCAGGATAGCCACCAGGTCGGCCACCAGGGTATCCACGGCGATCTCGGGCAGGATGCTGAGGTTGCCGAAAGACGGCACCCGGAGTTTGATCCGGTAGGGTTTGATATCCCCCTGGCTGACTATGTAGCAGCCGAATTCCCCCCGGGCGGTTTCTACGGCCTGGTAGACCTCCCCGGCGGCTGGCTTAAGTCGTTTGGGCACCTTTTCGGCCATGATGGGGCCGCTGGGAAGCTTGTCCAGGGCCTGTTCAACGATTCTGAGGCTCTGTTCCATTTCCTGCAAACGGACGATGTAACGGTCAAAGATGTCGCCGTTCTCGCCGATGGGAATCTCGAAATCGAAGTCCGGGTAGGCGGAGTAAGGCTCGCTCTTGCGGATATCGTAAGGGATGCCGCTGCCGCGCAGGGTGGGTCCGGTGAGGCCGTATTTGACGCACTGGTCTTTGGTGATCAGCCCCACGTCTTTAGTGCGGTTGATGAAGATGACGTTCTTGGTCACCAGGTTGTCGTAATCAGGCCAGCGGCTCCGGAGGCGTTTGATAAAGGCCTTAACGCCGGTGATGAATTCGTCGTCGAGATCCTGGGGCACCCCGCCGAAGCGGTAGAAGCAATAAGTGAGCCGGGAGCCGGTGATCCGGTCCAGGAGGTCCAGGATCTGTTCCCGGTCATCAAAGCAGTACATGATGGGAGTAAAAGCCCCCAGGTCCAGGAGATAAGCGCCGAACCACAGGAGGTGGGAGGTGAGGCGGTTGAGTTCGCTGCAAATCACCCGTATATATTCGGCCCTCTCCGGCACGGTGACGCCGATGAGCTTTTCCACCGCCATGCAGTAGCCCTGATTGTAGGCCAGGGCGTGCAGGTAATCCACCCGGCCCATATTGGGCAGGAACTGGTGGTAGTTGCGATTCTCGGCCATGTGCTCGTGGGCCCGGTGGCCGTAGCCGATAACCGGCTCGGCCTTGGTGATGTACTCGCCATCCATCTCCAGGAGCACCCGCAGGACCCCGTGGGTGCTGGGATGCTGCGGACCCAGGTTGAGGGTATAAGTCTTTTCTTCTATGCCTAACTCAATCATGTGCCGCCTCGGCTCCGAAGTCTTTCAACAGCGGGTGGAAATCGGCATCGTCCGGCAGCAGGATGCGCTTCAGGTTGGGATGGCCGGCGAACTTGATGCCGAACAGGTCGTAAACCTCGCGCTCGTACCAGTCGGCCGCGGGATAAACCTGGGAGATCGTGGGCGCCTGGGCGTCTTTGGGTAGGGAGGCATGCACCACGGTGCGGCATAGTTCATAGTAATTGGCGAAGTGGTAGACCAGGGTGAAGGAATCCCGCAAATCCACCGCCGTAAGGGATTCCAAAAAACAGCCCTCATTCAGCATGGCCTGGGCCACTTCCGGCATCTGCTGGGGGCGTGCGGTCACCTCCAGGTGGTAGCCGGTCTTAGCGTAGTCGCCGTCGGCCACCTGTTCCAGGCTTAGGTTCGCCAGAGCGGATTTAAGCTTGTCCTTTAACATCTCTGAACTTCCTGAGACGACCCCGGTTGGTGATCTTCTCTTCCAGCGTTAAGATGGCTTCAATGATGGCTTCTGGCCGGGGCGGGCAGCCGGGGATGTAGACATCCACCGGGATGATCAGGTCCGCGCCGGGGACGATGGCGTATTGGTTTTCGTAGTAGAAGGGGCCGCCGGAGATGGCGCAGTTGCCCATGGCGATCACCCATTTAGGCGCCGGCATCTGCTCATAGAGCCGGACCACCGCGGGGGCCATTTTTTTTGAGATGGTGCCGGCCACGATCATCAGGTCGCTCTGCCGGGGCGAGGGGCGGAAGACCTCAGCCCCGAAGCGGGCCAGATCGAAGCGGGCCATGCCCACGGCCATCATTTCGATGGCGCAGCAAGCCAGGCCGAAGGTCAGGGGCCACAGGGAGTTGGCCCGGGCCAGGTTGAGGGCCTCCTCCAGGAGGCCGAAGCGAATTAGGGGGTCACCTGTTTTCGTTTCCAACTGAAGACTCCTCTGCACCAGGCATAAACCAGGACCAGGGACAGAATGCCGATAAAGATGGTGATTTCCACAAAGTCCAGCCAGCCGTAGCCCTTGCCGTAGGCCAGCAGCACCGGGAAGAGAAAGAGCACGTCCACGTCAAAGGCCAGAAACAGCAGGGCAAACAGATAGTAGATTACCGCCACCTGGATCCAGGCGCTGCCGATGACGGGCATGCCGCACTCGTAAATGGCGTCGCGGGCGGCGCCATAGCTCCGGGGGGCAATCAGGTAGGCAATGACGATGGGACCCAGGGCGAACAGGGCGGCCGCCACTAAGTAGACCAAAACGAAGGAGAAATCGCTCAAGGCTTGCGGAATTTCCAACGCCGACTCCTTGTGCTTTTTGGTACAATCCTCGTCCCCATTTATACCCTATGGGAAAAAGGCTAGTCAAGGAGATTGTGACAGTGAAGGTCAAAAATATTCTCTGTTCCCTGATTATGGGCTTGTGAAGGCGCAAGCTCTCGAAAGTTTTTGCACAAATAAATTTACATTGATTTGAGCATTCCGGTCTCACTTTTAAAAAAGATCGAAGGCGCGGAGCTGGAAACCGTTGAGCGAAGGAAAGGCAAGCAGAGTTTGGCAAAGGATGTTTACGATCAAGGCAAGAAGGCTTTTAGGATTTTGTTCGACGCCGCCGACGGAAAATGCACCGTCAGAGGTTTGGCGCTTTCAGAATGTCAGGTTTTGACGACCTTTGACATCCTTATCTGACTATTCGCATTTTTTAGACTTTCTAAATATCAGCCAATAGCAGTGATGACGGCGGGAATGGTGAGCCACTTTCCAACGAGGGTCTCTTATCGGTCCTTTCCTGATTTTTACGATGCAATCACAGGCCATAAATCCGCTATCCCTGGCAGCGTTAATAAGCATTACATGCGCCCATTGATAGCGGTGATGATGAATATAATCAGTGATCTTGCAGAATAAAACCCCTTCCGGCTTTAAGACCCTGTAAGCCTCTTGGGTGAACGGCCCGTATAGATGATTAAAGTTATATCCGTTTTCTTTGGGAGATTTTAAAACCAGTCCAAACCGATCCTGAAAATCCTTTAGATTGTCCCGGCCTTGGTTTGGGATATGAGGCGGATCATAGACTACCACATCCAGGCTTTCGGATTTAAAGGGCATTTGCATATTGTCCCCAACCACGCTTGGGCGGTATCGGGAGTTTATGTCTAAGCCGATTACGGGGTAATTAGAGCCGATCCAAAACCTCCCCTTATTAATAGTAGCATCCAGGATAAGTTCGGGGGGATTCCGGGGGTAGAATTCCAACATGAGGTTTAAAAGTTCGCTATCTTCCCCGAACCAAACGGAGGAAAGAGGTTGGTAAGACTCGAATTTGGTAATTTTAATCAGATCGCCCATTTGAAAGTCCAACTGCTTGCTATGATATTATAATTTTGGCAAATTTTCCACTCTAAAGGCCTTTAAAGCGCATACAATAGCTTGGATATTTTCTTTTGTGCTCTACGATATGTTTTGAGTCCTATTCCCTTTCGGCCTCCGGTTAAGAAAACTGAAGGAAAATTTTGGCAAAATTGATCACTGCTGTCCGGCACGCTAATTGAATAGCAAAGGTTGTCGGTGGTCTGGTGGACGAAGGCCAAGCAAGGCCCACAAATTCATACGTTCCAGGAGCATGGTT
>JAMCQY010000052.1 GCA_023381945.1 Deltaproteobacteria bacterium
CAGAATCCCGGTGACTATGAGAGATTTTCCCGCCTCTCTGATCTTTTTAAGGTCGAGCTCCAGGCCGATCATAAAGAGCAGGAGGATCAAACCCATTTCGGAAATAATGCTGATGTCGTCCTTGCTGCGAACCAGACCAAGCCCGAATTGCGGGCCGATGGCCGCCCCGGCGGCAATAATGGCCAGCAGCATGGGTTGTTTGATCATATTGGCCAAGTAAGCCAGCAACGTGGCGGCGATGATGCTGATGCCGATACTGGTCAGCAGGTTATGGCTGCCGCAGAAGGCGCCGCCGTCTCCATTGGCCGAGGTCAAATCAGGCATAAAAAATGTGCAGACAAACAGCGCAATGCTGCAAATCAATAACCGCCGCCGCCTCTTCAAGAAGTCCACGATCCGTTTTCGGTCCATATCTTCCTAAAGTTCAACAAATTTCAAACATAATCTGTTTTAATCAGATCAACTTGCCTGAATTCATTCTGGAGGTCAAGTTTATACTTCTCAAGGCTTTTTCTTCCACCAGTGCCTATTTCCAGAACCCCATCGCCGTTGCCGGCGGCTTTCACCAGTGAAGCCAGATGTTCGACCTTCCCAAGTTTGTTCAGCCGGGTCAGATAAAAAAAGCCCGGTGAACAGGACTCACCGGGCCAGGAAATTCCAGATTAACTAAGGGCTATTCTTCTTCCAACTCAATACCATCGCGCTCAAACTGGGCGTCCCGCAGTTCTTTTGCCTTGGCCTGCTCTTCTTCAGTCCAGGGCTCGATATCCAGGACATTGGCCACCATTTCCCAGAGGTACAGGGTCTCTTTATAGTTGCCCATATCCATGCGGCCTTCGGCATGCTCCTTTCCCAGGCCCTTCATGATTTGGTCCCGGCAATTATGGCAGGGAGCCACCACGATCTCGGCCCCAGTGGCCTTGATCTGGTCGGCCTTCATCTTGCCATAAGCCAAACGCTCTTCGTCATAGGGCATGGCCCAGGCGCCGCCGCCCGCCCCGCAGCACAGGTTGTTCATCGGGTCGTCGATCATCTCCCGATAGAGGCTGGGATCGATGCATTGATTAATGATCCAGCGGGTCTTCCCGCCCATGTGGTCGCCGAAGGCCATCTGGGACTTGCGCACGTAGTTGCAAGGGTCATGCGCCGTCACGGTGTGGTGAATCTTCGTGGTGTTCAGTTTGATCCTGCCTTCTTTGATGTACTCCTCCAGCAGGTCCATGACGCTGACCACCTTGAATTCGTCGTAGACTTCCGGGAACCAATTTTTGAACCCGAACCGGGTTGCATAGTAGGCGTGCCCTCATTCAGGGTACAAAATAGTTTTGGCCTTAAGTCGTCGGGCGTTTTCGATCACCCGCGCCACTTGAATTTTCATGGAGGGGTCGTCGCCGGAGAACAGGCCCCAGTTGACACCTTCCCAGTTCACCGAGGACACGGTCCAGTCTTCTTTGGCGGCGTAAAAAATGCGCCACCAGAACTTCATGTCGTCGGGCTCGCCGAAGGGCTCCTTGGAATTGATGGTGACGATGACATTGGCCCCCTCCTTGTCCACCGGCACATAGAAGCCGGGACAGGGCTGGTCTTCGTCGTTTTCCATCTCCACGCCCAGATCCGCCAGCAGGAAAAGAAAATCGTCTTTGGGAATCCCGAGGTTGTTGCCGCGCTCGAGATTCATCATGGTGCCTTTGTGAATGGGGCCGGGCACCTTGTCGCGCTCCCGCAGGGTCCGGCAGGTGCGGAAAGTCCGCATCAACTGGATGCCCATGGGGCACTGGTATTGGCACCGGCCGCACAGGGTGCAGACCCAGGGCCATTTGGAATCGATAACTTCCTGCTCCATCCCGAAGACTATGGCGCGGATCGCCTTGCGGGAATCCCAGCCGGGGACCAGGCCGGTGGCGGGGCAACCTCCGGCACAGGTGCCGCAGGTATAGCAGCGGTCCGCCAGTTCGGGAGCAATACTCCCGATCTTCCGGTGCTTCCGGTCCACCCTTACTTCTTTAGGGGCCTCTTCTGCCATGTTTCCTCCAAAAAGATTTATCTCACGGTGAAATTGGTCCGAATTATGATTGAGGGGCGGAGGCCCCTGATTAAAAGTAATTTTGAGGATAACCTCTTTAAGTTAAAAAACTTCTCCTTCCTTTGTGCTTATAACTTATATATAAAATTATTACCAAAAAAGGAAGCTTTTTAACCATACCCAGTGCGATTATATGGCTCCTGCATTTCCTGTCAAGGAGAAAATACTAATTTTCACAAGGATGTAATTCGGTCCCGGCTACGGAGGAATTTTCTTTCACGGTCGCAGGGGTGATTTATTGCTGCCTCCTGGGGAAAAATTATGGTAGTCTAAACCGATTAGAGAAAAGAGGGTCCCACCCGGAGACATCTTAAAAAATCAGATTCTGCGCCGCGGTCAGCCTGACAACTGTGGGACCCCGGAGTCTGGCAGGATAGCTTCCGGCGGTCTCGGCCATCCTTTTGCTGATTGCTTCCGGCG
>JAMCQY010000055.1 GCA_023381945.1 Deltaproteobacteria bacterium
CTTGCCCACCTCGAAGAGCACCGAGAGCTCGGCAATGCGTTTCTTGGCCTCCTCCTGGACGATGGCCTGGCGCAGCGTGCCCGCCAGCATCAGGCAGGCTATCTGGATGTTCTGACGCTCGGCGGGTGTGATGCTTCGGACGTTTCGGTCCACCAGGAGCAGGACGCCGTACATAAAATTGTCGTCGGCCACCGGGAAGGCGGCCAGAGTGCGATAGGCAGGATGGAGCTTCTCTATCCCGGCGTTAGCCTCGTGGCCCCCTGCTGGCGGGCGGTGCATCACCCGGTACTTGCGGGTGGCGCCCACCTCGCCCACCAGGCCGCGGCCCAGGGGAAATTCCAGGCGCAAATGAGGCGCTACGGGACCCTGGCTGCTGATGGTCAGAACCAGGACCTCCTTGGCCTTATCCAGCCCGAAATAGAGCGCCAAATCCACCTTGAGGTGCCGGCCCAAAAGGTGAACCAGGTTTTGGGCCCGCTCCCCAAAGCTGACGGTGGAAGTGAAGACCTCCACCATCTGGGTTAAAAAGGCAGCGCGCTCGGAAATCATGGAAATCTACCCTCCCAAAAGGCGCTGCCGTTTTTCTACGGCGAGGCGGTACAGCTCCACATATTTGGGGCCCGCGGTATTGGTCCAGGAATAGTCCAGGGCCATGTTCTGCCGCATCAGGGACTGCCAGGCCGGACGGTCTTGATACAGGGTCAGAGCCCGGCGCACCGCGCCCATGAGTTCCGCCGGTGTATAACCGGTGAATTTGAACCCGGTGCCGGTCCCGGTGGCGGGGGAGTATTCCCGAATGGTTTCATCCAGGCCGCCGGTGGCTCGCACCACCGGGATGGTGCCGTAGCGTAAGCAATAGAGCTGGTCCAATCCGCAAGGCTCATAACGGGAAGGCATCAGAAAGATGTCCGAACCGGCGATGATCTGGTGCGCCAGTCCATCACTGTAGCCGATGACCAGGCCCATCTTTTCCGGATAGCGGGAGGCGATCTCCTGCAAGAGATAATGGTGCCGCTCTTCCCCGGTTCCCTGGATTACAAAGCCCAGATCCAGATGCATCAGGTCATCGAGGATATTTTCCACCAGGTCAATGCCCTTGCGCTCAAAGAAACGGGTGGTCATGCCCAAGAGGGGCTTCTCCGGCGACAGGTTCAGACCAAAGCGTTTTCCCAAGGCGGCTTTACAGGCCTCCTTACCTTCCAAATGTTCCGGACCGTAAGTGGCCGGCAGGAAGGCATCAATACCCGGGTCCCAGCGGGCATAGTCCACACCTTCCAGGATGCCGTAAAGTTCCTTGGCCCTTTCCTGAAAAAGTCCCTCCAGGCCGAAACCGAATTCCGGGGTCAGGATCTCTTCCCGATACCTGGTGCTCACCGTGCTGAGCAGGTCGGCGAACACCAGGCCGCCTTTCATAAAGTTGAGTTGGCCATAGTATTCCAAGGCCTTAGGGGAGAGCAGCTCCCAGCCCAGGCCGGTGAGGGGCAGGTCGAAGGAGGAGAAGAGCCCTTGGTAGCCCACGTTATGAACCGTGTAGACCGTGGCTCGGCGTTGCAGCCGCGGCCGGTCGGCGTAAAGGGTGCGCAGATAGACGGGCACCAAGCCGGTCTGCCATTCGTGGCAATGGCAAATATCGCAGTCCAGTTCGAGGGCCTCCATCATCTCCACTGCCGCCCGGCTGAAGAAGATGAAGCGCTCGGCATTATCTTCGAAATCACCGTAAGCGGTGCCGTAGAGGCCGTCCCGGTTAAATAAGGCGTCCTGGGCGATGAAGTAGAACTTCAAATTAGGCTCGGGCTCCGAGGTAAAGATCTCCGCCGGCAGGCTCTTCAGGGACAATGGGATGGTGAGAGTTAAATCCATTGAATTCAAGGGCTGTCCGGATCCCCGCACCTGGCGGTAAAGGGGGAGCACTACCTTCACCTCGTGTCCCAGTTTGACCAGGGTCGACGCCAGGGCATAAATCACTTCCGCCAAACCACCGCTTTGGGCGAAGGGATTGGCTTCCGGGGTAACCATCAGGATGCGCATCTCTTATCCCTCTCAGGCTACAGTTGCACCTCCCGGAGGTACTGGGCCGCATCTTCCGGGGGAGTGGGATTGATATAAAAACCCGAGCCCCACTCGAAACCAGCGATCAAGGTCAGCTTGGGCACGATCTCGAAATGCCAGTGATAATAATCCAGCTCTGGCTCGCGGATGGGCGCGGTATGCAACATAAAATTATAAGGCACCTTGCCCAGGGCTTTTTCCAGGCGCTTCAGGGTCTCAGAAAAGAGCTCCGCCAACAGGTGGTAGGAGTTGTCCTTCAAATCTATGTAAGAAGACTGATGCATCTTGGGCAAAATCCAGATTTCAAACGGCGACCGGGGGGCAAATGGCGAGATGGCCACGAATTCGTCGTTTTCCAGGATCACCCGCACCCGCTGCTGCAGTTCCTGGCGGATCATGTCGCAGAAGACGCAGCGTTCCTTGTAGTTGTAATAGAATTTGGCGCCGGACAGTTCTTCCGTGACCAGCTCCGGCACGACGGGCAGGGCGATGAGCTGGCTGTGGCTGTGCTCCAGGGAGGCCCCGGCGGCCCGCCCCTGGTTCTTGAAGATCAGTACGTATCTAAACCGGGGGTCCGCGCCCAGGGTAAAGATGCGGTCCCGATAGGCGGTGAGGACCCGAAAGAAGGCGTCTAAAGGGATATCGGACAGAGTGGCGTGGTGGTCGGGGCTTTCGATGATGACTTCGTGGGCGCCGACGCCGTTCATCTGGTCGAACATTCCCTCCCCCCGGCGGTCCAACTCCCCTTCTTTGGCCAGGGCCGGGAACTTGTTATTCACTACCCGGAGGAGCCAGCCCCGGGTGTTAGGCTCGGTGCCCGGCTCCCGGTAGGCTAGAACCTCAGGCGGCGTGGTGTGTTCGTTGCCCGGATCGAAGGGACAGAAGCCGCCTTTGGTTACCTCGGGTTCGACGACAAAGTCGTGGGGACGCTTGCCGCGTTCGGTGGAAATAATCACCCAACGGCCGATAATGGGGTCTTTGCGCAATTCCGGCATAAATTTTTACCTCCAGGCCCCGCGGCCGACGAACAGGCGTATACCGCCCTTCCCATCGCTCTTTTGGGAACCAGGATGCCCCACAGTATACTTCCACGGGATAAATTTGCAAGGCAAATGGCGGACATATCCCTGCGGGCATCACCTTTTCATAAGATAGAGCAGTTACTTATCATTGTCCAGGGGAGAGGGTAGGCTTATGTGAACGTATGGGGTGAGTTTAAAATCCGCCCCTACCAGGCCTTTGAAAGCAGGAAAAATTACCGCCGTAATAGCCAGAAGACCAGGCTTAGAATAACACTGATGAGAATGCAGGTCCCCAGGGGGAAATAAAAAGTGAAATTCTCCCGCTTGATGACGATATCACCCGGCAGCTTCCCCAGGCCGGGAATCTTGGGGACCAGCAGCAACGCCAATCCCACCACTACCAGAAGAATGCCAAAAAAGATAAGCATACGAGCCAGGTCGGACATTATGCACCTTTGGCGAAAGCGTTGACGCCATTATTTTAACGCTCAACCTCAAGATTTTAAAGAGATTTTCTGATCAGCTTAATTATCCGGGCCAGCGCTGGCAGTTCAGGGAATTTTGGGTTAAACTTTTCAATTATGCTGATTATTCCGGCAATTGATTTGCGTGGCGGTAAATGCGTACGCCTGCGCCAGGGCCGGGCCGAGGAGATGACGGTCTTCTCCGACGACCCGGTGGCCACCGGCCTCAAGTGGCAGGCGGCCGGGGCCAAATGGCTCCACGTGGTGGACCTGGACGGCGCCTTCTCCGGCAGCCCTCAGAATCTTTCGGCTATCCGCAACCTGCGAAAGTCGCTGAATATTCCCATAGAATTGGGGGGTGGCATTCGCACCCTGGACACCATTGAGTCTTACCTCGATCTGGGGCTGGACCGCCTGATTTTGGGTACCGTGATCTTGAAGGACCCGGACCTGGCGAAACGTGCCTGCACCGAGTTTCCCGGCAAAATCGCCCTTGGCCTGGACGCCAAAAACGGCCTGCTGGCGCTGGAGGGCTGGACCGAGACCAGCCGCAAAACCGCCCTGGAAGTGGCCAAATCGCTGGAGCCGTTACGACCCGCCGCCTTGATCTATACCGACATCGCCCGGGACGGGGTCAAAAAGGGCGTCAATCTTGCCGCCACCCAGGCCCTGGCCGAGGCGGTCAATCTTCCGGTCATCGCCTCGGGCGGGGTCAGCACCATCGCGGATATAGAGGCCCTGCTTCCCTTGGAAGCCGCCGGCGTAGTCGGGGTGATCACCGGCCGGGCGCTTTACGATGGCAGCCTGGACTTGACCGAAGCCATTAAGCTGGCCCAGAAAGGCAGTACTGAGTACTGAGTGCTGGGTACTGAGTTTAAGGCATCAATCTTTCACTCAGTACTCAGTACTCAGTACTCAGTCCTTTACGAGCCTGTCCTTCATTTATAGAACAAAAATAGAAATTAAAATTTGACTACTAATTCCTTTCTCAGCCGCGTGCAACGCCCCTCCCGGTACCTGGGGGGGGAGATCAACGCCGTCCTGAAAGACCCCCGGGATCTTGCCCTTAGGGTCGCTCTGCTCTTTCCAGACCTATACGAAGTGGGCATGTCCCACCTGGGTCTTGGCCTCCTTTATGGTATCCTTAACCGGGAAGACGACATCTGGGCGGAGCGGGCTTATGCCCCGGCCCCTGACCTGGAGACAGAACTGCGCTCCCAGGGCCGCAGCCTCACCAGCCTGGAGTCCGGCACTCCTCTGGCGCAATTCGACCTGCTGGGGGTGAGCCTGCAATACGAGTTGGGCTACACCAACTTCCTCAATATGCTGGAGCTGGGCGGCGTCCCACTGCTGGCAGCGGGGCGCGGTCCCGGCGATCCGGTGGTGGTGGCCGGCGGCCCCACCTGCTTCAACCCCGAACCGGTGGCGCCTTTTCTCGACGCGGTGGTGTTGGGTGATGGTGAAGAAGCGGTGCTGGAATTGGCCGCCACGGTGGCCGCCTGGAAGAAAAGCCGCAGCAGCCGGCAGGACCTCTGGCAGGCCTTGGAAGAACTGGACGGCGTCTATGTCCCAGCCCTGTTTGACATGAAGTTTGACGAGGCTGGCAGGCTCCGGGAAATTAACTCCAGGGGCCGCCGCGCCGTCATTCATAAGCGAATCCTGGACGACCTCAACCGGATGGCGGTTTCCCCCCGGGCCCTGGTGCCCTACTGCCAGATCGTCCATGACCGTCTTAATGTCGAAATCTCCCGGGGCTGCACCCGGGGCTGCCGTTACTGCCAGGCCGGCATGATCTATCGTCCGGTGCGGGAGCGCCAGGCCGCCGGCCTCTTGGCCTGGACTGAAACTGCCTTGGCCGCCACCGGCTATGAAGAATTATCGCTATTGACCCTGAGCGCTGGGGACTACGCCTGCCTCGACTGGCTGATCACCAGCCTCATGGACCGGCTGGAACAGCGGCAGGTAGCCGTGTCGCTGCCATCGCTGCGGGCCGATACCCTGAGCCCGGAAATCCTGGAACAGCTAAAGCGGGTGCGGCGCACCGGCTTGACCCTGGCCCCGGAGGCCGGCACCGACCGCCTGCGCCGGGTGATCAATAAGAACCTGCCGGAAGAGATCATTCTGGCCTCGGCCCGCCAGGCCTTTGCCTCGGGCTGGAAGCTGCTGAAGCTTTATTTCATGCTGGGCCTGCCCTCCGAGACCCCGGCGGACCGGGAGGCCATCCCGCATTTGTCCCGGCAAATCTTGCAGGCCAGTTCCCGGCGGGTTCAGCTTCACGTCAGCCTGGGGAGCTTTATTCCCAAATCCCACACCCCTTTCCAGTGGGAGCGGCAAGCGAATCTAGAAGAATGTCGCGGCTTTCTGCACGAGGTCAAAGACGGATTGCGTCACCGGCAGATTCAGGCGAAATGGAACTCCGCCGCTCAGACCTGGCTGGAGGGGGTTTTCTCCCGGGGGGACCGGCGGCTCGCTCCGGTTTTGCTGGCGGCGCACCGCCTGGGTTGCCGGCTGGACGCCTGGAGCGAACATCTGCGCCTGGAAACCTGGCGTCAGGCCTTTCAGGAGACCGGGGTGGACCCGGACTCCTACCTGCGGCAGCGATCCACGGAGGAGGTCCTGCCCTGGGACCATCTGGACAGCGGTGTCAGTCGAGATTTTTTGCTTGCGGAGCGGGAGCGGGCCTTCCAGGGGCTGGAGACCCCCGATTGCCGCAGAGCCGGTTGCCAGGACTGCGGCGTCTGCGACCACGACCGGATCGACCTGCGGCTGGATCAGCCCTCAGGGGTTCGTCCGGAAATAAAAGCTGCTCCTGCCTCCGCCCCGCCCCAACCGGGGCGCTACCGCCTGACTTATGCCAGGCTGGAGCAGGCCCGCTGGCTGGGCCACCTGGAATTGGTCGCGGCCTTTTACCGCAGCCTGCGCCGCTCCGGGCTACCCCTGATCTTCACTGAAGGTTTCCATCCCCTGCCCCGGGTGTCGTTCCATGGCGCCCTGCCCGTGGGGGTGGAGTCCCTGGCCGAAACCCTGGATGTGGAATTAGCGGAGATCGGGGCGCCCGCGGCCCTGATGGACGCTCTAAACCGGGTCTTGCCTCCGGGGATTAAGATCGTGGAGGCCGTCCGCCTGGCGAAAAGGCTGCCCTCGCCCCACCTGGATACCGCGGTCTATCAAGTGGAGAGCCCGGAGCCGCTCTTTGACCGCGACACCGCCGAGACCTTTCTGGCCCAGGAGACCTTTCTGTTTACCCGGCGGCGTCCCAAGAAAGAGGACCGGATTATCAACTTGCGGGAACTGGTGGCCCAACTCAGGGTGGCTGACCCCCAACACCTGGAATTGCACTTGCGCCTCCGGGCAAAGGATAACGTTAAAGTTACGGATGCCCTGACCCACATCTTCAGACTGAATGAAGACCAAAGCCGGGATTTGCAGATTTTGAAGTCGCGGAGTTTTTAAAGAGATAGAATGTAGCGCCGCCGCCCCCGGCGGCGTAGAGTGGGATTGAACCGCCGGGGGCGGCGGTTCTACACATGTGATTTATGTCGAACACTTTACTCATCAGTATGGCGGCTTGTGATGTCCGGGTGGCCCTGGTTGAAGATGGCCGTCTGGCGGAGTTTTATCTTGAGAGCCGCACTCGCGAAAGCCCCACCGGCAATATTTACCAGGGCAGGGTGCTCCGGCTGCTGCCCGGCATGGCTGCCGCCTTTGTCGATATTGGCCTACAGCGGCCCGCCTATCTGTTCGCCGAGGACGTCAGCCCCCGGGAGGATGAATTTTATAGTCTCTGGCTCAAAGATGAACCCGGAGAAGTTGCACGTCCCAAACTGCCGGCGGCTGCCATCAGTGACCGTCTCCATGCAGGCCAGGAGGTCCTGGTCCAGGTGCTTCGCGGTCCCCTGGGGACCAAAGGGGCCCGTCTCACCACTCACATCTCCCTGGCGGGCCATTTCCTGGTGTACACTCCCACCTTGCCCCAACTTGGCATCTCCCGGCGGATCACCATTGAGACCGAGCGCCAGCGCCTGCGGGCCCTGCTGGAGGATCTGAGATCAGGAGAAGGCGGCTTCATCGCTCGTACCGCCAGCCGCGGCCAGAGCCCGGAAAAACTTCGCCGGGAACGCGATTTTTTGGTCTCCCTCTGGCAGAAGATTCTCCACAAGAGCGCGGCCGCTTCGGCTCCGGCCTTGCTCCATCAAGAATTGGACACCCCGCTCAGGGTGGTGCGCGAGCTCTTTTCTGGAGATCGACTGGAAGAGGCTTCTGGCTCCTAAAGTCTGGCTCAAGAGTGGCGGCTATCTGCTCTTCGGCACCACCGAGGCCCTCACCGCGGTCGACGTCAATACCGGGCGGTTCGTGGGGCGCCACGATCTGGAAGAGACCATCCTGAAGACCAACCTGGAGGCCGCCCGGGAGATCGCCCGGCAGTTGCGGCTGCGCAACATCGGCGGCCTCATTGTCATCGATTTCATCGACATGGAGCAGGCCGCCCACCGGGACCAGGTCTACCAGGCCTTCCTGGAAGCGGTCAGCCGGGACCGGGCCAAGACCACGGTCCTGCCCATCTCGGCCCTGGGGCTCCTGGAAATGACCCGCCAAAGATTGCGGGACACCCTGGAACATGCGGTGACCGAGACGTGTCCCTGCTGCGACGGCACCGGCGAGTTGTTGAGCCCCCTCACCCTGGTTTGCGACCTGATGCGGCAACTGACTGCCGAGGCCCGGGAATTTCATGGCTGCCGCCTCAACCTGGCGGTCCATCCCCAAGTGGCGGCCATGCTGCAACAGGAAGCTCGACCCGTCCTGGACCGGCTGGCCGCGGATTATCAAGTCCAGGTGGAAATTACCGCGCAACCCAGTTTTTCCCGGGATTATTATGAAATTACGCATGAGTTGAAATGATAGTGGTCAGTGGCCGGTGATCAGTGGTCAGTAAAAGATTTTCCGGCAAATTTGTGGTATCTTCGAATTATAGGTACCTTGATCTGGTCTGCCAGTCACATTTTAATCAAGCAATAGAGGACGTACTAAGTACGCTGAGTTCAGGCGGCCACAGGCCGCCCTATACTGGCAGCCTTGCTGGGAAGTGGGAACGAGCCTCCGACAAAAGAGCTTTTTGCAAGATTCATTCATAGAAAGAAAATTTTGCTTGATTGCCGGATAATTCTTTGGTGGCACAGGCTTTCCAGCCTGTGCAATCGCAGGCTGAAGCCTGCGGCTACATTTTGCAAGAGGTTCTAAAACTAAAAACTCAAACTAATATGTCCGAAGCACCTATCATCTTAGGCACTGCCGGTCACATCGACCACGGCAAAAGCTCCCTCATCAAGGCCTTGACCGGCGTCGACCCGGATCGCCTGAAAGAGGAAAAGCTCCGGGGGATCACCATTGAATTGGGGTTCGCCGATCTTGTCCTGCCCAACGGCCGGCACCTGGGCATCGTCGACGTGCCGGGCCACGAGCGCTTCGTGCGGCACATGGTGGCCGGCGCTACCGGCATGGACCTGGTGGCCCTGGTGATCGCCGCCGACGAAGGGGTCATGCCTCAGACACGGGAGCACCTGGAGATCTGCCAGCTTCTCCAGGTCAAGCAGGGCCTGGTGGTCCTCACCAAGACCGACATGGTGGAGGAGGACTGGCTCGAACTGGTGGAAGAGGAGGTGCGGGAGGCTTTGCGCGGCACTTTCCTGGAAGACGCGCCCATCCGGCGTTTTTCCTCGGTCACTCAGGCGGGCAAGGACGAACTTTTGGCCACCCTGGCGGAACTGGCCGAACAGGTGCCGCCGAAGCCTTTCAAGGGCATCTTCCGGCTACCCATCGACCGGGTCTTCACCATCAAGGGCTTCGGCACCGTGGTCACCGGCACGGCCATCTCCGGCCGCCTCAAAGTCGGGGAGGCGGTGTACATCTATCCACCGGAGTTCAAGGCCCGGGTGCGCGGCCTGCAGGTGCACGGCCAGGCCGTGGAAGAGGCCCTGGCCGGCAACCGTACCGCGGTCAACCTCCAGGGTCTGGAAAAGGAAGAAGTGGAGCGGGGCATGGTGGTAGCGCCTCCGGGGGCTCTTTTGCCCTCCCGGCGCCTGGACGCCTTCCTGGAAATCCTGGCCAGCGCTCCCCGGCCCCTGAAGCATAGGCAGGCGGTGCGTCTCCATACCGGCACCAGCGAACGCATCGCCATGCCGCTGCTTCTGGACGCCGACGAACTGGCCCCGGGAGCTTCCGGCTACGTGCAGTTCTTCCTGCGGGAGCCCCTGGCCTTGAAACCCGGCGACCGCCTGGTGATCCGCTGCATCTCGCCGGCCTTCACCTGGGGCGGCGGGCTGGCCCTCCACGTCAACCCGCCTCGCCACCGCCGGCGCGTCGATGCGGTTCTGGCCAGCCTCGAAACCCTGGAGAAAGGCGCCCCTGAAAAAATCCTCCCCCTTTACCTGGAGGAGGCCGGGGCCGCCGGCCGCTCCCGGGCGGAACTTACGGCGCTCCTGCCCTGGGACCCGGGCGACCTGGCGGCGCTGTTGGGCAGCCTCAGCAAACAGGGCCAGGTGATGAAGTACGACCCGGAAAGGGAGCGCTACATCCTCACGGCCACCGCCCGGCAACTGGATCAGCAAATCAAGGGCATCCTCTCCGCCTACCATCACAAAAATCCGCTAAAACCCGGGCTCTCCAAGGAGGAACTGCGCCGGCAACTGCCGCCCCAGCTCGAAGTGCGCCTCTTCAATCAGTTGCTTAACGACCTGGTGCAAAAGCAGCAGATTGCGGTGGAGAAGGACCTGGTGCGGCTCTTAAGCCACCGGGTCACCCTGGCGGTGGATCAGGAGGAGCACGTCAACCGCCTGGCCGCCCTCTATCAGCGCGGCCAACTCTCCCCGCCCACCCTCAAGGAGGCCGCGGCCGCCCTCGAAGTTACGCCGGACAAAGTCAAACAGCTTCTCACAGTTCTGGTGAACCAGGGCCGCCTGGTCAAGGTCAAGGAGGACCTCTATTTCCACCGGGGGGCCATCGATCAAATCAAGACCCAATTAGTGGATTTCCTTAAAAAAAATAAGGAAATCACCGTTATTCAATTCAAGAACCTCACCCAGACGTCCCGCAAATTCACCATCCCGCTGCTGGAATACTTCGACACCGCCCGGACCACCGTCCGGGTGGGAGAAACGAGGCGGCTGAGAGAAGGAGTGTAGGGATTTTGGGGGGCTAAGGGCTGCTGGCTCCGGCTTCATCATTGGAATTAGTATTCCTTTGGAGCAGGCACCCACTGTCCGGCGGGCGGCGGGCCGGGCCGGTCGGGGTTGTCCAGTCGTTTTAATTCCAGGTCATCCGATTTTTGATCAAAGTCTGGGGCGGACTGCGGCGGCGGCGCCGGTGTTGGAGCAGGCGCGGCTGGCGGGACTTTGGCGATGGAGGGGACCGGGGTTATTGGCGGCAAGGACCTGTGGGGAGGCGGCGGGGCAGCGGAGCGGCCCGGTGGAGTGGTCAAGGGCGGCGGATTCATCGACGCCTGCGGCACAAAATGCTGCTCGGCCTCGGGGAGAAACTCCGCCATGGCCTGTATGCGGCGGTCGTCTTTGGGGTGGGTGGACATGAACTGGGGGGCTTGCGGCTTCTGGTCGTCTTTGGCCAGCATGCGCCGCCAGAAATCCAGGGCCAGGGCCGGGTCGTAGCCCGCTTTGGCCATGAGGATAAGCCCGATCTTATCGGCCTCCAGCTCCTGTTTGCGGCCGTAAGGAAGTAATAAGCCAAATTGGGTCCCCAAGCCGTACGCCTGGGAAATGGCCTCTCCGGCCCCCGATCCCACCCCGCCCAGCCCCAGCCCGAGACCCAGCCCGCCAAGCTGGGCCAGCAGGCCCTGGCTCTGGCGCTCTCCGGCGTGGCGCGCCAGGGCGTGGGCGGCCTCGTGGGCGATCACTGTGGCCAGCCCCGCTTCATCCCGGGTATATTTCAGCAGGCCGGTAAAGATGCCCACCTTGCCCCCGGGGAGGCAAAAGGCGTTGGCTTCCTTATCGTTGGCCAGGACGACGAATTCCCAGTGATAATCCGGGCGGTTGGCCGCGGCGGCGACGCGGCTCCCGACCCGAAAGGCCAGGTCGTTGATGGCCGGATCCCCGCAAACTCGATACTGGCGCCTCAGGGCCTGAAAAGTCTGTAAACCTGAGGAGACCTCGCCGCTTTCGGAACCGAGGAGCAGTTGATGTCTGCCGGTGTAGGGCACGGTGCCGCAGGCGGCCACCATTAAGGTGAGGCTGAGTCCGAGAGGTAAGAATAACCTGATTGACCCGAGAAGCATACTGAGGTTTGAGACAGGAACTGCTGCCCGTTTAAATTTGACTGCTCATTCCCATGCCATTAATTTTATAATAATCAGAATTTTTTCCAATCTCCAGAAGAAAGGCAGGCCTTGAGACCAATTCTGCCATTTATCAGCATTGCGGATAACGAGTCAAAATAATGAAGAAAATTTATATTGCGGTAATTGGCGGCAGTCCGGTGAGCAGCGAGATCGCGGCCCTGGCCCGGGAGGTAGGCCGGGAGGTGGCGAGAAAGGGAGCCGTGCTGCTCTGCGGCGGTTTGGGCGGGGTGATGGCCGCCGCGGCCCGGGGCGCGAAGGAGGCTGGCGGCGTCAGCCTGGGTATCCTG
This sequence comes from Deltaproteobacteria bacterium, assembly GCA_023381945.1. The sequence goes on from JAMCQY010000055.1 coordinate 12,167, forward strand.
CCGGATGCCGACCGCCGCCGGGCCAATCCCTACCTGACCTACACCGTCGCCACCAATCTGGGCCACGCCCGCAATATTCTCCTTGCCCATTCTGCTGACGCGGTCATTGCGGTGGACGGCGACTACGGCACCATCTCCGAGGCTGCCATCGCCCTCAAATTGGGCAAACCCGTGGTGGCCCTGGAGGCGGAATGGGATTTGCGGGGTTTAAAGCGGGCGGACAACGCTCAAGAAGCGGTGGCTCTTGTTTGGGCGGCCTTATGAAGGGAGGACCGGCGCCCTCGCTGTTCATGAATGGAAGTGCATTCGACCATCCAGATAATATCTGGAATTTTTCCTCATCTACGATAGGTACTTATGATGGCAAGCTGTACGTAATAAAGCCTGTTTTTTCTATTGATTGTGGTGGGTTATGTACTCCTTTTCTTACTCATCTTTTCCTGTATGTCAAGAGAAGTTTGATGGTGCTGCCCTACCTGGGCTAGCCCAGGCAGGGGCGCCTGCGAGAATGGGCCCTTAAATGGCTCGTCGGAGCAGGCGCTCCTGCCGGGTTTGATGCCTAAAACTTCGTTTTTCATGGTCTGTATCATCCAGTTATCTGC
>JAMCQY010000243.1 GCA_023381945.1 Deltaproteobacteria bacterium
TGCCCACCGACGTGCTGAGGGTGCGGCATCGAGAAGATCATCACTCTGAAGCTCACCAAGGAAGAAGAGGACATGCTGCAGAAGTCGGCGGCGGCAGTGGCCAAGACCCGGGACGAGCTAAATATGTAATTCCTGGTAGGGCGGCCTTCCCTGGCCGCCTTACCCTTCCATTTTTGTCGGATAATTTTTGACAAAAGATTCAGAAATTGTATGATTTTCAAGTGATAGTCAGGCTGGTACCGTCTATCCATGGATACTCAGATCCGTCCTGCACCTCACGTAAAAATCAAGCCCGCGATAAGAAGGTAGAATGATGAACTGGCTTTTCCGCACCCTCAGCACGTCGGTGGGCAAGAAACAGATGATGGCCGTAACCGGCTTGCTGTTTCTGCTCTTTCTGGCCACGCATCTTCTGGGCAACCTGAGCGTTTATGGCGGCCCCGCCTCATTCGTGTCCTATGCCGAACACCTGCACGCCTTGGGGAACCTGCTCGTGGCGGCGGAAGTGATCATGCTCCTGGCCTTGATCATCCACGTTTCCACTGCGGTGGTGCTGTTCTTCCAGAACCGCAGCGCCCGGCCGGTGGCTTACCAGGTGGATAGGAGCGGCGGTGGCCGCACCTTCAGTTCGCAAGCCATGCCTTATACCGGCCTGGTGATCCTGGCGTTTCTGTGCGTCCATATGTCCACCTTTTCGCGCTATATCGTCGACCAGACCACCCGGAATATCTTTCAAATCGCCGCCGACGTCTTTTCCAACCCGGCCTACCTGGTGATTTTCCTGGCCTCCATGCTGATCCTGGGCTTTCATGTGCGCCACGGCCTGTGGAGCGCCTTTCAGACGGTGGGAGCCAATCATCCCAAGTATATGCCCTTCATTCAGAAATTTAGCATTGTCTTTGCCGTGATCGTGGCGCTCGGCTTCGGCTCGCTGCCGCTCGTCATCCTGGCGATGCACTAGGGAGGTCTGTAGATGCTGCAACTTGATGCCAAGATTCCGGGCGGACCGCTGGAAACCAAGTGGGATCGGCACCGTTTCGATTTGAAGCTGGTCAACCCGTCCAATAAGAGAAAGTTCGAGATCATCGTGGTGGGCACCGGCCTGGCCGGTGGCTCCGCCTCGGCGTCGCTGGCGGAATTGGGCTATAACGTCAAGACCTTCTGCATCCAGGACAGTCCCCGGCGGGCCCACAGCATTGCGGCCCAGGGGGGCATCAATGCCGCCAAGAACTATCCCAACGACAGCGACAGCGTCTGGCGCCTGTTTTACGATACCATCAAAGGCGGCGACTTCCGGGCCCGGGAGGCCAACGTCTACCGCCTGGCCCAGGTGTCGAACCTGATCATCGACCACTGCGTGGCCCAGGGGATTCCCTTCGCTCGGGAATACGGCGGCCTCTTGGCCAACCGCTCCTTCGGCGGCGCCCAGGTTTCCCGGACCTTTTATGCCCGGGGCCAAACCGGCCAGCAGCTTTTGCTCGGGGCCTATAGCTCGTTGATGCGCCAGGTGGCCCGCGGCCAGGTGACGATGTTTCCCCGCCGGGAGATGCTCGACCTGGTGCTGGTGGACGGCCAGGCCCGGGGCATCGTGGTGCGGAACCTGATCACCGGGGAGATCGAGCGGCATACGGCCCACGCCGTGGTCCTGGCCACCGGCGGCTACGGCAACGTCTTTTATCTTTCCACCAACGGCATGGGCTGCAATGTCACCGCGGCCTATCGCTGTTATAAGAAGGGCGCCGGGTTCGCCAATCCCTGCTTCACCCAGATCCATCCCACCTGCATTCCGGTGCACGGCGACTACCAGTCGAAGCTCACCCTGATGAGCGAGAGCCTGCGCAACGACGGCCGGGTCTGGGTGCCCAAGCAGGCGGGAGATATGCGGCGGCCGGAAGACATTCCCGAAGGGGAGCGGGATTACTACCTGGAGCGCATCTATCCCAGCTTCGGGAACCTGGCCCCCCGGGATATCTCCTCCCGGGCCGCCAAGCGCATGTGCGACGAAGGCAAGGGGGTTGGACCTACGGGGCGGGCGGTTTATCTGGACTTCCGCGACGCCATCCAGCGTCTGGGCCAGGCCGAGATCGCAGCCCGCTATGGCAATCTTTTTCAGATGTACGAAAAAATCGTGGCCGAAGATCCCTACAAGACGCCGATGATGATCTACCCGGCCTCGCACTACGCCATGGGCGGCCTGTGGGTCGATTACAATCTGATGAGCACCGTTCCCGGCCTGTTCGTCTTGGGGGAGGCCAACTTCTCGGACCACGGCGCCAACCGCCTGGGGGCCAGCGCTCTGATGCAGGGGTTGGCCGATGGCTATTTCGTCATCCCCAACACCATCAACGGTTATCTGGCTACCTCCAAGTTTGCCGACGTGACTGCCGGCCACCCGGCCTTCCAGGAAGCGGAGGCGGAAGTGGTCGCCAAGGTGAAAAAGCTGCTCAGCATCAAAGGGAAGCGTACGCCGAACGATTTCCACCGGGAACTGGGCAGTGTCATGTGGGAGTACTGCGGTATGGGCCGCACCGATGAGGGTCTGACCAAGGCCCGGGAGTTGGTGGCGGGTGTCAAGGCGGAGTTTTGGCAGAACGTCACGGTGCCGGGCGTGGAGGCCGACCTCAACCAGAGCCTGGAATACGCCGGCCGGGTGGCGGATTTTATCGAATTTGCCGATATCCTGCTTCTGGACGCCCTGGCCCGCCGGGAATCCTGCGGCTGCCATTTCAATGAGGCCTTCCAGACCGAAGATCACGAGGCCTTGCGGGACGACGTCAACATGGCCCACGTGGCCGTGTGGGAATACGCCGGCGAGGGCCAGGAGCCGATCTTCAACAAAGAGCCGCTGAATTTCGAATTCGTCAAATTAGCCACGAGGAGTTACAAGTGAGCAGCAAGATGATCAATCTCACCCTGAAGGTCTGGCGGCAGCCGGGGCCCAAGGCCGCGGGCCGCCTGGAGACCTACCGGGCGGAAAATATCTCGACGGACGCCTCCTTCCTGGAGATGCTGGACATTGTCAACGAGCGGCTCATTCTGGCAGGCCAGGAGCCCATCGCCTTCGACCACGACTGCCGGGAGGGCATCTGCGGCATGTGCGGCTCGGTGGTCAACGGCCGCCCCCATGGTCCGGAAAGGGAAACCACCCTGTGCCAGTTGCACATGCGCCATTTTCGCGACGGGGATACCGTGGTCATCGAACCTTTCCGCGCCAAGGCCATCCCGGTGGTCAAAGACCTGGTGGTGGACCGCAGCGCCCTGGATCAGATCATTGCCGCCGGCGGCTTCATTTCGGTGAATACCGGTCAGGCGCCGGAGGCCAACTCGCTGCCCGTACCTAAGACTAATGCCGATCTGGCCATGGACGCCGCGGCCTGCATCGGCTGCGGCGCCTGCATCGCCGCCTGTCCCAATGCCTCGGCCATGCTGTTCACCAGCGCCAAGATCTCCCAATTCGCCCTGCTGCCGCACGGCAAACCCGAGGCCGCGCAAAGGGCCCTGGCCATGGTGGCCAGGATGGACGCCGCGGGCTTCGGTAACTGCACCAACCATGCGGAATGCGAGATGGAGTGCCCCAAGGGCATCTCCATCAGTAACATTTCCCGCCTTAACCGGGAATTTATTAAGGCGGCCATGACCTCTCGCGAAGCACTCCCGTAAGGGGCGGTCTTTTAGACCGCCCCAAGGAATGGTAAAATATAGGGGTGGTTCTCGAACCGCTCCTAAAGATACCCGCTCTTTCCCTCTTCCCTCAAGGAGAGAGGATAAAATCAAAAGCTCAGGAATTCGCATCTACCTTCTACATTTCAAGCTGCTGCCTTGCTCACAAGTGGGCTTTTGGTAACTTAAGTTTGGGGGCAGCGCGCCCGCCGCCCCCGCAACCCAAGAGATTTTATCAGGTGAATAAACGAAGCACCTTGAAAAAGAAATTGACCATGCTGCCTCCGCCGACCGCGGACATGGATGGCTTGAAGGCCCAGTGGGAGCGCGCCTGGGAAGCCCTGCAAAAGGCCTACGACGACCTGGAGGCGCGCATCGAGGAGCGCACCGCCGAGCTGACCAGGGCTAATGAACACCTGGTGCAGGAGATTGAAGAGCGCAAACGCACCGAAAAAGAGCTCAACCGCATCAAGGAGTACCTGGAAAACGTCATTGATAATTCGGTGGATGCCATCGGCATCGTCGACCGTCAGGGCCGCTTTATTCTCTGGAACCGCCGGGCCGCAGAAATCTACGGTTACCCTTTTCAGGAACTCACGGGCAAGACCGCTTTCGATCTCTATGCCGATCCCTATGAGCTGGAACGCATGTTGATCAAGCTGCGCCATGAGGGGGTGGTGCGGGAATGCGAAATCGCCATGAAGAAGTCCGACGGCAGCATCGTACCAATGGACATTTCCATCAGCCTCCTCAAGGACGATCAGGGAGAGACCATCGGCAGCGTTTGCGTGGCCCGGGACCTGTCGGAGCGTAAGAAAAATGAGATGGAGCTGAAACGGGCCCGGGATGAACTGCGGCGCTATTCCCGGGACCTGGAGCGCCAGGTGCGGGAACGCACCCGGGCCATCAACAGCATTCTGCGCTACACCCCGGCAGTGGTGCATATCAAAGACAAACAGTGCCACTACAAGCTGGTCAATCCGAGGTTCGAAGAGCTCTTCGGCGTTAAAAACGAAGAGATTCAGGGCAAATCCGCCCGGGATATCTTTCCCCCGGAGGTGGCCGCCCGCTTCCGCAGCAGCGATTTGAAGGTCCTTCACGGCGAAAGCTCCCTCCAGGTGGAGGAGCAAATTCCCCTGAAAGACGGGGTCCATACCTACCTGTCGGTGAAATTCCCCCTGTATGACGAGCAGGGCAACGCTGACGGCTTATGCGGTATCTCCACGGACATTACGGAACTCAAGAAGGCCCAGGAGCAGTTGCGGCTGTTGTCCGGCAGCATCATGGCCGGCCAGGAGAAGGAGCGGGCCGCCATCGCCCGGGAACTGCACGATGAATTGGGCCAGGTGCTCACGGCCCTGCGTATGGATGGCGTCTGGTTGAGCGAACGACTGAAGGGCAAGGAGCCCCAGGCCGCCGCCCGGGCCTTGAGCATGTGCGACCTGATCGACACGACCATCGATGAGGTTCGAGCCCTGGCCACCCGGCTCCGCCCGGGGGTGCTGGACGATTTCGGGCTGATCGACGCCCTGGATTGGTACGCCAAATATTTCGCCCAGCGCACCGGCATCACCTGCATCTATAAGCACCTCAATGTTCCCCAGGTGGATGATCTCGTGGCCACCGCGGCCTACCGCATAGCCCAGGAGGCCTTAACCAATGTGGCCCGCCACGCCTTTGCCACCCGGGTCAGGATCGATCTTCAGGTAAAGAGCGGAGTCTTAACCCTGTCCGTGTCCGACAACGGCCGCGGCTTTGAGCCCCAAAAATTGGCGGAGTCCGATTGTCTCGGATTGGCCGGCATGCGGGAGCGCGCCGGCTTATTAGGCGGCTTTCTAGAAATGCAGTCTAAACCTGGCAAGGGGACCCGGGTCCTGTTCCGGCTGCCCCTGGATGAGCGGCGAGGCGCTTGACCATGATCAGAGTCCTGTTGGCTGACGACCATAGCATTGTCCGGGGCGGGCTGGCCCGCATCGTCGAAGAATCGAAGGACATCGAGGTGGTGGCCGAGGCCGCCGACGGCCGGGAGGCCATCGAGAAGGTCCATCAGACCAAACCCGAGGTGGCGGTCATCGATATCTCCATGCCCGGTCTGGACGGCCTGGAAGTCATCAGCCAGCTCCGCCAGTATTACCCCAAATTGCCCATCCTCATCCTCACCATGCACGAAGAGGAACAGTACGTGGTGCGGGCCATCGGCGCCGGAGCCAACGGCTACATCACCAAGCGCTCCGCGCCGGAGCAACTGGTCAATGCCATTCGCAAGGTCCACGCCGGCGGTCGATACCTGAGCGACAGCGCCGCCGAATCCCTGGCGCAGCATATGGCCACCGGGGCCCGCAGCCGCACTCCCTTGGACTCCCTCTCCAACCGGGAGATCCAGGTCTTAAGGCACCTGGCCCTGGGCCATACCGTCAAAGAGATCGCCGAAGCTTACCACCTCAGCACCAATACGGTGCATACCTACCGCCTGCGGCTGCTGCGCAAACTCAACCTGCGCAACAACGCCGAGCTGTCGCTGTTCGCCATCCAGAACCGGCTGGTAGAACTATAAACGGTGTACTCTCCCGCTATCTGCCATAAAAAAAATCATTGTAGGGGCGGGTTTCAACCCCCTGCGATCCATTATAGCGATTGCCAAAAGTTTTTTCCGATACCGGATGTATTGTAGGGGCGGACCCGTGTGTCCGCCCTGATTAAGGGCGTCACATTGGGACACCTTGCGCCTTTCTCTGCGCTTTAGCGTCTTTGGTGAGATTTACTTAAGAAATATCCTCCTGGCCCAGAGCCGTTTTCCCGCAATAACTTTCCCATTACACCAATGAGATTCCTGAAAAATTCCCAAATATAAGGGTTTCCCCCCTCCAAATTCAGGCATTCCCCGATTTACCGGGACAGAAAAATTGCTCAATATACTGTCAAGATCATCGAAATGGCAAACTACGCCGAAAGGGTAGGACGCAAAGTCTCCGGCCTAAAGCCTTAGGGCAAAGGTAGCGGGATTGCCGAAATGAGAATATGGCAACCTGTTTATCACCTAGGGCCCGTTATTTTGCGGAGCACTAGGTTTTTTTTTCGGCAAACAAGTCAGCCGGATGATCCCCTGTTATTGGTTAAGAAGTTTTGGCAACTTATCAGTTAGGCTTTTGCAGGGAAGCAAGAGTAGCGTTTTTGCAGGGAAGCAGAAGCAGGAGAGACGGCGATGAACTTTTTTAATCTTACCAGTCTTTTCGTGTTTTCTGGGCTCGCCCTCCTGATCGGGGGCGTATTCTTCCTGAATCGGCGCAGCACCCGGCATCTCCACCAGCAATTGGCGGAGTTGGCGCAGAGCGAGAAGAATTACCGCGCGTTGGTCAAGTCCCTGCCTTCCATCATTTTCAAGGGGTACATGGATGGGAGCGCCGATTTCTTCGACGACAGGTTCGAGGAGCTCACCGGCTATCCCGTGGAGGAATTCAATTCCCGGAGAATGAAATGGCAGGACATTATTGTGCCCGAAGATGTGCCCCGGGTCAAAAACGCCTTTAAGCTGGCCTTACAGACCACTAAATACTATGTGCGGGAGTATCGCGTCAAGGCCAAATCCGGGGCGGTCCGCTGGTTTCGGGAACGGGGTCACATCGTTTGCGATAAAGACGGCAAGGTGGAATTTATCATCGGGACCTGCACCGAAATCACCATGGAGCATCAGGTCTACGCTACCCTGCAGGAAAATGAACAAAATTTCCGCTTGTTGGTTAAGACCCTGCCTTCCGTAGTCTTTAAGGGTTATGCCGATTGGAGCGTCGAGTTCTTCGACGACGACAAGTTCGAGAAGACCACCGGCTATTCCATGTTCGACTTTAATTCCCGGAAGATGAAGTGGAATGAAGTCATCCTCCCCGAGGACCTGGAAGGAGCCAAAGAGAAGGTCAAGGAAGCCCTCAAGGGCAACCGGTCCTATATGCGGGAATATCGCATTAAAATAAAATCCGGGGACCTTCTCTGGGTTCGGGAACGGGGCCAGATTGTCTGCGATCAGGACGGCATGATCGAGTATATTACCGGGGCTTGCACCGACATCACCAAGGAACATGCGTTGCAGGATTCCATGCGAAGCATTCAGCAGCACAATGAGATGATCTTGAATTCCCTGGGTGAGGGTCTGTTTGAACTGGACCAGGACGGCGACGTCATCTTTGTCAATCCCGCCGCCGCTAACTTGGTCGGCTTCGAGGCCCGGGAATTGATGGGCCAAAACCTGCACAAGCTTACCCATCACAAGAAAGCGGACGGCTCTCCCTATTTTGCGGAGGAATGCCCCATTCACGCCACTCTCACAGATGGTCAGGAACGCAAGGTAACTGATGATGTCTTTTGGACCAAGAACGGCGAGGCACTGCCGGTGGCGTATGTGACTACCCCCGTTTTCGAAGACGGTCAGGTAGCCGGAGTGGTGGGAACCTTCCGGGATATCACCTGGCGCAAACAGGCGGAAGCCGAACTGAAGCGGACCAATCAGTACATGGAAAATATCTTCGATAACTCCGCCGAAGCCATCGGGATCGTTGACCGCCACGGCGCGGTGACCAAATGGAACAAGGCTTGCGAGAAGATCTACGGTTATACTTATCAAGACATGCAAGGCAAGCCTGCCTTCGACCTTTATGCCGATAAGGATGAACTGGCCAAGATGATCATTCAGTTGCGCCGGGACGGCTCGGTGAGGAACCACGAAATTGACATGAGGCGGAAAGACGGCAGCACCTTCCCCTGCTCCTTGTCCGTCACCGTGCTGCGTGACGAACAAGGCCAAAACATGGGCAGCGTCACAGTGGCTCGGGATCTGACGGAACTGAAGGAAAAGGAAGCGAAATTACATGAGGCCAATGAGCAGCTCCAGGCCCTGGTGGAGGAAGCCACCTCGCGCAACCGCAATATGACTTTGCTTCAGGAAATGAGCGACGTTTTCCAATCCTGCCAGACCTCCGGAGAAACCTATAGCGCCATCGCTCATTTCGTGCCCAAGTTCTTCCCCGACTACGGCGGCGCGCTTTATATCCTTAATAACTCCAAGAATCTCTATGAGATGACGGCCATCTGGGGCGATGCCTCCTCCCTGGAGTTAGTCTTCGGCAACGATGAATGCTGGTGTTTGCGGCGCAGCCGGGCCTATCTGGTGGCCGATTCCAGCGTTACCATGAATTGCCGGCACGTTTCCTCCTCCCTGCCCGGCAGCTATCTGTGCGTGCCGATGATGGCCCAGGGCGAAATTATGGGCATCTTCCATTTGCGGAAGCCCGAGGCCGGATCCAAAGAGCAGATTCAAGATATCGGACAATTTGCCACTACCGTGTCCGAAGCCATGGCCATGGCGCTGGCCAACCTGAAGCTGCGGGAAACCTTACGGAATCAGGCTATCCGGGATGGACTTACCGGACTGTTCAACCGCCGCTATCTGGAAGAGACCCTGGAAAGGGAATTGAGCCGGGGGAAACGCCAGGGAAATCCCCTGGGAGTGATAATGCTGGATCTGGATCATTTCAAGGAATACAACGACACCTTTGGCCACAATGCCGGAGACGAACTCCTCTGCGCCTTGGGTCAGATGATCCAGGATCAGGTTCGCCGGGAAGACATTGCCTGCCGCTATGGAGGCGAGGAGTTCCTCCTGATTATGCCGGGGGCTCCCCTGGAGATCGCCCTGGAGCGGGCCAATGAGTTGAATTTAAGCGTCAAACAACTGCATAGGAACAGTCCGGCCTTAAAACCCATCACCATTTCCGCGGGAGTGGCGATCTTTCCGGATCACGGCGGCAATGGCAAGGATGTTATCCGGGCGGCGGATGCGGCGCTGTATCGGGCCAAGGAGGAGGGCCGCGACCGGGTGGTGGTGGCCAGCGGTTTGTCTAACCTGGCTATGGCCAATTAGACTAATCAAGATTTGGGGGAGAAGAGGGGGCAGGGACTACTGGTTCCTACCCCTTCTTTTTGCGGGGAGGAGGTGGCGTTAAAGTATTGATTTCAGATGGCGATAGCTGAATTTCAGCAGGGCCAGGTCATCCGTCAGCAATTCTGGCAGCGGATGATCAGCCAAATCGTAGCCTATGGGTAAGCCGCCTGCCTTGATCATCCGGCGAAATTTGTCCAGGTCGTAAGCGACGTTCATCACCATTTCATGGATTTCGTCCGTCACCGGGCCTTTCAGCCCGGTTTGCAGCAAGATTTCCAGCCACTCCCGGCGACCCTGGTCAAACTCTTTAAATCCCTGGTCTTCCTGCCATGAGGCCACCGTCCATTCACGGCCGGCGGCGAATCCCCGGCAATAAGTAAGCCGGCGGCAAAAATAATGGTCCATGATGCCGTGTTCGGTCAGTTGGCTCCCCATGGTGATAGGAAACAGGCGGCAGGCGGCCGGACGGTGCTGATACACTTTACAGCCCTCCTGGCTCAGGAAGGGACAGCCGCCCCGGTCAGCACTGAAGGCGTCAACAAAGACCAGGGGCAGATTGGAGGCCTCGTCGCTTCCCGTGATGGTGTAACGCGCCAGGATTTCACCGGTAGAGAGTTTCAGGGCCTGCTTCAAGCGCAGGAGGTCGTATGGGCTCAGAAGGATGGTGGGGGTGCGGCAACATTGGTTGAAACAGGCCAGGCCGGCATGACAATGGAACTGAAATTTACTCTCCAGGGAGAGGGCTTCTGGCGCTTCCTGCTGATAAAGTGACACCTTGGAAGGTTTACCCATTTGCCCAACGCCTCCTGGTCCAGATAGATGGTGAAATTGTAACAGTCCGCTCGCCGAAGTGCAAAGCGGGCATCAACGGCATTTCCCTCTTACTGCACAAGCACCGCGGGTGTGCGAGGAGAAGGAAACGTGACTTAACGGTTTGTCCTTATTGGGCAATTTTCCGGGTTCAGACCTTGGATTTCGTCGCCGACGTCTTATTATTTAGGTAATTGTCCTGCGGGCCGCAAAAATGATGGCGTCGATTATTTAAAAGGGAGGACCTCATGGCTGAGCCCTATGACATCATCATCATCGGCGGAGGGCCGGCGGGAGCCGCCGCCGCGGTCTATGCCGCCCGTAAGAGGTTGAAGATCCTGCTCATCACTGAGCAGTTCGGCGGTCAATCTCTGGTTTCGGCCAACATTGAAAACTGGATTGGAGAAGTCAGCATCAGCGGCAAAGATTTGGCTGACAAATTGGAAAAACACGTGCGAGCCCAAAAAGAGGTCGAGATCAAAACGGACGAGCGCGTCGTGCAGGTGAAGGAAGGGGCCGATTGTCTGTTTGAGGTGAGCACTAAAACAGGCGGCAAGTACCGGACCAAAACTCTAATTATAACCTCGGGAGGCCGTCGCAAGAGACTCGGGGTCCCTGGTGAGGACCGGTTCGATGGACGCGGGGTGGCCTTTTGTTCCACCTGTGACGCCCCATTTTTCGAGGGCAAGGACGTGGCGGTGGTAGGCAGCGGCAACAGCGCCTTGGAGACGGTGATCGATTTAATCCCCTATGCCAAAACCATCTACCTGTTAATGCGCGGCGACAAACCCAAGGGCGATCCCATCGCCGAGGAAAAGGCGAAGGCCTCCTCTAAATTAAAAATCATTAAAAATGTCGAGGTCCAGGAGATTCAGGGGGATCGAAGCGTCACCGGCTTGCGCTATAAAGACGTTAAGAGTGGAGAATCCAAAAAGTTGGAAGTCCAAGGGGTCTTTGTGGCCATCGGCTCCACGCCCAATTCGGATATTGTCCGGGGTTTGGTGGATACCAACCAGGCCGGGGAAATCCTGGTGGACCAACGCACGGCCAAGACCTCTAAATGGGGCATCTTTGCCGCCGGAGATGTCACCAACGATCCCTACAAACAAAATAATATTTCAGCCGGGGATGCCGTCCGGGCGGCCCTTTCCGCCTACCTGTACATCCTCGATATTCAAAAATACAGCCCCTGTGCGGAAGGAGGGGAATAAATGCCGCGATTGGCCGTTACCGCTTTTCTTTTTGAAACTCCTGATAGCAAGACCAAAAAGCCGATGAATCTGTGGGGGCGTCCAGGCTTTGGCAAAGTCGCTTATCGGTCGTCTTGGCGGCGAACTTCTGGTATGCCGTTTCGTCTCCAATAAATAAAGCATGGGAAATTCTGTCAGCATAAACGTAATATTTCTTACCGCCCACATAATAAGTAATGAATTTTCCCGGCGTAGAGGCATCCCATAAAGCCTGCCGATTGGGGGTGGCCCTGTCATACACGTCCAACTTCCCGAATCCTGCTGACGTCAGCATATATTCGGTTATGACCTGATTTTCGGTTCTCTGATCCACCGTCGCACAGCCGTTGAGCCAAACGGCCAGCGCCAGTAGCAGGATAACGACGCTAAATTTCCTACTTTTCATCATTCCTCCCGTGTTTTCTGACTTGCAGGGCGATTTTAGCACAAGCTGAAACCTTCGGCTACAGATTTCCTTTGCTCAACCTGAATTTGGGCCGGCTGGCCTGAGATTTGGGGCGTCGCGGCGTGGAATTGCTGAATCTAACGGTGGGACGTTTTTCGAATCTTGGATTTGACTCGAAACTCAAAATTGAGACCTCTGCGAACGTCATGGAGAACAGCCGCCCTCGGCTGTATTTAGCAGGCGAGGGCGCCTACTCTCCATCATATTGTGCAAACTGAAGTGGGCTGCCATGTTGAAAGGGACTTTCGCAGAGGTCTCAAACTCAAGGATAGAGATCACTTTCCGGCTTCACTTCGGTATCCACCACCACAATATGCGCCCCATGGGCCTTGAGGATCAATTGCTCGGCCAGGGTTTTGCGGCCCAGCCAGCGTTTCCAGGCCGGCAAGGGGCCCGGTTTGCCGATAACAATGTGCCCGACCCGGTATTCCCGGGCAAAGTGCAGGATGGTCTCGACGACGTCTTCCCCTTTATAGGGGAAGACCTGGGCGCCCAGTTGTTTGGCCAGGGTCAACGTATCGGCCAGCTGCCGTTGGGTGGCGGCGTCAATGGCGGTGGGCTCCTCCCGCGGGGTCTGGACGTAGACCGCATACCAGTTGGTATTGAGCCGGCCGGCCAACCGCGAGGCATAGCGCAGCAGGGAGGC
>JAMCQY010000303.1 GCA_023381945.1 Deltaproteobacteria bacterium
GCTGAAATTCCTCCTGGGCGTCGCGCTGCAGGGCTACGTAAGTTTGGGCCAGGTTCACGGCGCCGGCGAGATAGGGGGCCAGAGGTTGGGCGTAATGCACCGGGGTCGGACCGCGCCAGGGGTTCTGGCCATAAGGAGTCAGGGAGATGGCCACCCGGGGGGCGTAAGGGTAGGGGTCCTGGGCCTCCAGGTTCAGGGAGAGGTCGTCCAGCCACCATTCGTGGACTTCCATGCCCTGCTGCTCCATCTTGAATTCCAGAGTGCGCAAATGTGCAGCCCCGGTGAAGGTCAGGTGTTCATCGAACTTGAGGTCGGTGATATAAAAAGCGCCATCGCTGGGCGGACTGGCAGGGATGCCGAGGTCGATAACTTGTATGGGGTGGATCAGAGGGGCGTTACCCGACTCCAGTTGCAGATCGGCCAGGGCCACGGTGACTCGCCGCCAGGCGTTGACCGGCACCGCCATGTCCTTATGGAAATAATTGCCATGCGCATCTTTGACCTTGACCCGTAGGGTGAACCAATTGAGACCGGCGATCACCGCCTTGATCAAGAAATTGACCTGGCTATGGCCGGCGGAATTGCAGCGGCTGGTGTCAATGCCGGCCCAAGCCCCAAAGGCGGTGGCGTAAGGGGAGAGGCTCCAGGTGACCAGGCGCTGGGTGTAAAAGGTGTCGCCGAACAGGACTTCGGTCTCCTCACGGGTGCTGATGGTAATGTCGCCCGAGTCCGGCTGTTGGGTGGAATACCAGGCCCCCCACATGGCCGTGATCCGGTCACAGTCTTCGATCAGATTGTCCGTACGCCAGAATTGATGGAAAGGCAACTCAAAGGGGGTCAGATCGGTGAACCGGTCCGGGATGGCATGAAAATAGGTATGAGCCGGGCCCCAGGGGTCCGCAGAGTCCGCCGTCGAGTCATTTAACGTTACCAGCAGCTTCCGGGGGTGCACCGCGGGCTCACCGCCCCAAAATATCCAGTAGTCTCCGGCCACCAGATGGGTGCCGGGACCCGGCTCCCAATAAACCTCGATGCCGCCCGTCAGTTCCACCGGGTGCTGTTTATCACCGCTGATCAGGCCACTGGCGGCCCAGGTGAGGCCGCCGTCTTTGGACCAGTGGAAAGTGGCGGCGCCCACCGCGCCGGTGGTTTGAATTTGCACCACGAAGCGGGATTTTTCCTGAGGGGTGTAATCGCCTCTGAGGACCAGGGTGGCGCTGCCACTGCCGATTTTGGTGAGGTTATGAAGCCGGCGAGTGTCGCCTGCCCCGTGCAGCTTGAAGTTAAGGCGGTCGACGCCGCTAAAGGGCGCCGCCGCCAGGGACCAATCGAGGCCATAGCCGAACCAGGCAGCGTCGGTGGTCGCCGGGAGAGCCGCCCGGATGTGCAGGACCCGGCCCTGCTTGCCCATGGGTTCGCTCTGGAAGATCTGGAAGGCCCCGCTTCCGGGTGTGGCGTCCCGGTACATTAGATGATCCCCCCGGTCCCAGAGCTGCCGCTCGAAAGAATCCTGCATCAAGGGAGAGCGGCGGGACGCCTCGCGGCGGATAAAGGCCTCCCAGAGAAACTGGATCAGGGGGGTGTAGTCCTGGCTTTGCACCGTTCCGGCAAAGTAGAGGCAAGTCATCAGATCCAGCAGGCGATCCACCGCGAAATCATAAGTGTAATCGCCTCGGGAGCGGCTGGCCCGGCGGATGCAAGGGTAGTTGTTCAAGGGCTCGTATTTGACAGCCCGCTCGCCGGTGAGATAAATGTAATAGAGCTGAACCGGGGTCTTGGGGGCCAGGGGTGTGCCCAGGGTGATGAAAGTGGTTTCTCCCTGGTTGGCGAAGGAGCCTCCTGTATAATAGTTGGTCAGATCGCCGCCCATGGGTTCGGCCCAGAAGCCGCTCCAGGGAATTGAGGTGCCAGTTAGAAAAACGCCGCGAACGAAATAAACCTGGCCGCCACCGGGGTTGGGCGGGGCCAGAATGATTTTGCCGTCAGACCCGACCGTGACTGCGGCCCCCTGCCAGTTGCCGGCCACGGCTTCCTGGAGCGGGGTCCCGCCCATATTGTCAAAGGCCCAATTGAATTGCGAGGCGCGGGCCCAGTCGATGCGTCCCATTTGTTAGTCTTCTCCCAGGTAGGCCCTGATCTTGATCTCGCCAAAATCGACCCAGAAATCGAAAAGACAGCGCCGGATGATCTCCCGCACCGCCTGAGCAGCAGAGACGTTTTCAAAATACACCCCGATGGCATACTCCGGGGTCAGGCTTTTGGCCAGGGCGAAGGCATCTTGATCCACCGCCGGGCTGAGTCCTACTTCGGCCAGGATATCCTCCAGGATATCCACCGGGTGGGTGGTGGCGTCTTTAGTCACCCGGGCCGTAATGCTTGCGCTGCGGCCAGTTACCAGGATCATCCCGGTGGCAGGATCGGCGTTCACCGAGTCCCAGGTTTCTTCATCGCTGAGATACACGGCGTTGATGGCGGCGAAGGGCGCTCCATAGACTTGATAACGGTAAATGGGGGGCGTGGCGGTGAAGCTCCAACGGTCTCCTGGCGCCAGGTCCGTCCCGGCGCCAGGATTCCAGTAGACTGCCAGGCCCGAGTCCAACCGCATCGGGGCGTCTGGGCCAACACTGGTAAAACCGCTGTCCTGCCAGATCTGGCCGCCATTCAGGGACCAAAGGCAGGTCGCGGCGCCGATCTCACCGCCGCTTTGCACTTGCAGAAGGTATTCCTGGGGGTCTGTGCCACGATAAGTTCCTATGATCTGCAGGCTGGCTGAACCGGTCCCCGTCAACACCGGTACGCTCACCGCGGCCGGAGTGACCTCGATTAATTCCGCCCGGGCCAGGTAAGGGCCACGCATAAAGGGCCGCCGCTCACCGGCGGCGGTGGGGGCGCCGATCCTTTGGCGCAGCCGGAACGTTACCCAATCCTGGCTTTCGAATTGGGCCTGATGCGGGATGCCCCAGCCGTGGGCCATGTTGCCAAGTTTTTGTAGGGCCCCCCGGTAGACCAACTGCCAGGTTAGGTCGCCGCCGGGCAATTCCCAACCGTGGCACAGATCCACCTGCTTCTGGACACTGTCCAATCCCTGCAGATAGGGGGCTACGGCCCGATTCAGCCATTGGCCCCGGCGGTGGTCCAGGACTAAAACGTGGCTGTCGGCCCGGAGTTCGCTGAAGTCCCGGGCCAGTTCCACTCCCACGGATCCGGGGTCGATGATCTCACTTTCCGGCAGGCTGAGACGGCCTTGCAGACGTAAATTCGCCAGGTAGCCGGAACTCTCCCCTTCCACTCCGTAGCTTTCAAAGCTCGCATCCGGAGCCGTATCCACCGCGTAGGCGGTAAAATCGTCGGTGTCTTCAGATTGGTCCACCGCCCAGGAGCGGATGTTTTGCCGGAATTCCGCCCGCAGTTGAAAATAAGAGGCCAGGGGAACTTCCTGTCCCGGGATCAAGGCTGCATAATTTGCCCCGGAGACCGCCGCCACCGATGCCCCGGAACGCAGATAGACCTGCGTGTCCATCTGGGCAGCCTGGTCATCCCAGGAGGCGAAGGCGGAGTCGAGATCAGAGGAAAAGGCCGCGATCACCGGCGAGGTCCAGGAGGCGGTGGCGTAATAGCCGCCAGCCAGAGCCAGCTTACCCGGCTCTCCACCGTAGCAGGTGTTGACGTATTCGCCGGAACCAGGGGCCAGGCCATAATCCAATTCAAAAGGATAAACCACGGCCTTGACCCGGGGCCTGGCCCCGCGTAAGCGCCCTTCTTCCTGTAAAAATGCTGCTTCGGCTTGGCGCATGGCTACCCCTGCTTAGTGAGCAGTAAAATCGAAATTTCCGGAGGCTGCTTGCTGCTCACTATTTACACCTCTTCAAGGATCATAGTGCCCGACCACAATCCCGGGGCCACTTCCCGGAAGTCCAGATCATTGGTCCAAGCCCCGGTGAAAGTCTTGGAGCCAGCCGCGTCCCGGAAGAAGTCCACATCGGTTTGAACCTCCTTAATGGCGGCTAACTGCTCCTTTTGGTAAACCGAGATATATTGGAATTTCAGGACCCAGCGACGTTTCAGGGGCCGGGCGTAGGTCCTCAGGGTGCCGTCCAGGGCACGGTCCCGGTCGGTTTCATCCTGCAGCAGTTCCTGGTAATCCCAGGTGAAGTTGACCGGCAGGGTATAGCTTTTCAGGCTGCCATCCGCCGCGGTCCATGCCAGTTTTGCAGTAGCCATTGGAATCCTTTAGTTTTAAGTTTTTAGTTTCGAGAAAAGACAAAAACTGCAATCCTGGAATCTAAAAACTAGTGTGATGCGCCATAATTGCCACGACTTTTAAAAGTACCGATTTTTGAACCCCCCTTTGAAAAAGGGGGGCAAGGGGATTTTGATTAACGTCCTGAAATCCCCCTAAATCCCCCTTTTCCAAAGGGGGACTTCGATACCGTCCCATCCGGTTTTTTTAGCTTGATTTAGTTCCATGCGTTTGGTGAACTGCTACCATGTGGTCGGAACAAAAAACTCGGAACTCTCATCCTACCAGCGCCGATTCATTTCCTGTTGCAGGGCCGGCAGCAGATGACGCCGGGCCACCCGGTCCCA
Organism: Deltaproteobacteria bacterium; assembly: GCA_023381945.1. Next base: position 4,588 of record JAMCQY010000303.1, read on the forward strand.
GTCCAGGCCGGCTACGCCGGCGGCGTCCAGACTTTGGACCTGAATAGTGATGTCGTAGCGGGGGCCGCCCCCAGCCTGGGTCAGATCGAAACGGCCGGTACGCAGGGCTTCAAAGTTGGCCTCCCCCAGCCTGGACATGGCGTCCCGGGGCAGAATGCCTTCACCAGTCTGGGCCAGGATAAGCTGCTCATCCCCCATCAGGCTTTCGGGAGAAACCACCATGCCTTGATGGGCAGTGATGATGCCGCCTTGGTGGAACAGACCGCCGAAGTCCAGGACATCTCCCACCAGGCCAAGCAGACCGCTGCTGCCGCCGCCCCCCGAGCCGCCGCCCGCAATGCTTCCCATCCAGGCGTTTGCCACTTTTTGGGCGGTTTTGAGGAAATTCTCGGCCCAATTGTCCACCTGGGTGATGAGGCCTTCCAGGGCCTGGTCCCAGCTCTGGCTCACTTGACCCGCAGCCGCCTGCCCTTCGGCAGCCATCTCCTGAAATCTGTTCTGGGCGATCCCTGCCATCTCCCCGAAGCTGCTCTGCCACTCCCGGGAGAAGCTATCCCAGTTCCCTTGGAGGCTGCGCATCTCATCGGTCCAGACCGCCAGGCGCTTCTGGCTATACTCCTGACTGAGATTCAGCATCTCCTCCTGCAAGATGCGGAAATCCGCCAATTCTTGCTGGAAAGATCTGCCACTAGAGGTTTTTTTGGCCATCTTGTCCTCGCTTCCCGGTCAATAGGCGCTGAACCAGGCCCAACAGCAGCCACTCTTCCAGGGTCAGATCGTTGGCTTTGAGAGGATAGCCGGCCTGCCGCAACTGGTGAAGAAAGACCAAATGCCAGGTCCAGGGGGAGACCGCTTCAGGCCGCAGGTATTCCTCGCAGGCCTGACAGGCCCAGGCGGCGAAGGCGCCGGACTCAACGCGGCACTTACGCTGCTGGGCCGGGCCGCACAGCCTGCCGGCAGCCAGCATCGCCAATTCCCGGGGCAGCGGCCAGTCCGCCGGCCTCTCCCCTGCGCCGGCGGCGGCCCGGTCGTTCAGTCCCGGCCCGATTCCGAACGAACGGCTAGCCGCAGGCCTTCAAAGATCTGTTGAGCCAGATAAGCCACCAGGTCCGGGGCGTGCTCCGCCAGCCGCTCCCGCCAGTCCGGGTGCCGGGACGGATCGAGGGGGACTGTCCTGCCCTCTTCCATGATCTGAAAATCCCCCTCGCTGAAGCCGGTCAGAATCTCCAGACCGAACTTGAGGCGGGTCTCCCCCAGGCAGAAGCGCCGCTCGCCCCCCTCGAACCGGTACGCCGATAATTGGTAAGCCAGCCGCTCCTCCGAGGTGGGCCGCCGATAGTACAGGGTGATCACCGAACCCGACACCGGGTCTTGCACCTGCAACTCCTGGGGTTCTTCGCCTAATATTCTGGCCATTTTTTCTTCCAAGTATTTCGGGTGCGCACTGCGCACCATCTATCACTGCTCATTGCTTACAGCTCACTTTTTACGCCGCGTAGCTGCTCACCCGGTTTTGGATGATGGCAACCGCCGAACCGAAATTGTCGTCTTCCAGGACGGCGAATTGCACGTCTTCGCCCAGACGGCGCTGGTTAATGCCCACCGGGGCATTGAGCACCGCCACCCTGGGAAAGACCAACTCCACCTGGTAATTCCGGCCCGGTTCAAACTCGGGGCCGGTGGCCTTTAAACGGATGGCCAAGGTGTCGTTGTCCTTGAGATGCTGGCTCATGATGAAGTCCCGGAAATCGCGGTCGAACTTCAGGGTTTGCTCCCGGCCGTAACGGAAGGCGCGGTTGGCGTAGCCGGTACCGGCCCCCGGGGTATTTTCCGGATTGAGATAATTCTTCACGGTCCAGGTGACGCCTCGCAGTTCTGCGGCCAAGAGCGAGCCACCATTAAAGGAGTTGCCGTCCCACCGTCCTCCCAGGTTCACTTCCACCTGGTTAACCTTCAGGGGCGGCTCCTCCACCCTGGCCGGGAAGTCCATCCAACCGCTCTCCCGCGGCAGATAGTAGATCCGGTAGGTGACGGGAGTGGCGGCGACGCCCGGCGGGATGAGAGTGAGAACCCCGGGAACATCAGTGGACACCGCGCTGTAGCTGACCTCTTCCCAGGCCTGGGTATCGGGGTTGAGCACCTGCACGGCTTGCACGTTGCTGAGCCGTTCGGCGGGGCTGTCGCCGGCCACCCCGTTGGCTGCCAGGTTTAAGGTGGCGGCATTATAAGGCGCGGAAATCTCCTCCATACAGGTGTTGTCGCCCACCTTGCCGGTGCCCTTGACCGCGGCGTTGATCTTGGCCCAGCCGTTCTTGGGAAAGTCGACTCGCACCTGATCGATGAAGCAAGAGGTAAAGCGCCGTTTCAACACCTGCCGTCCCAGGCGCATGGCTGCGGTAAACGAGGGATTGGACCGGGCCACGTCCACTTCGCCGTACCGGGGGCGGATAGTGTGGCGGAAGCCGGTGTTCCCCAGCGGCGCGGTCTCAATCCCACCCAGGCCGTAGGCCAACAGAAAAGCAAAATGCTGGGGCTGAGCCCGGGAAAAGGAGATGGTTCCAGCCACCTTGCCGCCGAAATCGTGGAGCCGGTCCGCCTCTTCCTTGCCGGTCAATTCCTCGCGGTTGGCCACCTTCACTGCCTGGTAGTTGAGGACGGTATTCAGGTCGGCCAGCAGAGTGGTATCCAGTTCCTGTTCCGTATTGATCGCCGGCTCCTGGCGATTGGCCGAAACCGCCAACAGGTTATGGGTGGCCAAAAAATTCCGGATGGACCGGGCCATGAGATTTCTCCTCGTGTTTGCCTTACTGGACCCGCCGCCCTCGGCGGTCCTGCATGCAGGTATGGTGGGCAGCACCCAACAAACGTCTTTTTCCAAAAGCTGATGGCTTCATCACCAATCCACCACTGCGCCAGTACGGTACTGCGCGGCGTACACCGAAAATTCCCGGTTGTTAAGGAGCGGCTCTTCCCGCACCAAAGCCAGGGGCAGGATCTCCAGCCCCAGGTCTTGATGCCACAGGGCCTGGCGGCTGCCCGCCATAATCTGGTAGACGCCGCCCTCCTGTAAGCGGCCGGCGGCCTGCCCCCGGAGTTGCCGCACTATCGTCAACACCGTGAGTTCCAGGGTCAAATCATCAGAGCGCAGGGCGGCGGCTTCGGAGGTGGCGCCCGAGAGCATCACCAGGACCGCGGGCAGCCGCCAGGCCTCATTTTGCAGATCGGTGCGCCAGTCGCCCTGGTAGGATTCCAGGGTATTGACCAGGGTTCCTATCCGGGCGGCCAAAGCCGCCAGCACCGCCTCTTCCAGGGCTTTCCAGTCAAAGTCGGTCATGAACCGGGCCTCGCTACCATTCGGACAGGACATCGCGGCCGAAAAGCCGGGAGGCGCTGGAAAATTCTTCCACCTGCCGGCTGTCGCCGGAAGACTCACATAGGCCCGCAACCTGCGCCTGGCCGGCGGCCACTTCTTTCAGGAAGGCCACGGCGGCTTCATATTTCTGCCGCCGCACCTGGGGGGCGACGTTGCGCCTGGAATAGAGGTGGTAGAGGGCCATATCCACCGCCAGGCTCTGTACCTGTAGGGGCGTGGCCGCCAGGGGCAGGACATAGCGCACCGCCAGGTAGGAGTCGATCTCGCCGGCAGCCTTGGCGATGGCCTCGGCCACCACCGCGGCGTCCGGCTCATTGCCAGATTCGGCAGTTAATTCGGCCAGTTCCGTTTGAGAGATCATCTTTACCAAGTCGTCCTGGCTGCAATAAGCCATCTCGAGCTCCTTCCTCTCTTGCTCGCCGGTTAATAGCAAACCGCCGAACCAGGCCATTAAATTTTCCGTTTTCAGTTTTCAGTTTTCGGTTTTCAGCCACGGGTTTCCCGATTTTTTTTACCGAAAACTGAAAACTGGTTCTTAGGTTAAGCCGGGAATCACCAGGAGGTCTGCGGTGCCCTGCCAAATATTGGTCTTGGCGCCGCCGCTGGTGGGATCACCGATGATAAACTGGGCCTGCAGGATCTCCCGGGCCTCGGCCTCCAGGGAAGGCGGCACCAACATGAGGTTAGGCTTGAGGCCCAGGGGCCGGCCGTCGGCGTTCTTCATCGACATCATGGCAGCCCGGGCCGCCGCATAATTGGCAGCGGTCAAGGTTCCCTTACTGGCATAGGCCAGCTGCCACAGACCGAAGGCGGCTGCGCCCCGGTAGTCCACGCCGTAGCGCAGCTTTTTCCGCATAAAAGCGTGTTCGTCGTCCTGGCGGTCCATCCGTACCAACTGCACTTCACGCCGCAGTTGGAAGATGAAGGGCTTTACGGCCCGGCTGGTGTCCAACAGGTACCAGGCAGCCTCGGTGCCCCCGGCGAAGTTGGCCACGGTGGTGTCGCCCACCTGGTGGTCGGTGGCAAAAAAGTTGCGGCCGTCATAACAGGTGGTGGTGAAACCACCTTTCAGCAGGTCGGCGATCAGTCTTTCCGGGTGCTTCCGGGCTTCCTGGGCCAGGGCTGAAATGATGGGGTTGTACAAGCCCAGCTGGTCGTCTTCGATATCGTTGCGGTCCACCTCGATGGTGGCTTCCCAATCCTTGCTCTCCACCTGGAAGGCCTTGGGCTCCAGGGAACTGATCTGGCGGTCCCCGATCCATTCCCGGACCATGGGGAAGTCCAGCAGGAACTTATAATCCATGATCCGGGTGTTGGCCGGAACCGTCATGGCCACCTGCTCGTACCAGGTTTGGGTCTCCTGGAAGGCGGCATTGAAGACCGCGGTGAAACCGGTATAAAGCCTTGCCAAAGCCTCTTGATTGATGATCATCTCAATTCTCCCTCTTTACCTGGCGATATCGATCCAGCCCTTGCTGGCAGAGACGTACTTGACCAGAGTGCCCACCTTGATATGGTTGGTGGCGCCGCTGGTGTCGGCAAAGGTCTGGTCGTCCACCGCGTACATGGCGTCCCCGACCCTGGCCTGACTGAGGGCCGCGGCATCGAACTCAAAGACCCCGCTGCGCCGCAGCCGGATCAGCTCGACGCCATCGGCTCCGGCACTATTGTCCACCTGCTCCAGGGCCACTCCGCCGAACCGGTAACCGCCGGTGTCGGCGGCGGGTACGGCGTAGCCGCCGGCATTGATGCAGACCATGGAGCCGGCATAGATCTTGGTGGCCGCGGCCACCGGGAATTCCACTTCGATGCCTTCCCGATAGGAAGTCGCCCGGTCCCGGGTTAATGCTGACATGTCATTCTCCCTCCAACTTTGAATTTTGAGGTGGCAGGCTTTCAGCCCGTGCAGGCTGTAGCGGTGGTTGCACCTTCTACCTGCCGCCAGTCTGCTCTTTAGCCGCCAGATACTTTTCCGGCGCCAGGTTCAGGGTCCGGCAAATACCCAATTCTTCCGGCGCCAATCCCGAAACCCGCGAGCGCTCATCGTCTTGCAGTGACAGAAGCTCGCCGAGGGGCACCGTCTTGGGGGCCTTGGCGACGTAGGTGGTAAACCCTTGCGGGTCCTGGCGGAAATATTCCAGGGCCCACCCTTTTTGAGCCGGGGTGATCTTCCCGGCCTGCAAAGCGGCATTCACCGCCTTCTCCGCCGCCTCCGCGGCCAGGCGGGCCTTGAGGGCCGCCAGTTCGGCGGTCCGTTCCCGAAGGCTCGCATCAACGGCTTGCATGGCAGCCAGGGCGCTCATGATTTGGGCCATGGAAGCCTCCGGAGGCAGCTTCAGGGCCTCGGCCAGGTTACCCAAGACTTCCAGCATCCGGCCTGCCACCGCATCATCCATCATCTCCGGATTCAATCCCAGTAACTCTTTGATTTTGTCCATCATCCCCCTCATCTCCTGCTCCGGGATTATTACCTTTGTATCTGTTGATCCAGAACCGCCGGCCGCACTCAATTTGGCCACCAAAGGCGGCAAGCGCTTGATGGCCGGCACGTTGGTAAGGCCCAGATGCATCAGGGCCAGCGGTTTGCGGGTCTCGGGGTCCAGGCGCAAAACCGGGGAAAAGTAACGATACTCCTTGCTCAGCAGATACTCCCGGGCCTGCCGGGTCCACTCCACCCGGGCCCAGAGGCCGTCAGACCGCGCCTCCAGGTCCTTGATCCAGCCTGCGGCCGGGGCCCGCTCGCCCTGCAGGGACTGATGCTCGTAATCGATGACCAGGTCCACCCCCCGGGAGCGAAACGCGGTCACCATGGCCGCCAGCGAGGCGGCGTCCACTTCAAAGGGCTCCCGGCTGTCGGAGAGTTCAACTTCGCCCAGGGGCAGGATGCGGAGCCAATCCGGCAAAGCAGCCGGCTGACCTTTTACTCTTGCGGGCCTCAATTTCCCTGCTCCTTTGGGGCCGCATCTGCCACTCCGGCCTCCTGCGCCAATTTTTGGGCTTCACTGGCCTGCAGCTCTAGCTGCCGGGCCTGTCCCTGATCAGGGCACCACTGCTTTTGCAGCTCGCCGGCCAGCAGCAGCGTGGTATCGGCCGCCACCACGGCTCGCTTCGCACTTTCATTCCGGCATAAATCCTGCTGCACCAAGGGCTCGTAAAAATTTTGCACGGTTTGCATAGAACTGTGCGCCTTTTGGAAAATCTCCGGCCGGGAGCAGCAACCCGCCGCCAGCCCCAAAAGCAGGGCCATCCAAAGCCAATTTGTGTTTCTCATTACTCCTCCTTTTGAGTTAAGCTTCGGATTCGAGGTTGTTTGCCTTTGACTTCCTCGAAACTCGAAGCTAACTTACTGGGACCCCAAATCTCTCCGCCAAGTGCTGGGCATTGAGAGGCACCCCCAGGGCCGCCAGGTTGCGATAGACCTCGGACAGGGTCTTGAGGTCTTCTTCCTCTTCATACTTGAAGCGGAACCAGGGCAGCGGCCGGTCCCAGCCGAAATTGAAGCCCACCAGAGGCCGCAGCAGCTGTTCCCTCAGGGTGGTGGCCAGGGCTTGGGCGTCGGCTTCCACCAGATCATGACGCACCTGGCCGTGGACCTTGGCTGCCGCATAAGTCCCGGTAGCGCCCGCGGTGTCCGTGGTCAGGGTCTGCCCCAGCACCGCCTTGGACATCTCCCGGTTGCAGAAGTCCGCCATGGCCTGATAAGGGTTGCTTTTGGACCCCTGGGAAGCAGCCTCCACGAACTCGATCTCGGTGGCTTTACTGATCACCCCGGCGGCGTCGGAGCCCAGGTGGCGTACCGCCTGCAGCAGGGCCTCCCGGTCGGAGGCAGACGCCGCGGGATCATATTTTCCCAGCCTCAGCGGCATGCCGAAGACCTCGTTGAACGCGGCCCAATCCTTCAGGGCGAAATTCTTCAAGAGATACATCCAGCCCACCACCCGCAGCACCCCGGCCCGGGAGGCATGGCCGCTACGGGCCTTGTAGCGGTGGTAGATCACTTTCCAGGGCGGCGGCTCTTCCCCCTGCCACGGGCCCTTGTCGGTCAGCAGCCGGGGGGTAAGTGATTCACGGAAGGTCACCTTTTTCTGAGGAATCCACTTGAGTTCCGTCACTCGGGCTCGGCCGCCTTGCAAGTCCCAAATGATTTCAGACAGGGCAAACCCTTTGCCGATGGCGTCCAGCAAGTCCAACAAGGCCTCCTCCAGGTTGGCGATGCCGTACATCACCTCGCCAACGAACTCGGCGATCGCCTGATCCTCCGGGTTCTTGGAGTAGGACAGAACCTCATAGTCCTTGCTCAGCACCGCCAGTTTCCGGGTCTGGAGCAGTGAGGCCAGATGGGCGTCCTTTTCCTCCATCTCTTCGAACATCTCCATCTGGTGATAAACCTCCCCCAGGTCCGCTTCCCGGAAGATTTCCGCCAGGCGGCCGGGGGTCAGGCCGACGCTGGGATAAGTGCTCCAGCGTTCCGCCAGGCTGACCGCGCCCAACTCCCGGGTCTCCGGTTTGGCCGTTTCCTTGAAAATTCTCCCGAACAAATCTCTCAATCCCATATGGTTCCCTTTTGGCCTTTTCCATCAGTGAGCAGTGAGCAATTGGAGGGTGG
>JAMCQY010000062.1:0-11740 GCA_023381945.1 Deltaproteobacteria bacterium
GATACCCTGGCAGAGGTTTTGATCAATCTGACCCCAAGCCGGTTCATGGAGCTTTGCCAGTGCTCTTATTTGTTGCAATAGAAAGCGAAAATGGTATAAAAGACGATCCGGACCGATTCGGATTGCTAATTTTTCCCGGAGGGGCCTTCAGCCAGCTTCGGACCGGCCTGGGCGGCTGGCTGTTTAGGGCGCTCCGAGGCCTGGGGTTTTTTAGGCGGCTCCGGTTTCCAACCCTCGACCGAAGGCAGGTCGGAGGCTTTCCAGCCGCCGCCCAGCGCCTTAACCAGGAGGGCGCTGGCATTCATGCGATTGCCCAAAATGGTGATGGCGCTGCGTTCGTTGTTCCGGGCCGTAGCCACCACGGTCAGCAGGTCGATAGTGCTGATGGTCCCGGCCATATACTGGTTGGTGCTGAAGGTGACTGATTCCCTTGAGGCCTTAACCGCCTCGTCCTGGACCTTGGCCTCCTGCTCCAGAATGCGCAGGGCCGCCAGGTTGTCTTCCACCTCCTGAAACCCGGTGAGCACTGTCTGCCGGTAAGTGGCGACGTTGGCATCGTAGGCGGCGCGCGCCGCCGCAGTCTGGCCGCCCCGCAGGCCGCCCTTAAACAAAGTTTCAGCCGCTGCCGCGCCCAAAGACCAGAAGCGGCTCGGCCAGGTATACCACAGCGGCAGGCCGGAGGCTTCAAACCCGCTGGCGGCGCTCAAGGTGATGGTGGGGTAATAGGCCGCCAGGGCCACGCCGATCTGGGCGTTGGCCGCGGCCATGTTCCTTTCAGCCGCGGCAATGTCAGGGCGGCGCTCCAGGAGTTCCGAAGGCACCCCGGCAGGGATGGATGGAACCTTCAAAGAAACCTTTGCCAGCGGAATGGAGAAGGTGGAGGCCGGTTTGCCGATTAAAGTGGCGATGGCATGCTCCAGTTGGGCCCGCTGCGTCCCGAGATCAATCGCCTGGGCCTGGGCGTTCTTGTATTGGGTTTCTGCCAGGGCAACGTCATTCCGGGAGGCGACGCCGACGGCATAGCGGTGCTTATTTCGGTCGAGGATTTTTTTGTAAGCGGCCGCGATCTCATCCTGCAGACGCTTCTGTTCATCCTGAATCCGCAACTGGAAATAGCTCTGGGCCAGAGTAGCCTGGGCACTCAGGCGCGCCACCTCCAGGTTGGCGGCACTGGACTGGGCGCTGGCCTTGCTGGACTCCACGCTGCGGCGCACCTTGCCCCAGATATCCAGTTCCCAGGCGGCGTTGAAGTTCAGCAGGTAGTCCGAAAAGGTCGCCCCCGGAAAGGTGCTGATACTGCCGCTACCAGGTCCGGTTCCCGAGGCTCCGGCCAGATTTCGATTACTGCTGCCAAGATTCTCCGATCTTCTGAAACGCGACCAGGAAGGACCGCCGGAGACCGTGGGAAAATAGGCAGCCCGGGATACCCGGATTTGGGCCAGGGCCTGGCGGAAATTGGCCTCCGCGGTGGCGATATTCTGGTTATTGATATCAACCTGCTCCTCCAGGGCATTTAGTTGAGGATCGTTAAAGACCTCCCACCATTTGCCCCGGGGAAGTTCGTCCCGGGGTTGGGCCACCTTCCAGCCGGCATTTTCTTTATAGCTTACAGGAGTCTCGGCCGGCGGCCGATGATAATCCGGCCCGACGGAGCAGCCGCTAAACAGCAGCAAAATCCCGGCCGCCGTGATGCGAACGAGCGGTCTAGGCAGGGCACATAACTTAAAAATAGTCATTTTATGCAACAACATGGTTAAAGACCCCAGAAAAAACCAATGAAATGTCCATGCAGAGCCGCCCTTCCAGAGCCGGCTCCACCTTAGCCCTCCGCAGGCGGCGGCGTCAGGGGATTTCGTCTGTTGACCATACTTTTGGCCTTGCCGCGCATCCGGTTAAACCAGAGCCGGAAGCGATCCAGGTAGAGATAGATTACGGGGGTGGTATAGAGAGTCATCATCTGGCTGAAGATCAGGCCGCCGACAATGGAGATGCCCAGAGGCCGGCGCAGTTCGGAGCCCACGCCGTGCCCCACGGCCAGGGGCAAAGCCCCCAACAGCGCCGCCATGGTGGTCATCATAATGGGCCGGAACCGCAGCAGGCAGGCCTCAAAGATTGCTTCTTCCGGCTTCCGGCCTTCTGACCTTTCCACGTCCAAGGCGAAGTCCACCATCATAATCCCGTTCTTTTTGACAATGCCGATCAGCAGGATAATACCGATGACGGCGATGAGACTCAGTTCCGTGCCGGTGAACAGCAGGGCGATCAGCGCTCCCACGCCAGCCGACGGCAGGGTGGAGAGGATGGTTACCGGGTGGACGTAGCTCTCGTAGAGGATTCCCAGGACGATATAGACCGCCAGCAGGGCCGCCAGGATCAGGTAGGGTTCGTTGGCCAGGGAGGCCTTGAAGGCCTCCGCGGTGCCCAGGAAGCTTCCCCGGATGCTGGAGGGCAGCCCCATCTGCCGCATGGCAGCTTCGATGGCCGTCACCGCATCACCCAGGGACGCTCCACCGGCCAGATTGAAGGAGGTGGTGACCGCCGGAAACTGGCTCAAGTGGTTAACTGACAGCGAGGTAGAGGTGGGCTTATATTGCGTGAAGGCGCTCAGCGGCACCTCGCTGCCGTTGGGTGAATGCACGTAGATGTCTCGCAAGGTGGAGGGTCGCTGCCAGTATTGGGGAGCCACCTCCATAACCACATGGTACTGGTTCAAGGGGGTGTAAATAATGGAAACCTGGCGCTGGCCGAAGGCGTCGTACAAGGTGTCGTCGATGAGCTGGGCCGTCAGACCGAGCCGCGAGGCAGAGTCGCGGTCGATGACCAAGGTGGACTGCAATCCTTTGTCCTGCTGGTCGCTGTTCACATCGGTCAGTTGCGGCAGGGTGCGCAATTTCTGCAAGACCTGCGGTCCCCAGAGATTCAGTTCGTCGAGCTTTTCTCCCCGCAGAGTGAATTGGTAAAGGGCGGCACTGGCGAATCCGCCGATCCGCAAATCCTGAACCGGTTGTAGGAAGGTGGGCGCTCCCGAAACCTGGGCGAGCTGGCGGCGCAGTCTGGCTATCACCTGGCGGGCGGTGGCCGTCCGTTCTTCAAAGGGCTTCAACGAAATGAACATGCGCGCCGTATTGGTAGTGGAGCCGCCGCCACCGGGGCCGCCGCTGAAACCTACCACATCGGTGACGTCCGGGTCCTTCTTGATAATGTCCACAACTTCCTTCAGCTTCTCCCGCATGGCCTGAAAGGAGATATCCTGGGCCGCCTGAATCGTGCCGGTGAGGCGGCCGATGTCCTGTTCAGGAAAGAATCCCTTGGGAATATAAATAAATAAGAGAATATTAGTCACCAGGGTCAACAAGGTCAGGGTTAGCATCATCCGGGAATGGCGCAAGGCCCAACGCAGGCTTCTCTCATAGGTATGGCGCAGGTATTCGAACACCGATTCGCTGGCGCGGTAGAGGCGCCCGTGTTTCTGGCCCTCCTCCGGCCGGAGGAAGATGGCGCACATCATCGGAGTGGTGGTCAGGGAGATCAACAGGGAGAGCAGGATAGCTATGGACAAAGTCACCGAAAATTCCCGGAATAACCGGCCCACCATGCCGCCCATTAACAGCAGGGGAATGAAGACGGCCACCAGGGAGGTGCTCATGGAGATGACCGTGAAGGCAATCTCTTTGGCTCCCAGCAGCGCCGCCTTAAAGGGCTCAACCCCCTTCTCGATATAACGCGTGATATTTTCCAGCACGACGATGGCATCGTCCACCACAAACCCGGTGGCGATGGTCAGGGCCATGAGGGAGAGGTTGTCCAGGCTATAGCCCAGGAGATACATGACCGCAAAGGTGCCGATGAGGGAAACGGGCACCGCCACGCCCGGGATAAGGGTGGCCCGGAAACTTCGCAGGAAGGCGAAGACCACCAGAATGACCAGGGTGCCCGAAATTACCAGGGTATGCTCGACGTCCTTAAGGGAACTGCGGATGGGCGGGGAGCGGTCGACCACCACGGAGAGGTTGATATCCTGGGGGATAGAGGCTGACAGTTGCGGCAGCAGACCGCGGATCCTATCCACCGTGTCAATGATGTTGGCGCCCGGCGACCTGAAGATGATCACCATCACCGCGGTCTTGCCGTTCAGCAGGCCTTCCGTGCGCACGTCCTCCACCGAATCCACCACGTCACCCAAATCCTTGAGGTGTACCGGCGCCCCGTTGCGGTAGCTGACGATCAGGTCCCGGTAGAATACGGCTTTGAAGAGCTGGTCATTGGTCCTGATTTCCAGGCTGTGGACGCCATCCCCCAGTTGACCCTTGGGCCGGTTGATGTTGGTGCTGGCGAGTAAGGTGCGCACCTGCTCGAGGCCGATGCCATACTTGTGCACCGCCGTGGGGTTCAGCTCCACCCGGACTGCCGGCAAGGAGCCACCACCTACGAAGACCGTGCCGACGCCATCCACCTGGGAGAGCTTCTGCGCCAGAATGGTGGAGGCGGCGTCGTACATCTTAGCCCGGTCGGCCGTGTCGGAGGTGAGAGCCAGGATAAGGATCGGGGCGTCCGCCGGATTGACCTTGCGATAGACCGGGAGGCTGGGCAGGTTCGTGGGCAGATAACTTTGCGCCGCGTTGATGGCGGCCTGGACGTCACGGGCGGCCCCGTTGATGTCACGGCTCAACTCGAACTGCAAGACGATGGCGGTGGTGCCCCGGTAACTGGCCGAAGTCATCTCGGTGACCCCGGCAATGCGGCTGAATTGGCGTTCCAAAGGCGCGGCCACCGAGGTCGCCATGGTCTCGGGCTCTGCCCCGGGCAAACTGGCCGAGACCTGGATGGTGGGAAAGTCCACCTGGGGCAAGGGGGAGACGGGCAAGAAGCGGAAAGCCAGAATACCGGCGAGAGCCAGGCCCACCGTCAGCAGCGTTGTCGCTACCGGCCTCTTAATAAAGGGAGCCGAGATATTCATGCCGGTTTCCTGGTGCCGTGCTTCATAAAATCGACTTTGGCCCTCGTTCCCAAGCTCCTGGTTGGCAGCCGGGAAAAGATATATCAATAGCCCCTAATATCTTCATCCGCGGGGCGGCCTTCCTTACCCATCCGCCGGGCCAGCCGGTCGAACCATAGATAAATGACCGGTGTCGTATACAGGGTGAGCGCCTGGCTGAAGATCAGGCCGCCGACGATGGAGATACCCAGCGGATGGCGTAATTCAGAGCCCAGGCCGGTGCCGATGGCCAGCGGCAGAGCCCCCAACAGCGCCGCCATGGTGGTCATCATGATGGGGCGGAACCGCAGCAGGCAGGCCTGGTAGATGGCCTCCTCCGGCGGTTTGCCTTCATGGCGCTCGGCCTCCAGGGCGAAGTCGACCATCATGATGCCGTTTTTCTTGACGATGCCGATCAGCAAGATGATGCCGATCAGAGCAATGATGCTGAATTCGGTGCTGCAGAGGATCAGGGCGAGAATGGCGCCGACCCCGGCCGAGGGCAAGGTGGAGATGATGGTGATGGGGTGGATATAGCTTTCATAGAGCACTCCCAGGACGATATAGACCGTCACCAGGGCCGCCAGGATCAGAAGTATCTCATTGGTCAGGGCCGCCTGGAAGGCCAGGGCGGTCCCCTGCCAACTGCCGCGAATGCTGGGCGGCAGCGCGATCTTCTTGGTAGTGGCCTCGATGGCCTGAACCGCTTCGCCTAACGATACTCCCGGCGCCAGATTGAACGACAGGGTAGTGGCCGGAAACTGGCCCTGGTGGCTGATGACCAGCGGACCGGTGGTTTCTGTAAGCCGGGTGACGGCGCTCAAAGGCACCTTGCCGCCGCCGGTGCTGCGGATATAGATGTCGTTAAGCTTGCGAGGGTGTTGCTGAAAGTCGGGCTTGACCTCCAGAATGACGCGATACTGGTTCAACTGGGTGAAGATGGTGGAAACGATGCGCTGGCCATAAGCGTCGTACAGGGTGTCGTCAATGAGTTGAGGGGTGATGCCGAGACGTGAGGCCGTGCTGCGGTCAATGGTCAGGTAGGCTTGGAGGCCCTGGTTTTGCTGATCGCTGCTCACATCCGTGAGTTCCGGCAGTTGCTGCAGGGCCGCCACCACCTTGGGAGTCCAGGTGCTCAATTCATTGATGTCGGGGTCTTCGAGACTGTACTGGTATTGGGTGCGGCTAACCCGGTCTTCCACGGTCAAGTCCTGGACCGGCTGCATATACAGCCTGATGCCTTCCAGTTGTTCGAGCCGGGGCTGAATACGGCGGATGATCTCGCTGGCACTCAATCGGCGCTCCGCCAGCGGCTTTAAATTGATGAGCACCCGCCCACTGTTGAGAGAGTTATTGGTGCCGTCCACCCCGATGAAGGTGGAGAGGCTGGCCACGGCCGGGTCCTTGAGGATCTCCCGGGCCAGGGCTTGCTGGCGCTCCGCCATGGCGGGAAAGGAGATGGATTGTGGCGCTTCGGAGATGCCCAAAATAATGCCGGTGTCTTGCACCGGAAAAAAACCCTTAGGCACCACGATATACAGGAAAACCGTCAGGACCAGGGTGCCCACCGCCACCAGCAGCGTACCGGTCTGATGCCGCAGAACCCAGCGCAGGGTAAAAGCGTAGTAGTCGATGACTTTATCGTAGAACCGCTGGGAAGCGCGAAAGAACCGGGTCTGCTGCTCCTTCGGCGTGTGCTTGAGCAGCCGGGCGCACATCATCGGGGTCAGGGTCAGAGACACCACCGCCGAGATGAGAATGGTCACCCCCAGAGTAATGGCAAATTCGCGGAACAGCCGGCCCACTACTTCGCCCATGAACAGCACCGGAATCAACACGGCGATGAGCGAGATGGTCAGGGACAAGATAGTAAAAGCGATTTGCTCTGAGCCCTTCAGGGCCGCCTGCAGCGGCGGGTCGCCCATTTCGATAAAGCGGGCGATATTTTCGATCATGACGATGGCGTCATCCACCACAAAACCGGTGGCAATGGTCATGGCCATCAGGGTGAGGTTGTTCAGGCTGAACCCCAAAAGGTACATCACCCCGAAGGTGCCCACCAGGGAAAGCGGCACGGCCACGCTGGGAATAACCGTGGCCGCGAGATTGCGCAGGAACAGGAAGATCACCATCACCACCAGGACCACGGCCAGCATCAGCTCGAATTGCACATCCTCAACGGAGCCGCGGATAGTGGTGGTGCGGTCGGTAAGTATGGAAAGGTGCACTGCCGACGGCAGGGCGCTCTGCAACTGGGGCAGCAGCTTCTTGATGCGGTTGACGACCTCGATGACGTTGGAGCCGGGTTGCCGCTGGATGTTGACGATCACCGCCGGGGTGTCATTCATCCAGGCAGCCAGCTTGACATTTTCAGCGCTGTCGACTGTGTCGGCCAGGTCGGAGAGCTTCACCGGGGCGCCGTTGACGAAGGCGACGATTACCGGCCGGTACTCCTGGGCGGTAAGGAGCTGGTCGTTGGCCCCGATAACCGAGGATTGGCGGGGACCGTCAAAACCGCCCTTGGCCTGGTTGGTGTTGGAAGCCCCAATGCCCGAACGCAGGTCCTCCAGGGTCAGGCCATAAGCGGCCAGGGCCGTGGGGTTGGCCTGAATGCGCACCGCCGGCCTTTGGCCGCCGCTGATGCTCACTAGACCGACTCCCGGCAGCTGCGAGATCTTTTGAGCCAGCCGGGTGTCGGCCAGGTCTTCGATCTTGGGCAGCGGCAGCGTCTCGGAAGTGAGGGCCAGGGTGAGGATCGGAGCATCAGCAGGGTTGACCTTGCTGTAAACCGGCGGGTTGGGCAGGTCCCTGGGCAGGAAGGTGGCCGCCTGGTTGATGGCGGCCTGAACCTCCTGTTCGGCTATGTCCAGACTGAGTTGTAGGGTAAATTGCAGGATAATGACCGAACTGCCGCCGGATGAGTTGGAGGTCATCTGCTTCAGCCCGGGCATCTGGCCGAACTGACGCTCCAGGGGTGCGGTTACGGAGGAGGCCATGACGTCGGGGCTGGCTCCCGGGAAAAAGGTTTGCACCTGGATAGTGGGGTAATCCACCTGGGGCAGGGCCGAGACCGGCAACTGGTGATAGGCCACCGCGCCGGCCAGCAGAATGGCCGCCATTAGGAGGGTGGTGGCCACCGGCCGCAGGATGAAGAGGCGGGAAGGATTCATTTCTGGGCTTTCCCCGACCTGTGGGGACCGGAATCTTTCAAATCCACCTTGCTGCCTTCCCGCAACCGCTCGACGCCTTCCACCACCACGAGGTCACCCGGGACCAGTCCTTCGTCGATGGAGGTTTCATCGCCCTCACTCGGGCCAATTTTCACCGGGCGCACCGTCACGGTCTGGTCGGCCTTGACCAGATAAACGAAGGTCCCCTGGGGGCTGCGCTGAATGGCAGCCGAGGGCACCGAGGTTGCGCCGCGTTTAATGTCCAGGAGCAGGCGGGCATTAACGAACTGGTTGGGGAAGAGCTTATGATCCTTATTGGGAAATTGCGCCCGGAACTTAACCGTGCCGCTGTTGGGATCGACCTGGTTGTCAATGGTCAGTAGATAGCCCGAGGCGATTTTTATGGTCTGCTCGCGGTTAAAGGCTTCCACCGCCAATTGCACTCCCGCATTGAGTTTTTCCACCACCGCCGGCAGATTGTCTTCGGGGATAGTAAAGATGACCGTCATCGGCTCGACCTGGGTGATAACGCACAGCCCGGTGGTATCCGTGGCGTGGATGATGTTGCCGGGATCGACGATCCGCAGCCCCAGGCGCCCGCTGATCGGCGCGATGATGCGTGAGTAAGCAATCTGCAGCTTGGCATTATCGATCTGCCCCTGGTCAAACTTGACCGTGCCTTCGAGCTGGTGCACCAGGGACCTTTGAGTGACATATTGCTGCTCGGCAATGGAATCTTCTTTGGCCAGGGTCCGGTAGCGCTGCAAATCCACTTTGGCGTTTTTCAGCAAGGCCTGGTCGCGGATCATCTGGCCCTGGGCCTGGGTCAACTGTGCCTGAAAGGGCCGGGGGTCGATCTCCGCGATTAACGCTCCTTTTTTGACAATCTGGCCCTCTTTGTAATAGACCCTCATTAACTCGCCATCAACCCGGCTTTTCACCGTAACCGTATGAACGGGGGTGACGGAGCCAAGCCCGGTGAGATAGATGCCGATGTCCCCCTTTTTGGCCGCCACCGCAGTGACGGCTGTGGGCGGCTGAATGATGACCGCCCCGGGCTTGCCCGGAGCTTGGGCTGGCCGCTCGCTTTTCGATAAGGTGGCATATAAGAAGACCAGCAAAAGACAGACGGCCAGCAGCCAGAGCCACCAGCGCCGGTGCCATGGCAGGGGATTCAGTAAATCATCTTTCTTTGGCATGATTACGGCCTTGAACTGCGCTTAGCCCAAAAGCCAAACTAAGGCTTCGAGAAAAAGAGAGATTTGAGATCACCATGCAAGCGAGCAGAATTCGTATTCTAAAACCCTGGATCCGGGGCAATCCGGCGCGAGCCCGGCAAAATTAGACACCGAAGTCCGTTCGGCCTGATCAGGCTGATTTTTTGCGAATAATAAATATTTTGACGCGCATAAACTATAAACCAGTTAATCTCCACCTTCAAGAATTTGGGGGGCGGCGATCTCCATCTTAGTTGCTTCCCTACTGTTACTTTCATTAACCCACCGGATTTTCTAAAGATTGCGCCAGGTCACTTGAATTATTCCAGCAAAATGTAGATAACTTAAGAAACTATCTCGTTAGCTAATCGACCCCTGATTTCCAAAAGGAGGAGATATGCAGCGTTTATGGCCAATATTCCTGGGGCTGCTGCTTTTGGTGAGCGCTGCTGCCCACGCTGCGGCGGCGAGCCAGCAGGCCGCGGCTCTGCGGCAAGCCAATGGCCTGACTGCCTTCACTCCGACCGAGAAGTTCCTGGACGGGAATTTCGCGGCCGACGAGATGAACCCCGGTGGTCTATTATGTCTTCATCGACCAGAGCGGCCTGACTCCGCAGCAATGGATCGAGTGGCGCGAAAAATTCCACAAGAGTAAGGCCGAGCCGCAATATGGCCCGACTAAATCGAAACTGGAGCAGGCCTGCGCGGAAGGTTGCGGGGTCGGGGCCGAACTGCGCTTCATCCAGATAAACGGCGACCTCATTACCAAATCACCGGAGTCCTTCCTGCTCCAGGACCTCAAATTTAAGCCGATTTATGACCTGAATAAGCGCCAGAAGCTCAGTAACTAGGCTAGTGCGTCGGAAGATTTATGGTACGTCGACAGGCAAAGGCAGGTCCCGCCCAAAAGTTGACCGGTTATGCCATATTGGCCCTGCTGGGCCTGATTATCATCGGGATGCTGTTCCGGCAGGCCCACTTCAATCCGGCCGTGAAGGTGGCCTTACGCGCTCCCATCTCAGGCAAAATTCAAACTGCCTCCAGCCAGGCGCCCGCGGCCACCGCGGCGTTGCTTCCCGAAGTCGGGGGCTTCACGCCTCTGGCCCCGGTCGAGAGCTTCGGTCCGGACAACCTCTCCGACAAGATCGACGGCAAGGCGGAACTTTACCTGCCCGCGGGCTTTAAAGAAATGTCTTGCCGGAAATTCGGGGTAGACGCCGCCGGGAAGGCCTACGTGGAAGTGTTTCTTTATGATATTGGATCGGCCCAAAATGCCTTTGCGGTCTTCAGCAGCCAGCGCCGGCCGGGCTCGCCTGATAGCCCCTTGACCGCCAACGCTTATACCACTTCAAATGCCCTGTTTTTCACCCAGGGGCGCTACTACGTGGAGATCGTGGCGGACCGGGCCTCGGAGGCCCTGCAAAAATCCCTGGAAACTTATGCCAAGGCGCTCCTGGCCAAACTGCCCGCCGAAGGCGGCGCCAAAACGACAGACGCCAAGGAATTTTTTCCAAAAGAGGGGCTGGCGGCGGATACGGTCCGGTTATGCGCCACTGACACCTTCTGTCTGGAAGGCCTGAATAACGTGCTCACCGGGGAATACAGCCTGAAGAGCGGCAACGCCACCGGCTTTATCGCCCGGCGTGACACCCCGGAGGCGGCCCAGGCGGACGCCAAGCGCTATGTGGATTTCTTGACGGCCAACGGCTACCAGAAAAACGAGCCCGCCCCGCCGGGGGATTTCCAGCTGCTGGCCCTGGATAACTCCTATGAAATCGTCTTTGTCCAGGGCAAAACTATGGCCGGGGTGCATGACGCCACCACGCCCGAGGTTGCGGTGGAGCTGGCCGCTAAATTGAGACTCAAACTCAAGGATGCGCCGTGAGTAAAACCACGGATGAAGAAAAGATCAAGGCCGGTGAGCTGAACCGCCGGGATTTCCTCAAGCGGCTGGGGTACGCCTCGGTGCTGACCCTGGCCGCGGGGGGCCTCGGGCTGGCCTTGTATGACCCCAAGGGCCCGGCCCCGTCCGAAGGACGAAAGGCCTTGACCGGGTTGGGGGATTTTAGCGCCCGCGGCCGGGCCGATGGCCGAGCGAAAATGGCCATCATCAAAGGCGCAGACCGGGCAGTCATGTTCGAGCAGGGCATCAAGGCCCTGGGCGGCATGGAGTCTTTCATCCAGAAAGGCGACCGGGTGCTCATCAAGGTCAACGCCGCCTTTGCCACTCCGCCCACCCTCGGCGCCACCACCCACCCGGAGTTGCTCACCGCCGTGGCCGGCCTCTGTGCCAAGGCCGGAGCCGCCCAGGTGCTGATCACCGACAACCCCATCAACAATCCCGACAGTTGTTTTGAGATCACCGGCCTGGCCGCGGC
>JAMCQY010000062.1:11847-12392 GCA_023381945.1 Deltaproteobacteria bacterium
CGGCTTCCTGGGGGGGGCGGCGCAATGTCTTTCACCAGGATATCAACGGCATCATCACCGAATTGTCGCAGTTGCTCAAGCCCACTCTGTGTGTCCTGGACGGTACGGTCAGCATGATGACCAATGGGCCCACCGGCGGTTCCTTGTCCGATCTGAAGGACACCGGCACCATGATCATTTCCACCGATCCCGTGGCCGCCGACGCCGCGGGTGTGGAATTGTTGGGGCGCACCCTGGCCGATATTCCCTACATCCGGATGGCCGAAAAAGCCGGGGCAGGGGTGGCCGATTATCAGCGGCTCAAGCCGGTGATATTAAATACTTAGTCAGAATTGTGGAACCAAAATCGAAATCCCCCCTAACCCCCCTTTGTCAAAGGGGGGAAACTTAGGAAAATCCTGTAAAAAGTCCCCCTTTGAAAAAGGGGGATTTAGGGGGATTTGGGTTTTATATTAAGGCTTAATTCACAGGCATTCCCTAATGCGTATCATCACCGTCCGCCGCGTCAGTCAAATCTTTTTTCTGATCCTCTTTTTGTGGTTCTG
>JAMCQY010000065.1 GCA_023381945.1 Deltaproteobacteria bacterium
CAACAGGAATAGGAGGCCCCATCCTGTCAGATGGAACCTCCCCATGATATTGGGAGGCAATTGCTTCAACTCAATGCGGGGTGAGCGATCCGTTCCCGAAATATCAATTTTTGAGACGGTTTCGAAGCGCATCCCGCCTTCCGGGCTATAATTCTGCATCTTGGCTTGAGATAAAAAGTTGGCGAACCTCGACCCCGATAATTTAGACCAGGAGAAACCTCCCCGCCCCCGGAAAGAACTGCGCCAGGGCTTCTCCACCGGCACCGCGGCCGCGGCCGCGGCTCAGGGGGCCTTGTATGAATTACTGGGTCTCCCTTGTCCGGAACGGGTCGAAGTACCTCTACCCGGCGGGGGCAGCCTGACCATCCCGCTGCACTACCACCGGCGCCGGGATAATCGCGGCGAGGCTGCGGTCATCAAAGATGCGGGCGACGACCCCGATGTCACCAACGGCGCCGAGATCGGCGTCCGGGTCTGGCGCCTGGATGGTAGTGGGGCCGTCGAGGCGGTCGAATTCCATGGCGGCGGGGGCGTCGGCCGCGTGACCAAGCCCGGGCTGGCTCTGGCGGTGGGGGAGCCGGCCATCAACCCGGTGCCCCGGCGGATGATCCGCCGCAGCCTCAGCCTGGTATGGGAACGGGTTTTTCCCGGCCAGCCCATGCGGCTGGGAGTGGAAGTCTTTGTGCCACTAGGCGAGGAACTGGCCCGGCATACCCTGAACCCGCGGCTGGGGATTATCGGCGGCATCTCGATTTTGGGCACCACCGGGTTGGTTAAGCCTTTTTCACATGCGGCCTACCGGGCCACCATCGTGGCTGGCTTGAAGGTGGCCCGGGCCGCGGGGCTGAAGCGGATCGTCTTCAGCACCGGGGGCAAGAGCGAGTCCCATCTGCAAGCCCTGTTGCCGGAATTGCCGCCGGAAGCCTTCGTACAGATGGGCGATTACGTCCGCTTTGCCCTCAAGACCGCCGGCAATCTGAAGTTTGCCGCGATCACTGTGGGGGCATTTTTCGGCAAGTCCGTGAAGATCGCCCAGGGCAAGGGGCATACCCATGCTTCTCGGGGTCTGGCCGATTTAAAAAAATTGGGCCGCCTGGTGTTGGAAACGACCGGCGAAGCAAAGTTGGCCCAGGCAGTTTCCAGAGCCAATACCGGCCGCCAAGCCCTAGAAATTCTGTTGACGGCCCAGGCCTTGCCCGCGGTGAATGAGGTTGGGAAGCAGATGTTGGCGGCCTTACGCGCCTTCACTGGCCCTGGCCCGGAGTTGACCGGGGTGATTCTGGATTTTGCCGGAAAGCCCTTGTGGCGGGGCGAGGATCTCACGCAAAGGCGCAAACAAAATAATATCTAATGGGGCGGCCGTCTCGGCCGCCGGTGTTGGTTTGGCGGGCAGGGACGCCCGCCCTACCATAAAAAGCTGATAGCTGAGAGCTACTTATGATCCCGGTTCAAGTAGTAGGTTGGGGCATGTCCCCGGAAGACCTGACGCCCAAGGTCAGGGAGATCATCCGGAAGGCCCAGGTGCTGGTGGCCGGGCGGCGCCTGCTTGACTATTTTCCGGATCATCCGGGCCAGACTATCCTCCTGGGGAAGGACCCGGAAACCACCTTGGCCCAACTGCCGGCCCTGGCGACGAAACTTCGAGTAGTGGTGCTGGCATCCGGCGATCCCAACTTTTACGGCGTCGGTCCCCTGGTAGTAAAGGTCCTGGGGGCTGAGAGGGTGGTTATTCATCCCAATGTTACCGCTGTGCAGGCGGCCTGCGCCCGCCTGAAGCTCCCTTGGCAGGACGCCGTAGTGGTCAGCCTCCATGGCCGCCCCTGGACCTATCTGGAAGTGGCCCTGAACCGGGCTGCGGACAAGTTAATTATTTATACGGACCCGGAACATACCCCGGCGGCCATCGCTGGTTTTTTATTGGAGCGCGGCCACAGTGAGGCCCGGCTCTGCGTCCTGGAAGACCTGGGCCTGGCCGCCGAACGCCTCACCTGGCTCAGCCCGGCTGAGGCTCGAGAGCGGGAATTTTCACCTCTGAATATGGTGGTAATCCTAATCGGGGAGGATAGACAGACTCAGACCCCGGCGGCCGAAAACTTGCGCCGGTTGCATCTGGGGTTCCCGGAGGAGGCTTATGCCCATCAGGGCGGCCTCATCACCAAGACCGAGGTGCGGGCCGTAGCCCTGGCGAAGTTGCAACTTTATCCCGGCCTGACCCTGTGGGACTTGGGTGCGGGCTGCGGTTCGGTGGGCCTGGAGGCCAGCCTGCTGTTGGGGAACGGCCGGATTATTGCAGTGGAGCAGGACCGAGAAAGGGCTGCCCAAATCAGGGCAAATGCCGATAAGTTCGGAGTGAAGATTCTGGAGGTGATCTGTGGTCGCGCTCCTGGGTGCCTGGCAGGCTTACCCGACCCCCAGCGGGTCTTCATCGGCGGCGGCGGCCAGGATTTGCCGGGGATTTTAGAGGCGGCGATCGATCGCCTGGAACCGGGCGGCCGGCTGGTGCTCACCGCCACCCTGCTGGAGACCCTGGAAACGGCCCGGGCGATGTTGGCCACAGCCGGTTGGCAAATAGAAATCACCCAGATCCAGGTGAGCCGCTCCCGCCCGCTGGCCGGAGGAAATTATCTACAGGCCTTGAATCCGGTGTGGATTGTGACCGGGAAAAATCAGCAGGTTTGAAGCGAAAATATTTCTGAAATCAATTAAGACACCGCTATATGGACTTTTTCACCCCCCTTTTCTAAAGGGGGGCAGGGGGGATTATAATAAGCTTTCTATAATCCCCCTAAATCCCCCTTTAGAAAAGGGGGACTTAAATTACTGATGTCTAAGAAAAAAGGTTGATATGACTGAACGCCATCCCGTCATCTTTTTGGGGGCCGGGCCGGGAGACCCGGAGCTGATTACGGTCAAAGGGCAAAAGGCCCTGGCCCAGGCGGACGTGATCCTGTATGCCGGTTCCCTGGTGTCGCCGGCGGTGCTGGGTTGGGCCAGGCCGGAAGCTAAGCTGATCGACACCGCGCCCCTGAACCTGGAGCAGATCACCAATGGCCTCATTCAGGCGCACCGGGAAGGCAAGCGGGCTTTGCGGGTCCATTCCGGCGATACCGCCCTGTTCAGCGCCATCCAGGAGCAACTGGAAATCCTGGAAAGGGAGCAGATTCCCTGTATGGTGATCCCCGGGGTCACGGCCGCGGCCGCTGCGGCCGCCGCCCTGGCCCAGGAACTCACCCTGCCGGAGGTCACCCAAACCGTGATCCTGACCCGGGCCCCGGGGCGCACCCCGGTGCCGGAGCGCGAGGCCCTGGGGGACTTGGCCCGGCATAGGTCCACCATGGTCATCTATCTCAGCATCAAGCTGATCGATAAGGTAGTGGCCGAACTTAGCCAGACCTACGGCCCGGAGACTCCGGCAGTGGTGGCCTACCGGGTGAGTTGGCCGGACCAGCTTATTATTCGCGGTACTCTGGCCGATATAGCTAACCGGGTGAGGCAGGCCGGGATCGAGCGCCAGGCCTTGATCCTGGTGGGGCCCGCTTTGGCCGCGCGGCAAGGAGCACTCAAGGCTCAATCCAAACTCTATGACAAGACCTTTGCCCATGGATGGCGCCCCGGAATATCCGGGGAGAAGTGAGACACCGCAATGCCCAACAGAGAAATAAACACCCGGGTAGTAGCCCTGACCCCCAGGGGCGCGGCCCTGGCCCGGGACCTGTGCCAGGGACTGCCTAAGGCCGGCTGCTGGCTGCCTAAGACTCTGGCCGCCGGCGATCCCAAAGTGAAAACCTTCGACCGCGTGGCCGCGGTTTTTCAGGAAGCCTTCCAGCAAGGCCAAAACCTGGTGTGCATCATGGCCGCGGGCATTGTGGTGCGCGGCATTGCCCCACACCTCACGGGCAAGGATAAGGACCCGGCGGTGGTGGTGGTGGACGAGGCCGGCCGTTTTGCCATCTCCCTACTTTCCGGTCATTTAGGCGGCGCCAACGAACTGACCCGCCAGGTGAGCCAGATTCTCAATGCCACGCCGGTGATCACCACTGCCTCCGATGTTCAGGGGTTGCCCTCTCTGGATTTGGCGGCAGCGCGGGCGGGACTCGCCATCGAGAACCTGGCCGCGGTCAGCCAGGTGCAAATGGCGCTGTTGTCCGGCCTGAAACTGCGGCTGGTAGACCCGGACGGCTATCTGGCCGACGTCGCCGCGGAATACCCCGATATGTTTACCCGCGAAAACCACCTGGATACTGCCCTGGCCGATGGCTGGCCCGGGGTGTACGTCGGTTTTCGGCAGCGTGCCTGGCCCAAACACTGGCTGGTGCTCCGCCCCAGGAATCTGGTGGCGGGCCTGGGGTGCCATAAAGGCACACCGGCGGCGGAGATCCTGGGCTTTATCAAAGACACCTTTAAAAAAGAGCGGCTTTCCCTGGCGTCCCTGAAGGCCTTAGCCACCGTAGAACTGAAAAAGGATGAGCCGGGCCTGAAGGAAGCGGCCGCCAGGCTGGGAGTAGAATTCATATGGTTTACCAAGGAAGAATTGCAGGAGGTCGAGGTCCCCAATCCCACCCCGCAACTGATGCGGCTGGTGGGGGTGGTCAGCGTCAGCGAAGCCGCGGCCCTCAAAGCCGGGGGAGTGGAGCTGATCCTGACCAAACGCAAGGGGGCCAACGCCACCCTGGCCGTGGCCAAGGTTGCCTGAGCATCGTGAGCCTGGGACCCGGCTTCCCGGACCATATCATCCCCCGGGCCCGGGCGGCCCTGGATGCGGCCCGGGTAGTGGCGGGCTACCGCACCTATGTTGAGCTGATCGAGCCCCTGCTGACCCATCAGGAAGTGATCGCCACCGGTATGAAGGCGGAAGTGCAGCGCTGCCAGGCGGCCATTGACCGCGCCTTGAATGGTGCCCGGGTGGCCCTGGTCTCCAGCGGCGACGCCGGTATTTACGGCATGGCCGGGCTGGTCCTGGAGATTTGCGCCGCCCGTAACCTGAAGGTAAATCCGCCGGACGCCGCGGGCGAGGCTGATTTCCACCTGGAAGTGATTCCCGGAGTGCCGGCTTTGGCCGCAGGCGCGGCGCTTTTGGGGGCGCCGCTGATGCACGATTTCGCCTCCATTTCGCTGAGCGATCTGCTGACCCCCTGGGAGACCATTCAGAAACGTTTGGAACTGGCGGCCCAGGGGGATTTCGTCATCGTGCTCTATAATCCCAAGAGCAAAAAACGCCATTGGCAACTGGGGGCAGTGCAGGAGCTGCTGCTGCGCCATAAACCCCCGGAAACCCCGGTGGGCATCGTTTCCCGGGCCATGCGCCGGGACCAGGCCGTCACCATTTCAACCCTGGGTAAGCTTACAAATGAACGAGTAGACATGCAGACCGTGGTGATTGTGGGCAATTCCCAGACCTTCGCTTACGGCCCTTACATGGTTACGCCCAGGGGTTACCTGGCCAAATATCAGGTGACCGAAGCAGGAGCAGGAACCGGCTAAGGGAAAATTATCATGCGCCGTGGCTTTCTGATCATCATGATCTGGTTCTTGGCCGTGATGCCGGCCGCGGCAGCCGGATATGACGGCGAAACATTTGAACTTGGCGGTCTGAAGGTGGCGGTCTGGTCGGCAGGTGGCGCAACTGCAGGAAGAGACGGCGGGCGGCCATCATTACGAGAACGGTTACGGCAACGGCTGAATGGAACCCCCAGTGCTGATTGATTTGGGAAAAGTAATAGATACTTTACGGATAACTGACTACTGGCTACTGACTACTGCTTTATGAAATACCGCCCCTTAATGATCCTGGGGTCCGGCTCGGACGTGGGCAAGAGCCTCGTAGTGGCCGGTCTCTGCCGCATCTTCCGCCAGGAAGGCATCCGGGTGGCGCCTTTCAAGGCCCAAAATATGGCCCTGAACAGCTTCATCACCGCCGACGGCGGCGAGATGGGCCGGGCCCAGGTGACCCAGGCCCAGGCCGCGGGCCTGACTCCCCACGTGGACATGAACCCGATCCTGCTGAAGCCCAGCAGCGAAGTAGGCTCCCAGGTGATCGTCCAGGGCAAGGTCTACGGCAACTTTTCGGCCCAGGAATACTACCGGCACAAACCAAAGCTCACCCGCAAGGTGATGGAGAGCTTCCGCCGGCTGCGCGAAGACCATGAGCTCATCGTCCTGGAGGGCGCCGGCAGTGCGGTGGAGCTCAACCTAAAAAAGAACGACCTGGTTAACTTCAGCATGGCCAAGAGAGCCGGGGCCGCAGTCCTCCTGGTGGCCGATATCGACCGGGGCGGGGTATTCGCCGCCACCATCGGCTCCTTTCACCTGCTGACCTTGGGTGAGCGCCGGTTGTTGGGCGGCTTTATCATCAACAAGTTTCGGGGGGACGCAGCCCTGTTCAAAGAAGGGGAGCGCATCATCGAGCGCCGCACCCACAGGCCCGTCCTGGGGGTGCTGCCCTATGCGCCGGACTTGATTATCCCCGAGGAGGACAGTGTCGCCCTGAGCCGCAAGCACAGCAATGGGTCCTGGGATGAATCCAGCGGCCTCCGCATCGGTGTTATACGCCTGCCCCACATTTCCAACTACACCGATTTTGACCCGCTGGAGCAGGAACCGGGAGTGGTGCTGCGCTACCTGGATGAACGGATGGGATTGGACGCGGCAGATCTGGTCATTCTGCCCGGGACCAAAAACACCATCAGCGATTTGCTCTATCTCAAGGAGACCGGCCTGTTTCAGCAGATTCAGGCCTGCGCCCGCCGCGGCGGCTTTGTCCTGGGCATCTGCGGCGGTTATCAGATTCTGGGGCAGGAGGTTCGGGACCCGCTGGGAGTGGAAGGGCCGCCCCGAACCGAGAGCGGGCTAAGTCTGCTACCGGTGGTCACTACCATGGCCGGAGCCAAGACCACCACCCAGGTGCAGGCCCGGGCGCCAGGTCACGCCGGGGCGTTGATTGAGGCTTATGAAATCCATATGGGAGAGACCGTGCCTTTAGGCGACGGTGCACCGGCCTTCGAGATTATCAGCCGCAACGGCGCAACAATGCAGGTGGGGGATGGCTGGGTCAGTCCGGACCGCCGCGTTTGGGGCACTTATTTACATGGCTTGTTTGACCGGGACGATTTTCGCCGGGATTTTTTGGCCGAAATTGCCAGGGCCTGTTGCCGGGAAGGTTCGGCCGCCCCAATCCGATCTTTCCGGGATTTTCAAGAAGCCCAACTTGACCGCCTGGCCGATTTGCTCCGCAGCCATCTCGACTTGGGCCGGATCCGGTCTTTGATTCAATTATAGCTGGTGGGGCAAGGCGTCTCCGCTTTGCCAGCAGGTTTTTAGCCTTTGCTAACCATCATAATGCCTTTTTGGAACACTATTTGAAATGAGCCTAAACGACCGAACCACAGCAACCACCCCGCCGCACGGGGGCGATGTCTACCACCTGGCCCGCAGTTTGGGGCTCGAACTCACCGATCTCCTGGATTTTTCCGCCAATATCAATCCCTTGGGATTTCCAGCGGGAATTGATCAGGCCGTCCGGCAAGCCCTGGGAGAAATCGTCCATTACCCCGATCGCCGCTGCCTGGAATTGCTCCGGGAATTGGCAGCCTACCACGGCCTCAGCCCGGAGCAAATCCTGGTGGGGAACGGCTCCACCGAACTCCTCTACCTGGCAGCCCGCGGCCTGTCTCCCCGGAAGGCGCTGATTGTGGCCCCGGCCTTCAGTGAATATGAGCACGCCTTGCGAGCCGCCCAGGTGCCGGTGGCCTTCCAGGTCACTTCGGAAGCCGGCAATTTCACCCTATCCGAACTCTTGGACCCTGGGGACGCGGACCTGGTTTTTCTGGCCCATCCCTCCAGCCCCAGCGGGGTCCTGATGGCGCCGGAGCTGTTGCTGGAGGTGGCGGCCCGGTTGGACGCCGCCGGGGTCTATCTGCTCCTGGACGAGGCCTTTATCGATTTTGTGGAAGAAGCCTCTCTGAAGACGTATTTGTCTCGATTCCCACGTTTAATGATTTTACGCTCCTTCACCAAATTCTTCGCCATTCCCGGAATGCGCCTGGGCTTCCTGCTGGCTGCGCCGGAAGTCATCAGCCTTCTTTCTGCGGTACAGGAGCCCTGGTCGGTGAATACTCTGGCTCAGGCCATGGGCCGGGCCTGCCTTCAAGATCTGGATTACATGGCCCGCTCCCGGGCGTTAGTCCGGCAGGAGCGCGAATACCTCCTGAACGGCCTTAAACTGCCCGGACTGCAGTCCTTTCCCAGCGCGGTGAATTATCTCCTAATAAAAATTACCCGGCCGGACTGGACTGCAATCAGCCTGCGAACCGCCTTGTTATCTGAGCAGATTATCATTCGCGATGCCAGTAATTTTCGGGGTCTGGACAAACGCTTCGTCCGTCTGGCAGTGCGGGGGCGGGAGGAAAACCAGCGTCTCCTGCAAGCCCTAGGTCATTTCCTGAAATAAGGGCGGGAGACAGGAACCGAAGCGAATATTTTCTGGTTGGCGTCTTTGCGGTTTGGCGTGAGATCAACTTTGAACATCGAACATTGAACTCTCGGGAGCAGACCTTGCAACTGGCTTACACCTTTCTTGCCGCTTATCTGATAGACCTGGCGCTGGGGGACCCGCCCAACTGGCCGCATCCCGTGCGGCTCATCGGCCGGGCCATTACTTATTGGGAAAACGTTCTCTACGAGCCTACGGTGATGGCAGGCGGGCTGTTCTGGCTGGCGGTGATGGGCTCCGCCTTAACCGGAGTCATCGCGGTACTGGTTATGGCGGCGTTGCTGCCGACCGTGGCCGGAATCATCTTGATCACTTACTGCCTTTACGCCGGCCTGGCGACCCGCAGCCTGCACGAGGAGAGCCGCCAGGTGGAAGCGGCCCTATCCCGGGGCGATCTGGCCAGGGCCAGGAAGTTGTTATCCATGATCGTGGGCCGCGAGACCGCACAACTGGGACCGGAGGAGATCCATCGGGCGGTCATCGAAACCGTGGCGGAGAATTTATCCGACGGCGTGGCGGCTCCCATGTTTTACCTCCTGCTCCTGGGCCTGCCGGGCCTCTTTCTCTATAAGGCCGCCAACACCATGGACAGCATGGTGGGCTACAAGAATCTGCGCTATGGCAAATTCGGTAAATTCGCGGCCCGGGCCGACGATATCCTCAACTTCCTGCCGGCCCGCCTGGCAGCGTTATTGATGGTGCCGGCGGCGGCCCTGGCTGGCTTGAATTGGCGGCGGACCTGGGCCATACTGCGCCGGGACGCGGGCCAAGCAAGCAGCCCCAACGCCGGCTGGCCCGAAGCGGCCATGGCCGGGGCGCTTTCGGTGCAATTGGGCGGCCCCAGCACCTACTTCGGCCACCTGGTGGACAAGCCCTTCATCGGCGACCCCCACCGACCCTTGACCGCAGAGGCTTACTTCCAGGCGATCCGGCTGCTTTACGCCGCCTCCGGGCTTATGGCTGCACTCACCTTCATTGGCCTTTTGGCAGGCGGCGCCGGGATTTGGGGATTATTCAGGGTCCTGCTATAAACGAGAGGCGAAAGGCGAAAAAACAAACTATACGGTCATCTTTCGCCTTTCGCCTGCTTTCTTACCACTCAATCCCCCGTCTCGCCTTCACTCCCGCCTGATAATAATGCTTCACCGGCCGCATCTCGGTGACCAAATCTGCCATCTCCACCAGCTCCGGCGGGGCCTGACGGCCGGTGAGCACCACCTCCACCCCGGCTGGCCGCCGATGCAGAGCCTCCAGTGCCTCATCTAGGGGGACGAGCTTATGGGTCAGGGCCAGGTTGATTTCATCCAGGATTACCAGGTCGTGTTCTCCTGCGGCCAGCACCTGGCGGGCCAAACGCCAGGCCTCCTGCACCAGGGCCAGGTCTTCCGGAGCCGGGTCGCGCAAATTGACTAAATTGCCGCGGCCGAAGAAGCGTAGGGTCACCTCCGGGGCCAGCCGGGCCAGGGCTATGGATTCGCCGGTTTTCCGCCCCTTAATGAATTGGATGATGAAGACCTTGAATCCCTGCCCCGCGGCCCGCAGGGCCAACCCCAGGGCGCAGGTGGTCTTGCCCTTGCCGTTGCCGGTATAGACCTGGATAAAACCTTTTCCTAAGTGTGCGTTTGACATATGAATTTATTATTAATCTTAATTAATCTTAACATAAAGACGTCGAGGCAGGTCATCTGTCCCTGCCCCCTGCTCCCTCCCTTAGAAGGGCTTAAATATCTTTCAGGAGTTTCACCGCAGCCTCCAGATGGGCCAGGGCGTCGTGGATCGGTTCGCATTCCAGGCAGTTGACGATATTGTCCCGGCCCCGGGCGGTGAACACGGTTTCCCGCGTGCCTTCGCATCTGGGACAGTTGGCCGCGGCCTGCTTCAGGTCTGCTATCAGTTGGGGGAGGGTCGGCTTGTCGAGGTCCATTGTTTTTCTCCTCAGTGAACTTAGATTATCACTAGAAGTTATGGCGGCATTGCCGCTTTTCAAGGGCAGCAGCCTGATTCAGCGCGGATGATGCTTCGTGGTTACTGCCCAGACCGCGGAATTTCACTGCAGAGGCTCAGATAAGAGGAGTAGGAAGCATGGTGGAAAATATCACTGATCCCTTCACTACCGTAATCGAGGAACAGGAAGTCCTGGTTAGTGCGGTGCTGGCCCATCCGCTGCACGGGCGGCTGGTGGAAAGGCTGATTTTTTACGTGCGGCCAGACCTGGATTTCCTGGGCCAGCATTTTGAACTTACCTGGTGGGGAGGAGGAGCGGCCTATTATAAAGCAGTAGCCAGTAGTTAGCGAGCAGTGGCCAGTGGTAAGGGGATGGAAGAGGCTTCCTGAGAAATGGGCGGTTTTCACTGCGGATACTTTGTAGCATAAGTCCCGCTAATATTGCGGGTTTTCACGGTTTTTCGTTCGGCGGCGGTTCGAATTGCGCCCGGGCGTCATAAACGAACAGGGCCCGAAGCTTGTCCCAAAAGTCGCCTCCCAAAACGAACAGGCTGGCCAGGAAGAGAAAGTCCGCGGCCAGGTTGGCGTAGAGACGCTGGGGGGAATGGTCCGGCAGCCACTGCGGCACGTAGGCCATGACATAAGTGGGAATGATCGGCAACAGAAACATGAGCAGTCCCAAGCGGTAGCGCCAGCGGCTCACTGCCGCCTGCGGCTTGATGAGCTTCAGGACGGCCAGTAATTTATTCTTAATCAGCAGAAGATTCTCTTTGCCCAGGCAGACCACCGCCAGGATGGCGAAGATCTCTGGACCTCCCACGGTTAAGAGTCCGATGATGGTGGCTTTGACTGCCAGCGGCAGGCCGAGACGGGCCACCAGGAAGCCAAAGAGGGGCAAGATCCAGGAGAGGACAAAGCAGGCAAGACCTAGATAAAAACGCAGTTTATTTTTCATGATTCGATCACTATACAGCCGGCATTCTGGCCAGGAAAAATTTGAAGGAGTCGGGATTGACCATCGGGTATCCAGAGTCAGAATAGTGAAAAAGACTCAAAAAAATATTCAGCTTGCTCTTTCCCCAAGCCAGCCCCGCCATCATCTTAACCATCAAGAGCTAAGGTGTCCAGCCAAAGCCGCGGACTCCGCCAAGTGAAACTTGACATTTGGCTCAGGGGACTTATTTTTTCCCGAGTTGATTTCAATCTTCAACGAAAAAGGATGCGAGTATGCCCAAAAGACTGATCTTTGTGAACGTAGCCGTGGCGATTACCCTGTTGTTCAGTGTAGTTATGGCGGCGGCCCAGCCCCAAGAGCCCTATCCCGTCGGCGAGATCACCATTATCGCCAAACAAGTGGCGGCCGGAGTGGGTTACACCTGGGGTACAGGCACGCTGAAGTTTAAAGGCAAGACCTAT
Organism: Deltaproteobacteria bacterium; assembly: GCA_023381945.1. The sequence goes on from JAMCQY010000065.1 coordinate 11,849, forward strand.
CCCTTCACCATAAAGGGCGTGAATGTGGCGGCCGTGGGCATTAGCAAGTTCACTGGCAAAGGAGATGTCTTCAATTTGACCGCACCCACCGATCTGGCGGGCACTTACCTGACCGCCGGGGCCGGCGCGGCGATATATAAAGGCAAGGGTGGCCTGTTGATGCGTAATGACAAGGGGGTGGTCATCAATCTGACCTCGGATCAGACCGGGGTGCAGTTGAGCCTCGGGTCCGACGGGATGAAAATCACCATGAAATGAGCCGCCCTTCCGGAGGGCGGATTCAAGCAGGTTTTTTCAGGGCGCACCAGGTGCGCCCTGTCATTTCATCCTGGATCGATAATTATAGCAATTGCCAAAAGTTTTTTCCTAAATGTTCTGTACGCAACTTCTCAAAATTCCCCCTATCCCCCCTTTTTCAAAGGGGGGAACTCAGTGGAATTCCTTTAAAAGTCCCCCTTTGAAAAAGGGGGATTTAGGGGGATTTGAAAAGCCAGCCACCAGAAGAAAC
>JAMCQY010000380.1 GCA_023381945.1 Deltaproteobacteria bacterium
CTCTTTTATCGTCTGGTACAACAGGCCGTCAGTGTCCCTCCTGTTATGGGAGATAATTTCCGGGGAGGATATCCCCAAAAATGAAACACAAGATATAGTGGGTACGGGAGTCAACCGGATACCCCTAAAAATCAATAACTTTTAAACTATGATAAATTAAAAAAATCAAGAAAAATTGCTAAGAAAATTAAAAAGGGCGACCCAGCGGGTCGCCCCTACGTTGGCGCAGGCTGGAAGCCTCCGCTACCAAGGTTCTCTGGTAGCATAGGCCTCTGGCCTGTGCTGTTTAACTCGGAGCCTGCAATTCACAGGTGGGACGCCTGTGCTACCAAGCGATTTTTTAAGGAATTGGTGGGCAGTGCCCACCCTACATTTCAGGCCCCGGCAAAGAGGTCAGTACTCAGGTAACGCTCGCCGGTGCTGGGCAGGACGACAACGATGAGCTTGCCCCGGTTTTCGAGGCGGCGGGCCACCGCCAGAGCGGCGAAGACCGCGGCCCCGGAAGAGATGCCGCACAATATTCCTTCCTTTTTAGCCACGTCCCGGGCCGTCTCAAAAGCCTCCTCATTACTCACCGTCAGGACTTCGTCAATAATCTTGGTATTGAGGATCTCGGGAACGAAGCCGGCGCCGATGCCCTGAATCTTGTGGGGGCCGGGCTGGCCGCCGGAGAGCACCGGCGAGGCGGCGGGTTCCACCGCGATGGCCTGAAAAGAGGGCTTGCGGGCCTTGATGACCTCAGACACTCCGGTGATGGTCCCCCCGGTGCCCACCCCGGCCACCAAAAAATCAACCGCGCCCGCGGTGTCCCGCCAGATTTCCTCGGCGGTGGTGCGGCGGTGGACCTCCGGATTGGCCGGGTTGGCAAACTGGTTGGGAAGGAAGGCTTTTTTGGTCTCCGCGGCAATCTCCCTGGCCCGGTTGATGGCGCCGGTCATGCCTTGGGGGCCAGGGGTAAGCACCAGTTCGGCGCCCAGGTGCTTCAGGAGTTTGCGGCGCTCCAGGCTCATGGTTTCCGGCATGGTCAGGATCAGACGGTATTTTTTGGCTGCCGCGACAAAGGCCAGGGCGATGCCGGTGTTGCCGCTGGTAGGCTCGACGATGAGAGTGTCCGGAGTAATCAAGCCCTGGGCCTCGGCAGCCTGGATCATGGCCACGCCGATGCGGTCCTTGACGCTGCCCAGAGGATTCATGGACTCGATTTTGGCGGCAATGACGCCGGGCAGGCCGCGGCCGATGGCGTTCAGCCGGACCAGGGGGGTTTCGCCCACGGCGCCCATGATGTCGGGTAGGATGCCGGTCATTTGTAGCCCTCCAGAAGGGGGATGTAAGGGCGGTTTGAGAACCGCTCCAGTGAACTGCGAAGCAGAGCTTCGCCTTAAATTTTCGTTCCCAAGCCGGAGCTTAGGAGCGAGAAAGAAATCCCCCCCTGCCCCCCTTTTTCAAAGGGGGGGTTCTAAAATCCCCCTTTTTCAAAGGAGGGTTCTAAAGTCCCCCTTTGAAAAGGGGGATTTAGGTCCTCACAGCAAAGCCTGCGACTGCCACATGGGGCGGACACCTGGGTCCGCCCCTACTTTTTCCCCTTATAAATCAACTCCGGCTGCTTCAGAAAGACCTTGGTGTCCGGGGGCACGGACTCGGTGATCCAGGTGTTGCCGCCGATGACGGAGCGGGCCCCGATAACGGTATCCGCGCCTAGAATAGTGGCCTGGGCATAGATGATGACGTCATCCTGGACGGTGGGATGGCGCTTGGCGTGACGCAGCGAGTCCACCGCCTGACGGGGCAGGCTTAGCGCTCCCAGGGTCACGCCTTGATAGAGCCGCACCCGGTCGCCGATCTCGGTGGTCTCGCCCACCACCACGCCGGTGCCGTGGTCGATGAAGAAACTTTCGCCGATGTGGGCTCCCGGGTGGATGTCGATGCCGGTCTGGCTGTGGGCGTATTCGCTCATGATGCGCGGCATCAAGGGCACGTATTGGTGGACCAGCTGATGGGCGAGGCGGTAGACCGTGACCGCGAAAAGGCCGGGGTAACTGAAGATGATCTCATCGTAACTCTTGGCCGCAGGGTCGCCCTCAAACGCGGCCCGCACGTCTTTGCCCAAGGTGGCCCGCAACCTGGGCAACTCCTGCATGAAACGGATAGCGTCCTCCTGGCCCCGCTCTTCACAGTGAGTGCAGGGGAGATTGTGACGCAGGCATTCGTGGCGGATGGCCAGGGCGATCTGTTGTGACAGAACTTCAAAAAAGGCTACGGCTTCCTGGCCAAAGTAGTAGCCCAGACTGATCTGGTCCAGGCGCCGGCGGATGAAATAGCCCGGGTAGAGGAGACGGAAGGCGCGGTGGATGATGTCGATTACTCGTTCCCGGGATGGTATGGGCTCCGGTCCCACGTGGTCGAAGCAGTTTTCCCGCTGGCAGGAGCCCACGAGTTGATTGACAATGTCCGGGATGGCCTCCCGGAATTCCTGGGTGGTTTTGGCTTCGAGCTTACAACGGTCCAAAGCCATTTCGGCCTTTTCGTCCATGATGATCTTCAGCTTTCTATAGTGGCGCAGATGGCGTCGCCCACCTCCCAATAGGGGGACAGGGCCCGCAATTTTTCGACGATCACGGGAAATTTCTCGATAACGTAGTCGATCTCTTTTTCGGTGTTGAAGACGCTGAGGCTGAAGCGGATGGAGCCGTGCGCCATGGTGAAGGGCACGCCCATGGCCCGGAGGACATGGGAGGGCTGGAGCGACCCGGAAGTGCAGGCGCTGCCGGAGGAGGCGCAGATGCCCAGCTCGTTGATCATCAGGAGAATGGCCTCGCCTTCGATGAATTCGAAGCTGATATTGCTGGTGTTGGGCAGCCGCATTTCCCGGTCGCCGTTTACCCGGCTGTTGGGGATGCGCGTAAGTAAGGCGTTCTCCAGCTTGTCCCGCAGGGCCTTCACCTGGGTATTTTCTTCATCCATCCTTTGGGCCGCCAATTCGCAAGCTTTCCCCAGGCCGATGAGGCTGGGGACGTTTTCGGTGCCGCCCCGGCGGCCCTTCTCCTGGTGGCCGCCCACCAGGAAGGGCGCGAACTTGGTGCCTTTGCGGACATAGAGAGCGCCCACGCCTTTGGCGGCATGCAGCTTGTGGCCGGAAAGAGACAGCATGTCAATGGCATTTCGGCGCATATCGATGGGGATCTTGCCCACCGCCTGCACCGCGTCGGTGTGAAACAGGATGCCTCTATCCTTTGCCATGGCCGCGGCCTTTTCCACCGGAAAGATGACTCCGGTTTCGTTGTTGGCCCACATCATAGAGACGATGGCCGTATCCGGGGTCAGGGCCCGCTCGTATTGAAACATATCCAGGCGTCCGTCTCCATCCACCGGCAGTTCGGTGACCTTGTAACCCTCTTTTGCCAATCTGGCTACCAGGGCGTTGATGGCCGGGTGTTCCACCCTGGTGGTGACGATGTGGCGCTTGTTAGGGAAAGTAGCCAGGGCCGAGCGGACGGCGGTGTTGTCGCTTTCGGTGCCGCAACTGGTGAAAATGATCTCATCGGCTGCGGCGCCCAGCAGGGCCGCCACCTGCTCCCGGGCCTCCCTCACCCGCCGGCCCACCTGGCCGCCGAAGGAGTGCATGCTGGAGGGGTTGCCATAGAGCTCGTGGTAAAAGGGCAGCATAGCCTCCAGGACTTCCTGGTCCACCTGGGTGGTGGCGTTGTTGTCCAGATAAATCACCGTCATGCCGCCACCTCCTCGACCTGCAGTTCCGGGGCCACCAGCTCCTTGAGCTTGGCCTCGACGAAATCCTTGAGGGTGATTTGAGCCGCGGCGCAGGAGGCGCAGGCCCCCCGGGTGGAAACCAGGACCCGGTTGCCTACGACGTCGACGAGTTCCAGGTCGCCGCCGTCGTGTTGCAGGGCAGGGCGAATCTCCCGCTGAATAGTCTCTTCAATCAGCCGAATTTTTTGCAGGTTGGTCAGCTTGGGCCGCGGGGCGGCAGGCGCGCCTTCGGCCCGCACCTGGTCAATGATTTCCTGGATTTTATCGACGCAGCCCCCGCAGCCCCCGCCGGCCTTGGTGTAGTTGGTGACCTCCTCCACCGTTTTCAGGCCGTGGTCCCGCACCACCCGTTCGATCTCCGGCCTGGTAACCCCGAAGCATTCGCAGATCACCTCGCCTTCGAGGCCGGGGACGGTTTCGCCTTTATAATGGGCGATGGCTTTTTCCAGGGCTTCCCGGCCCATGACCGAGCAATGGATCTTCTCCTTGGGCAGGCCGCCCAGATAGTTGGCAATGTCTTCATCGGTGATCTTGGCGGCCTCTTCAATGGTCATACCCTTGACCATTTCAGTCATGGCCGAGGCCGAGGCAATGGCGCTGGCGCAGCCGAAAGTCTTGAACCTGGCATCGACGATCTTGCCGTTTTCATCCAGTTTAAAGGTGAGCTTGAGGGCGTCGCCGCAAGCAATATTGCCCACCAGGGCTTCGCCGTCAGGGTTTTCCAACTCTCCGACGTTGCGGGGATGGAGGAAATGGTCGATGACTTTATCCGAATACTCCCACATTAGCTGACCCCCTGAAGATAGGTTTTCCGGTAAAGGCTATTGCAAAAAGCTGTGTTGTCATCCTGAGCGCCGCGAAGGATCTCGCAGCTTATGCCTATTTTCGAGATTCTTCGGTCGCTTCGCTTCCTCAGAATGACAGAAAATGGGATTTTTGCAAGGGGCCCGGTGGAAAAGCAAAAAATGGCTTTTCCAAAGATCACCCTTTAGCAAGCTTGCCTGGTAACAAGTTAGGCATGCTGCTGGCGTTATGCAATCATTGGATGATTAAGCGCAACGAAAACGCGGCGTTTTGCCTGGTGGGGTCCCTGAGCGGGAGCCTTATTACTTTTCCGGCTTGGTGAGAAAGAAACTTAGCCAGATGCAGGCCAGCAGATATACGAACCCGGCAAAAGGCGAGATAGTGACGGGATTGGCAGCGGTTGAATTAAAGCTTATAAAGAAAAGATCCATGATGTCCTCCCAAATGGTCCAGGGGTCATGGCAGTGCCGCAGAACACCGTAGCCAGAATAAGTAAATTCGACCCAGCGGGAGAACCAGATGGGGGCAAAACCTCTATTGGGTGCTTCCCAGAGGCGGCCGTTACCATTCCGGCGGTTCAGTCCTGGCGATGGCAATCAATGCGAAGATGGAATAGCCCCCCAAGGCTGCCAAGGTCAGAGCGATCAATATCAACATGAGTTCCTCCTGAGCATCCGCGCAATCGATCACCATTTGTATTTGTATAAAGAATATGGTGGCCTGAGACAGAGTTAGCCATGGGCAAAAATACCTAGTTTGGACTAGGTAAAATTGCGCAGTTATAAAAGAACGTTAGGCCATTTTGCCAAAAAAGTCAGTGCGGCAAAGCAGGCAGCAGGGAAATGGTTGACTGAGGCTGACTAATTTATTTTTTTCAAATGACCAAGTTCGTAGATTGACCCGGTGAAAGGCAGGGGCCGCAGGTCAATATGCTGCACCGGCGTTAAGAAGCGATCCACCGCACGCCGGACGTCTATTTCAGTAGAAAAATGGTATTGTTCAATGTCACGCCGGAAAATATGACGAAAGATGAAGCGCATCAGGGGGCGTTCGACTGGAACTCCATAGATAAGCTGGCCATGCGGACGAAGCACCCGAGCGATTTCTGCGGCTGCCACTAAATTTTCTTCGGGATGCAGGTGCTCCAGGATGCTCATGGCAATGACCGTGTCAAAATGGTCGTCGGGATAGGGCAGGGCCAGGGCCGTCCCATCTTGAAGGTAGGTCGTGATGCCGCGCCGGGCGAAGACCTGCGCCACTGAAGCGGCATCCGCCTCAAGGTCGATTCCATGTATTTCATGGTAAATTTCGCTGAGATTCGGAAAGAGAAAACCGGGACCGAAACCTATTTCCAGCACCCGCTTCCCGCCCGTACATAAATCCAAGGCCAGCTCAAGCCGGCGCCGGTAGATCCCGCCGATCACGGGCAAAGAATAGCCCCACACCAAAGCCCGCAATTCCTCCACCGCGCAAAAATATTCTTTGGAGGGCAGCATCTTGAGCCGGCTCGTCGGTCTTTTGGCCCTTTCAGGACTTGGACGCCTGCCCGAGTCTATTTTCATATCGTTGACCACCTAAGCCTTTTTCAGACGGAAATAGACCATGGTTCCAAAGCATCGTTCAAGAATCTGATGCACCCAGGCCGGAATCCATTTGGAGAAAGGCAGAAAGCGCCTGGGGAAGAAGTGATTCTCGTGCTCAACAACCTGGAACCCGACTTCCCTTAAGACCTTAGCCCACTGCTTATTGGTCATGCCCAGGCCAAAAGGATTGCCTTCGCCGTCATATTGGCGGATGAAGTCGTTCACGTCGGCTGCAGTCTGGGCTAAATCCGCGCCAGGATGACGCACACCGGCCAAGCGCATGAGCCTGGCCGTCAGTGGCCACGCCAGCCGGTGGTGGAGCACGCCTTTGCGGTAGAGGGTGATCTTTGCCTCCCCGTCCGGGCGCAGGACCCGGTAGCATTCAGCGATGGCCTTTTGGTAGTCGGGGGTATGGTGGAGAACTCCGGAAGAGACCACGAGATCAAAGCTGGCATCTTCAAAGGGCAGGGCTTCGGCGTTGGCCTCCTGCACCGTGGCGCTAAGGCCGCGATAAGCCAAAAAAGCCTTGGTCAGACTGACGGCTGCAGGGGTGAGATCCACCGCAGTAACCTCCGCTCCCTGCTGAGCGTACATCACGGTGATCCAACCGGGGCCGCTGCCAACGTCCAGCACCTGTTTCCTCCGGTAAGCCCCGAAATCCCAGTAAGCTAAACTGAACCGTTCGACGTCCTCCCGTTTGATCGCGTCCAGGCGGTCAAAAAATGCCGGCGAACCAACCTGATCGAGTTCATGGCTGAACAGCGGATGGCTGTCCCAATATTTTCGTACCTGCTCCACGGTCACCACGGTGTTCATTCCTCTCATCCTGATTTTGCATGCAAACGTATTCAAGGTCTTTTTTTCAAGCGGTACATCATGGCCAGGTTGACATTGAATCCGCCGAACCCGAAGGGATATTGTTTCATGGCCTCGATTTCGAAAAATTTTTCCAGCACATTGTGAACCGTATAAACCGTATTGCAATGATCCTTACCAATAGCACGGTTATAATTTACACCCAACAGGCGCGAGTTGCGCGGCGCGGTCCATAAGGCCCGGCACAATCCCCACAACATCCCGCCTTCGGTCGGAACTTCGACATAGAAGCGACCTGTCGGCTCCAGGCAGTTTTCGGCCGCCTCCACGAAGCTCTCAAGGTAGAAGACGTGTTCCAGGGTCCCAACGGAAAAAAGAGTTTTGAAGCTCCCAGGCCGGAAGGGGGAATTCCGCAGGTCGCAGCATAGTAGAGTGGCTTTTGGAAAGCGTTGCCGGCACTCCTTAAGAAGAGAGAGATTGTTGTCCACCCCGATAATATCTTCCTCTGACCCCAAATAAGGGAACCCGTAACCCGTGCCGCAGCCTAAATCCACTAAAGGCGGTCTTCGAATCAGAATCAACTCTGCCAGACGTTGCTTGACGTCTTCTTCGATTCTCCCTGTCAGGGAGCCTGTCCGATAATGGACCTGGTGCAACGTTTCGAGTTTCTCCAAATAGAGGCGGTAGTCCGGGTCGTCATAGAATTTCGGCATCGGAGGCTGCTGCCGCGGCAGAAGGATATAGATCCCATCTTCAATGGCAAAGGTTCTACCGCATCCCTGGCAGACGACCTGGAAAGCGCCGATTTTGAGCCTGCCGGCGCAGTCAGGGCATTGGAGGCAATCTTCCAGGTTGAAAGCCATTAGAACCTCACGGTTTCAGCGCACGGCGGATATTCAGAGGAGGCGCGGATGGAGGCATGCACCTTGGCGATGAATTCCGGATCCATGCTGATAGGGCATCGGCCGTCCCGTATGAGATTCTGAAGAGTGGGCGACGCATCCAGTCGCTGCAGGATTGTCCGTATAGGTTCTTTTAAAATGTTCCCGAACGAGATGTGGGTGAAGGTGCAGGGGCAAACCTCGCCATCGGGCAAGATATAGATGGTGTTTTCCCCCATAGGGCAATGGATGCGGCGTTGAATCGTGGTCTGCTTGAAATCGGGCAGGAAATTCTCCAGCGGAAAGTAACGTTGTTCGAGGAGGCGCATCGATTCCTGGCTTAAAGCGCATTCCTGGTCGTCAATAAGCTTTCCAACGGGAGCAGGTAGGTTGACGTTCAGCCGCAGGTCCCGCTGGGTGGCAAAGCGGACCATGGCTTCGAAATCATTGTCGGCCAGATTTTCATTAGTGGGGACGACACAGATGGAGGCGGTATAGCCACGCGCCAAACAATAGTCAATCATGCGCAACATGGCGGCGTGGGCTCCCGGATGGTTGACGAGGCGGTCGTGTAATTCAGGTTTGGCACTTTGCATGCTGAACCCGAGATTAGCCAAGCCGCTGTCGAACAGTTCGTCAACTTTGGCCTCGGTGAGCAAAGAAGCGTTAGTGATAATCGAAGGAAGAATGCCCAGGTCGTTGGTCATCCGGATTATCTTGGGAAGCTCTGGATGGATGGTCGGTTCACCTCCGACGTAGCAGATAGACAGTACACCGACGGACCGCAGTTGACGCGCGATGCCTTTGAGTTGTCCGAGGGTGAGGCTTTGGGCCCGCTGCTTCGTAGTGTACTCCGCCGAAGAGCAATGCCAGCACCGGAAGTTGCAGCGGCATTCAAAGAAGATCTCGGCAAGCATCAGCCGCCTGCGCGAGGTGAAGCGCTGGATAAATAATTCGGTGATAAACCGGTGGTAAAAGTAGAGATGTTTCTTAAAATAACCGTAGTACCGCAGTGTCCTAAGAGTCCGCATGTTTTAACCTTTTTATCATTGTCAGGCACACATCGCACTTAAGGGATTTGGGGGTCGCCTGTTCCATGGTTTCAAGCAGGGCGACGGCTCTGGAGGCGAGTCGAAAGGCTGACTGCCTTGGCAGGACCAGACGAAGAAACTGGCAACCCCCATAAACCCAAAAAACCAGCCAGCCGCGCCAGGGCTTTTTTGAAATGACTTCCATATCCCGCTCCAGCACGGCATAATCGTCCGGGGTCAGCGGCGGTTCGTCGTCGCTGCCAGAAAGAACGGGCACGTGCCTCAAAAGACTTGCCAGGGCTAAAAAAATCTTTCGTCCCCCGGCACTTAACGCAAGGGTCAGGGAATTGTAAAAAGACGGCAGCCGGTCCGAAACGCACCAAGCCCCGGCATTCTTGAGAACACGATAAACTTCATGGGCTGCAGGCTCCAAGACTCCTTGAGCTTTGAGATGATGGACCACGTCGTTAGTATAAACCACGGCAAAGCTGCCATCACGAAAGGGCAATCGGGCTGCGTCTGCAACCACGCAGCAGCAGCCGGTTTTTTCCCGCAAAGTCAAAAGATTTGCATGTGAGACGTCGACGGCAACCGCGATGCGGGCTTCGGCAGTGAAATGCCCACTCCCCGGCCCGATCTCCAGGGACAGCCCCTGCCGTCGAGGGCCATACCAGCGAAGACGGGTGGTGTCGTACCAGGCGAAAAACACCTCATTGGGATCCCCAACGCCTTCGAGGCGCTGCTCCCACTGACGCCTATCGCCATGTACGCCGTCAATTTCCACTCAGGCTCTCCCATCGATATGAGCTCGCATCCATAATTCTAACAGAAGCAGCGCCATAATCTGCTTATTTTCCACCAATTCGGCCGAGCGGACACGGTCCAGCCGCCGCTCCACGAAACGGAGGTCAAACAGGCCCCGCTCCCTGAATCTCCGGGAAAGCAGCACATCCCGGACAAAATTATCGAAGGCGGAGCCGAAACATCTTTCCGTGGGGATATAAAAAGCCTTCTTCCGGGCCTTGACCGTTCGTTCCGGCAGGAGGCCGCGCATGGCCCGGCGCAGAACGATCTTGTTGTTGAGTCCTCGGATAAGCAGACGGGCCGGGAGCCCCAGGGCCAATTCCACCAGCCGGTGATCCAGATACGGGACTCGCGCCTCGAGGGAATTGGCCATAGTCAAAGCGTCCTGCTTGGCCAGCGTGTAATCCACCAACCAATTCTGAAGATCGAATCGGAGCAACCGGTAAATATACCGGTCATCCCCAGACAAGGCGGACCGCAGCCTGGAAAGAAAAAAGGCCTCGGCGCCGGCCCGCCTGGCCCAATCTCCGGCGCAGAGCTCCTGTTTCTCCGCAGGGTTGAAGAGCCGAGCCAGGCTCAGATATTGCAAACCCCGATCACCGGCGATCAGGGCGTCGAGATAGGCGAGGAGCCTGGTCTTGCCCTTGCGGCCCAAGGCTGCGGGGTAGGGAAAAACTGCATTCAAGGCGGTGGCGGGAACCAAGGAACATCCAGCCCTTAAGAGCTGAAGCCCAAATCGGGGCACTAATCCCTCCAGGGCGTGGCCATTGGTCAGGGCCAGGTGGTGGATATAACCGGCCAGAATTTCATCCGCGCCCTCGCCGGATAACACCACCTTCACCTCTTTCGAGGTCTCCCGGGCCAAAAGAAATGTCGGCAGGATAATGGCGTCGCCGATGGGTGAACTGAGATGGCCGACGGCTTCCGGAAGCAACTCGTAGTTTTCGGCCGAGATGCTGAGTTCACGGTGCTCGGTGCCAAAATGGCGGGCCAGGCTGGCAGCCTCGCGCCGTTCATCCGCATCTTCGCCGAAACCGCCAATGGTAAAAGTGCGCACCGGCAGGGGGGTCATGGACTGCATCAGGGATACAATGGCTGCGGAATCGATTCCGCCTGAAAGATAGGCTCCCAGCGGCACATCGCTGCGCATCCGAAGTTTGACCGAATCTTTGAGCAAATCCCCGAAGAGAGCGTTGCAGTCATCGTCGGAATATCCCCGCAGGTCCGGCGGGGCCGGGGTCCAATACTGCGACACCGCCAGCCGGTCATTTTCCAATAATAGCAGGCACCCCGGTCCCAGCTTCTCGGTCCCTTCAATCAAGGTCAGGGCTGACGGCACGTAACGCAGACTCAGGTAGCAGTCGAGGGCAAGGGGCGAAAGCGGTCCGGCGGCGGGATTCCAGCATAGCAAGGCCCGCAATTCCGAGGCAAAAACCAGCCGCTTATCCCGGAAGCTGTAATATAGCGGGCGAATACCCAAACGGTCGCGCGCCAGCAACAAGCGGCGGTGACGGGTATCCCAAAGAGCGATGGCGAACTCGCCATTGAGCTTCTTCAGGAAATCTCCGCCTGACTCCTCGTAAGCGTGGAGAATAACTTCCGTGTCAGAGGTGGTGGCGAACCGATGCCCCTGATTTTCCAGATCCTCCCGCAACTCGAGATAGTTGTATATCTCTCCATTGAAAACCACGCAAATCGTAGAGTCTTCATTGAACATCGGTTGAGAGCCGGTCTGTAGATCGATAATGCTCAACCGCCGGTGGCCCAGAGAGATGTAAGGAGTTTCAAAAAAACCTTCGCCGTCCGGTCCCCGGCGCCGCATAACCGCAGTCATGCGCCTCAACAAGTCGGGGTCATGGAAGCCTGCCAGACCGCAAATCCCGCACATTTTAGCTTTTCTCCATGACAATGAGCGCCTTGAGAGCAAAAATCCTTTTCCACAGAGAGCTGGTGGCGGCTTCGACGGCTTGTAAGGGACCGTAGAGCCACCCCGGGGCCAGGGAATAGTCCCTGAAACCCAGGCTGCACAGATAGGACAGAAAGGCAAAAGGCTCGATGGACAGCAGCCTGAGGCCTGGAGCCAGACGGCTTAAATCCGAAGCATGGCGGACAAAAAGCAGGTAGGGTACCGCGCCGTTGCCCTCAAAGGGTTCCTTTTTGGTCTTGCCGGCTTTAAGACTCAGGCCCGGTCTCCAGTTCAGGTCGCAGTCCTCGGGCATACAGAACCGGTTGACCAGATAAGAGAAAGGGGTAACCCAGGGCTCAATCAGGACCAGCCGCCCGCCTTGCCGCAGGGTGCGGGAAGCCTCGTGGAGAAACCGGACCGGGTCATTAAGGTGGTGCAGAAAATCGAGGCCCACCAGGTTATCCAGACAGCCATCGCCCATGGGAAGGTATTCGGCGTCGAGAGCCAGGTCATGCCAGGGGCAAGGCGTAATATCCGAGCTGATGACCAAAGGATCGAAAGTTTTATAAAAACCGGGCCCGCCGCCGA
>JAMCQY010000049.1 GCA_023381945.1 Deltaproteobacteria bacterium
ACTTTCAAGCCCGTCTGCAAGGGGACGGTTACCGGGGCTCGAGCCATAATGGCCGGCGCTTCCCGTTCCACCGGGCGGCGCTCCAAGGTATGAACCGGGCCCAAGTCGTCCAGGGGATGGCCCAGGGCGTCCACCACGCGGCCCAGCAGCGCCTCCCCCACCGGCACATCCAGCACGCGGCCGGTGCGCCGGGCCTCGGCGCCGGCCTGTAATTCGCCAATTTCTCCCAGGAGGACGACGCCCGCCTCGGTGGGGTCCACGTTATAAGCTACGCCCAGCAAGCCACCCGGGAAGCGGATAAGCTCCTCCGCCTTCACCCCAGGTAAGCCTTCCACCAGGGCAATGCCGTTGCCCACCGAACGGACGCGGCCCACCTCCATGGTTTTGAGTCCTGGTTGGTAGCCGCTTAACGCCTGCTCCAGGACCGCGACCATGTCGTCCAATAAGGCGCCCAGTTCCTGTCGTTCTTGATTCATGCGCTTCACTTGGCGGTTTTCTGGAAAGCCTGGGAGAGTTCTTCCCCCAGGGTGTCCAGGAAACTCCCTAAACTCCAGGCAAGCTTGCGGGAACGGGTGGTGAGTTCGATCCCGGCCAGCAATTCGCCGGAGGTGGTAAACCGCAAGGCCAGGTTCTGGCCGAAAAGCTCTTGCACCCTCGCCGCGATCTGCTGCCGCAGGGGCTCGGGCAACTCAAAAGCGGTGCTGACGAGCAGCTCGCCCCCGGTCTCCTGGACGGATTCCCGGATGGCGGCCTGTTCTTCAGCAGTCAGTTGCTGGAGGCGCTCCAGAAAGACCTCGGCCAGGCGCTGCTCCAACTCCAGGTCGGCCATTTGCTGCAAGACCCGGCGGGAGATGGCCAAAACCTCCTGGGCCAGACGCTGCTTGAGATTTTGGAAAAAGGTCTCTTTTTCTTGCTCCAAGGAAGCCGCCCATTTTTGGCGAATCTGCTCCACTTCTTGCCTGGCCAGGGCAAAAAGCTCCTGCTTATGGGCTTCCGCCTGATGCTCGGCCACGCTCAGCATCTCCTGCCGTTGATCTTCAATATCCCGGACCTTCTGGCGCAGCGAGGCCTCCTCTTGCTCCGCTGCCTGCCTTTTTTGCTGGGCCTCTGTCAACTGGGCGGCGATCTTGCCTTCCCGGGCGGCCATGGCGGCCACTATCGGACCATAGAGAAAGCGTTTCAGCAGGGCCACCAGGATCAGGAAGTTGACGATTTGGGCGGCCGCGGTAAACCAGTTGATCAGCACGGGGTCAGCCTCCGGCCTTGGCGACCACGTAATTCCAGAAGGGGTTGGCAAAGATAAGGATCATGGCCACCACCAGGCAATAAATGGCCAGTGATTCGATCATGGCCAGGCCGACGAACAGGGTGCGGGCGATGGCGGCGGCTTCATCGGGCTGCTGGGCCATGGCGGCCAGGGCCTGGGTGATGGCCCGGCCTTGGGCCAAAGCCGGGCCGATGGAGCCAATGGCGATGGTCAGGCCGGCGACGATGATGGAAACCACGCCGATAATCTCAAGAGCACTCATATTTTTCTTTAATCCTCCTTCGCAGCAGCGGATTCCCGGTTTTCTATATTCGCCTCAGGCATAAGGGCTTCCCTTTTTTCTTCATGGGCCTGGACCGCGGAAGCAATATAAACGGTGGCCAGCACGGCAAAGATGAAGGCCTGGACCTGGCCGATGAGCAACTCCAGCGCTTGCATGATCAAGGGAAAAAACAGCGGCACCACCGCCAGCAGAATGGCTCCGATCATGGCGCCGCTCATGACGTTGCCAAACAGGCGCACCGCCAGGGCCAGGGTGCGGGTCAGTTCGGAGAGGATATGAAATGGCAGCATCAACACCGTGGGCTTCACGTAGTGGCTCAGGTAACCCCGCAGTCCCTCCTGGGCGATGCCGTAAATCGGCACCGCTACCATAACACAGAGGGCCAGGGCCGCGGTGGTGGACAGGGAATAGGTGGGCGGATGAAAACCGGGAATTATCGTCAAAAGACTGGAGCATGAAATGAAGACGAACAGCGTGCCGATGAACGGCAGATAAATCCCGGGATCCTGTTGGCTGATTTGCCTGATCTGTTCCCGCATGCCTCCCACCAGGACTTCCAGCAAGTTTTGCCAGGGAGAGATTTTTTCTCCGGTGGACAGCCTGCGGGTCACCAGCCACGACCCCAGCGCCAGGAGCGCCATCACCAGCCAGGTGTAGAGGATAGTGGCATTCAGCAGCACCGGCCCCCGTTGCCAGAGCACCCACTGGTCCAAACTGAGTTCCATTTGCGGCTCCGCTTGGCCTCTTGCAAAATCAAAAAGTTGGAACTGCCTTGGGCGAGTTCAATCGTTTATTCGTTGGCGCTTTGAAGGCTAAAGTAAAATGTGGAGCCTTTCCCGGGTTCGGATTCCACCCGGATGCGGCCGCCGTGGCGTTCCACGATTTTCTTGCAAATGGCCAAGCCCATACCGGTCCCGGGATATTTCTCTCTGGAATGCAACCGCTCGAACATATCGAAAATTCGTTCAAAATTTTCGGACGCGATGCCGATGCCATTGTCCTTCACGAAGATCTGCGTCTCGTGATCCAGGCGTTCGGCGCCGATATGCACTTCTATGGGCTGGTCGGTACGAAATTTCAGGGCGTTGCCGATGAGGTTCTGAAAGACCCGGTGCAATTGCACAGGATCAGCCATCACCGTGGGCAAGTCGTCCCGAATTATCCGGGCGCGATTTTCATCAATAGCTGGTTGTAAATCTTTAAGCACCTCGTCTATGACTACATTACAGTCGGTGGGCTCGAATTCTTTGCCTCCAGTGCTTACCCGTGAAAAAATCAGCAGGTCGTCGATCAGTTCCTGCATGCGTATTGCGGCGCCCGAAGCCTGAGAAATGAAAGTCTTGGCGTCATCGTCCAGTTCAGCACCATATCGCCGCTCCAGCAAATTTAGAAAACCTGACACCGTAATCAGCGGTTCTTTTAAGTCGTGGGAAGCCACGTGGGCGAAATACTCCAATTCGGCATTGGAGCGGGACAATTCTTTGGTCTTCTGGACCAGCTCGGCGGTGCGCTCCTTAACCCGCTTCTCAAGTTCCGCGTGGGACCGAACTAAAGTTTCTTGCGCTTGCTTGCGCAGGGTGATGTCCTCGATGACCAATAAGATAAGGTGGGACTTCGCTTGCTGCTGTTCGATGCGCCTGGCGATCAGCCTCATGGCCTTGCGGCCTATGGCCGGGAAGTCATGCTCCATCTCAAAGTCGTCAAAGCCGGCATTATTCGGGATAATATTCCCCAATAGTTCTAGAAAACGTGGAATATTCCATTGGCCATTGCCCAGGTCATAAATAAACCGTCCTTCCGTTTCCTCGGGGGTAACCTGAAAAGTTTGGTAAAAAGAAGGAATTGCCCATACTACTCGCAAATCTTTATCCAGCACCATCATAGGCTCCCCGATGGTCTCAACAATTCTGCCCGCCAAATCCATGTAGTTCAGGGCTTCTCGCAGCACCCGCTCTTTGGCCTCGGTTTCGACCCTTTGGCTCTCCAACTCCCGCCTTTTGATCTCCAATTCCTCAAGTTCTTGCTGGAGCTTCTCTTTAGTCTTGTCTTCAATTTCTCCCAATGGCTTGCGTTCACCAATTATCCGGTACACCCGAATGGGCTTCTCAATATTCTTGACCTCTTGCTCCCCTAAGTATTCGTATTCCAGGGGCAGCTTTTTTTCCACGTGATCGTATGCCGTCTCTGAAATACAGATTCCCCCGCCCTCCGCCAGGCTCTCTATCCTGGCGGTGATGTTCACGCCGTCACCATAAAGACGCCCATCCGCCTCGATCACATCGCCAAGATTGACCCCGATACGAAACTCCATCCGGCGGTCCTCGGGTAGCTCCTTGTTGCGCACCCCGATCTCTTTTTGAATAGTTACGGCACAGTCCACTGCGTCCACTACACTGGCGAACTCAGCCAGGATGTTGTCTCCGGGAGAATCCACCACACGGCCGTGGTATTGCTGGATTATCCCGGTAATCATTTCCCGGTAGCTCTTTAAAATTTGGACCGTGGCAATCTCGTCTTTTCCCATCAAGAGGCTATAGCCTTTGACATCGGCACTCAGGATTGCACACAGTTTGCGCGAGCTACCTTCTTCCATTATCACAGCCTCAGGAATTATAGCGATTGCCAAAAATAATTTCTTGTAGGGGCGCACCCGCGTGTGCGCCCTCCTGCGGGCGGACACATGGGTCCGCCCCTACAATCCATCGGGTTATCGGAAAAAACTATTGGCAAACGCTATAATCGCGATGGGTCGCCTCAGACGAAAAAAGGACCTGTTAATCATATAATACCCCTCCATATTAATAGCAATTGAATGATTTAAATAAGAAATGGCCACAAACAGGTTTTGGCAAGCGACTCCGCCTATTGGTCATTTTCGATCTTTTTGCGCTCCTGGCTGACCCAATGCCAGGCGTTCAGCGCCCCCAGAATAATCCCGCCCAGGAGCAGCATCAGAGTCCAGGAGTAGCGGCTGGGCCAGGTGCGGTCGATCCAGGCGCCCAAGAGGGCTCCGGCCACGGCGGGCAGCGCCACCGACCAGCCAATAAGGCCGATCATCCCTAAACCGAACCAGACGCCTTCCCGCTTGCGGCCTTTGGCCTTCAGCTTCCGGTCTTCCTTGCGGCTCGCCTGCCGGGAGAATTTCCCTCCAGGCGGACTTTCATCGGGCAATTTTTCCACGGTTATTGCCCTCTTCTTGCTGTTCTTTCTCTATGGCCTTATGCTCCCGGTTTATCCACAGCCAGGCATTGATACAACCGATGACCACCCCCAAAATCAAGCAAGCTAGTGTCCATGAATGCCTGCCCGGCCAATGCTTATCAATCCATATTCCCAAAGCAATGCAGACCAATATAGGCAGGGCTACCGACCATCCCACCAAGCCGAACATGCCCAGGCCGAACCACACTGCTTTTGATTTGCGCCTTCGGGCCTTCAGCTTTCGGGCCTCTTTGCGGCTCACCTGCCGGAGAAAATCCTTCCTTGCGGCGGGCCTGTCCCCGGGAGAATCTGGTTCAGGCATATTCCTCCAGTTTAAGAAAGCGCCGAATAAAATTGGCTTCCAGGTTGGCCAGGGCTGAACGGGCCCGTTTGTCCTGGTCGGTCAGGACCTTGAAGGTCTGCTCCACGGTGGCCTTGAGCCTGCCCAACTCCGGCCCTAGCACTGCCTGGCGGGTGGAGACCAGGACCTCCGGGCCGCACTTTACCAGGATGCCCTCGTCCACCGCCAGAAACATTTCGTCTTCGTCTCCGGCCTTCACAAAAGAAAGCAGACCCGGCACCAGGGGGGCCACGAAGTCGATGTGCCGGGGCAGGAGGCAAAAGGAACCGTTTTCAGCTTCGGCAGTCACCTTGACTACCTCTTCATCCACCAGCACTTCCGTAGGCAGCAGCACTTTCAGTCTCATGGCTTTCCGAAAAATTTCTGTAGGGGCGCACCTTGTGTGCGCCATCAGGGGGGCGGACACACGGGTCCGCCCCTACCGTCATCATGGCTTTTTGGCTTCGTCAATCTTACCGATCATGTACAGGGAGCTTTCGGGATATTCGGCGAACTCGTCATTCAGGATGCGTTCGCAGCCTTCCAGGGCGCTGTCCAGAGGGACGAGCCTGCCCGCCTGGCCGGTGAACTGTTCGGTGCTGAAAAAAGGCTGGGTCAGAAACCGTTCCAACCGCCGGGCCCGGAAGACGGTGCGCCGGTCTTCCTGGGACAGCTCCTCCAACCCCAGCATGGCGATGATGTCTTTCAACTCTTCGTAGCCGGCCAGGGTGCGGCGAACTTCCTGGGCAATGTGGTAGTGCCGTTCTCCGGCGATGGGCGGCACCAGCATCTTGGAGCCCGACTGCAGCGGGTCCATGGCGGGATAGAGCCCTTCGCTGGCCCGCTTCCGGGAGAGGACGATAAAGGAAGAAAGGTGGGCAAATGTATGGGTGGCCGCGGGGTCGGTGAAGTCATCCGCGGGCACGTAGACTGCCTGCACCGAGGTAATAGCCCCGGAGGCGGTGCTGCAGATGCGCTCCTCCAGTTCGGCGATCTCCGTGGCCAGGGTGGGCTGATATCCCAGACGGGAGGGCAACAGGCCCATAAGCCCGGATACTTCCGAGCCCGCCTGGATGAACCGAAAGATGTTGTCGATCAGCAGCATTACATCCTGTTTGGCGTCGTCGCGAAAGTATTCCGCCATGGTCAGGGCCGCGTGCCCCACCCGGAAGCGGGCCCCGGGCGGCTCATTCATCTGGCCGAAAACCATGACGGTGTTATTAAGGACTCCGGCCTCGGCCATGGCCCGGTAGAGTTCCTCGCCCTCCCGGCAGCGCTCCCCGATGCCGCAAAAGATACTGATGCCCTGGTGCCGGCCCACCGTGTTATGGATCAGCTCGGTGATCAGCACGGTTTTCCCGACGCCGGCGCCGCCGAACAACCCGCCCTTGCCGCCCCGCTCCAGCGGAGCCAGCACGTCGATGGCCTTGATGCCTGTTTCAAAAATTTCGGAGACCACGGTGCGCCGGGTCAAAGGCACGGACGGCTGGTGGATGGAGCGCCATTCGCCCCCCAATATTTCTTCCTGTTCATCGATCACTGCCCCGAAGACGTTGAACATCCGGCCCAGGAGCCTTTTTCCCACCGGCACCTTCAGGTGGTGGCCCAGATCCAGCACCATTGAGCCCCGAGCCAGCCCATGGGTGGGCGTCAGGGCGATACCGCGCACGATTTCGGAACTTAGGTGGGTTACCACCTCGATAACGATGCTGCCCTCCGGTCCGGCTCCGAGTTGGTGGTTAATGGCAGGAAGCCGTTGGGGAAAGCGCGCGTCCACTACGCTGCCGCGGATGGATAACACCGTACCGACATCGGCCCTGCCCCGGTGAAGCGGCTCGCTCATGGGAATAACTCAAATGGTGGTGGAAGTGAATTTTTGCTTTTTCACCTCAGAATTCCATTTCCACAGGGTGAAAATACAGGGGTAGATCAGGAGTTCCATGATAAAGGAGGTGATCACCCCTCCCACCATGGGGGCGGCGATGCGTTTCATCATATCGGCGCCGGTGCCGGTGCTCCACATGATGGGCAGCAGACCCACGAGGATGGCCATGACGGTCATCAACTTGGGACGCAGGCGCAGCACCGCGCCGTGCATCACCGCTTCTTCCAGATCGTCCAGGGTCTTCATGCGTCCTTCGTCTAGGGCGCGGTGGTAGGCGATATCCAGGTACAGGAGCATCACCACCCCGGTTTCGGCGTCCAGTCCCGCCAGGGCGATGAGGCCCACCACCACCGCCACGCTGACGTCGTAACCCAGCGCCCAAATGAGCCAGGTAGCCCCCACCAGGGAGAAGGGGACCGCCAGGAAGACGATGGCCACCTTGGCCAGAGACGCGGTGTTAATATAAAGCAGGATAAAGACCAGCACTATAGCTATGGGGATGATCAGCTTCAGTCGCGCCCGGGCCTCTTGCAGGTATTCAAACTGGCCGCTCCACAGGGTGCTATAGCCGGGCGGCAGCTTGACGCCGGCCTCGATGGCTTTTTTGGCATTTTCCACGTAAGTGCCTAAGTCGATATCCCGGATGTCTACATAGGTCCAGGCGGTGGGCCGGGCCCCTTCGGTCCGGATCATAGGAGGGCCCAGGGTGGTGCGAATCTTCGCCACCTGCTCCATGGGAATCTGCGCCCCGGTAGGCGTGGGGATGAGGATACGGCGCAACATGGACGGCCTTTCCCGGTAGTCCTGAAAATAGCGCAGGTTCACGGTATAGCGCTCCAGGCCCTCAACCGTATTGGTAATGTCCATGCCCCCGAGAGCGCTCATGATCACGTCCTGCACGTCGCCCACGGTCAGGCCGTAGCGGGCGCACTCATCCCGATTGATGGCAAAGTCCGTGTAATATTGGCCGAGAACCCTTTCATAGTAAACGCTAGCGGAGCCGGGAAGCCCTTTGAGGATAACCTCCGCCTGGTTTGACAGTTCGTCCAGGACTTTCAAGTCCGGACCGATAAATTTCAGGCCCACCGGGGTCTTGATGCCGGTGGAGAGCATGTCGATGCGGGTACGGATGGGGAAGGTCCAGGCATTGCCAACCCCCGGAAACTTGACGGCCGCGTCCAGGTCCCGGATGAGGTGGTGCGTGGTGTAGCCGGGACGCCAGTATTTTTTGTCCTTCAGTTTAATGGTGGTTTCGATCATGTTTATGGGCGCGGGGTCGGTGGCGGAATCGGAGCGCCCCGCCTTGCCGAGGACATGCTCCACCTCGGGGAAGGTGTGGATGATGCGGTCGGTCTGCTGCATGAACGCCGTGGCTTCGGTGTAGCCGACGCCCGGCATGAGGGTGGGCATGTACAGCAGATCGCCTTCATCGAGAGGCGGCATGAACTCGGTGCCCAACTGCGAGGCGGGATAGAGGGTGACCCCCATCAGAAGCACCGCCACTAAGATGGCGGTCTTGCGGAACCGCAACACAAATTTCAGAACGGGATGGTAGGCGGCCATGGTCACGCGGTTCAGGGGATTGCGCTCTTCTTTGGGGATCTTGCCGGTGATGAAGTAGATCATTAAAATGGGGACCACCGTTATTGCCAGGAGAGCGGCGGCCGCCATGGCAAAAGTCTTGGTGTAGGCCAGGGGCTTGAAAAGCCGGCCGGACTCCCCCGTCAGGCCGAACACCGGCAGGAACGACACGGTGATGATCAACAGGGAGAAGAACAGGGACGGGCCCACCTCCTTGGCCGCCTCTATAATCAGGGGCTCTCGCGGGGTTCCCGGAGGGGCGCGCTCGATATGTTTGTGGGCGTTTTCGATCATGATCACCGCGGCGTCCACCATGACCCCGATGGCGATGGCGATCCCGCCCAGGCTCATGATGTTGGCGTTAAGCCCCATCTGGTACATCACGATCAGGGCCATGAGAACGCCCAGGGGCAGATTGACGATGGCCACCAGGGCGCTGCGCATATGCAGCAGGAAGACAACGCAGACCAGGGAGACTATCAGCATTTCCTCAAAGAGCTTGCCTTTCAAAGTCTCGATGGCCCGCTCGATAAGAGCAGAGCGGTCATAAGCGGGAACGATTTCTACACCGGGAGGCAGGGAGGGTAAAAATTCCTTGATTTTCGCCTTCACCCGGTCGATGACCTCCAGGGCGTTCTTGCCGAAGCGCTGCACCACAATGCCGGCCACCGCCTGCCCTTCGCCGTTGACGTCCGCGATGCCCAACCGGAGTTGCGGCCCCAATTTGACCTGCGCCACATGCTTGACCTGAACCGGCGTCCCTTTGCCGTCGGTTCCCACCACGATGCTTTCCACGTCCTCGACCTTTTTGATATAGCCCAGTCCCCGGACCAGGTATGCGGTCTCGGCCTGCTCGATGATCCGGCCCCCCACGTCATTGTTGGACATCCGGATGGCCTCCCTCACCTTGGAGAGGGGGATGCCGTAGGAGGCCAACTTGTTGGGGTCCACCTTGACCTGGTATTGCTTTTGGTAGCCGCCCACGGAAGCCACTTCGGCCACGTCGCGCACCGTGCGCAAGGCGTAGCGCAGATACCAGTCCTGCATAGTCCGCAGTTGGGCCAGGTCGTATTTTCCGGTGGTGTCATGCAGAACATATTCGTAGACCCAGCCCACGCCGGTGGCATCCGGACCTAAAGCCGGGGTGACTCCGGCCGGCAGTCTCCCCGTGAGATAACTCAAATATTCCAGCACCCGGGACCGGGCCCAGTAAATGTCGGTGCCGTCTTGAAAAATGATATAGGTAAAAGACATGGAGAACATGGACTGGCCCCGCACCACCCTCACGTTCGGGACCGCCAGCATGGTGGTGGCTATGGGGTAAGTCACCTGGTCTTCCACGATCTGGGGAGCCTGTCCGGGGTATTCGGCGAAAACGATCACCTGGACGTCGGAAAGGTCGGGGATGGCGTCCACGGGCAGATTGTAAAGATGATGGATGCCGATGGCGATGATGATCAGGGTGAAGAGAATCACCAGGAAGCGGTTGCGGACTGCGGCCTCGATGATTTTGGCGATCATGAGTCAATAACCTTTGTTTTAATGCTTATGAGTTGGCGGTTGGGCCTTTTCTTTTTCGCTGGGGGCAGGCATGCCCGGCATGCCCGGCATTCCCGGCATCGGTGCGCCCGGCTTCGTCGGCGGTGCGGCCTTTTCTTTTTCGCCGGGTGCAGACATGCCGGGCATCAGTGTCATCTTTCTCACCGCTTCCCGAATTCTGGATTCGGAATCCAGCAGGAACTGGGCCGAAATGACCACTTCTTCTCCGCCTTTCAGGCCCTCAAGTACTTCACGCCATTCGCCTTCCCCTTCCAGGCCGACCTTGATTTCCCGGGGCTCGAATTGCCCCTTTCCCAGGGCGATGAAGACCAGGTGCTTTTCACCGGAGTCCAGGACCGCCTCCGGGGGCAACGCCACCACCGGACGGGGCAAGGAGGACTTGATCTCCACCTGGGCGAACATTTCCGGTTTCAGCTTGATGCCGGGATTGGGGAACTTTAGGCGCACCCTGGCGGTGCGGGTCTCCGTCTTCAAATAGGGGTAGATGTATTCAACTCTACCGGTATAAGTTTCTCCCGGCAGGTATTGCAGGGTCATGACGGCTGTCTGCCCCACCTTCACCCAGGGAAGCTCGTATTCATAAACTTGCGCGTCCACCCATACATAGGTCAGGTCGGCCAGTTCCAGCAGGGTCATCCCCGATTGGACGAACATGCCCTGGGTTACCATGCGCTTGGTGACGATGCCGGTTACCGGCGAAAGCAGGTAAAGGTTCTTTTTCACCTGGCCGGTTCTTTCCAGAGTAGCAATCTCGGCGGGAGTAATATCGAAATAGCTCAGGCGTTGGCGGGAGACTTCAGCCAGGCGGCGCGCCCCGTCCGTCACTTCGGGGAAGGGACTTTTGCCCAAGGCCTTGAGATTGCGCAGGGCCAGCAAATATTCCTGTTGGGCCGGCACCAGCTCGCGGCTGTAGATGTTAATAAGCCTTTGGCCTTTGCGGACCAGCGCGCCGGTTATCTTGGTATAGAGGAAGGTGACCCAACCGTCCACCTTGGTATTCACTACGTTCAACTGCGTCTCATCGTAGTTGACCAGGCCCACCGCCCGGATGGACCGGGTGAGGGGGCGCACCTCCACCTTGCCTAATTTAAGGCCCATGGACTGCATGGTATTGGGATCGACGGCGATGGCGCCGGGGGCGGCCCCCTCCTCCCCTTCATAGACCGGCACCAGGTCCATGCCCATGGGGTCCTTGCCGGGTTTGCTGCTCACATATTTGGGGTCCATGGAAGAGACCCAATACTTGATCTTCTTGCCTTCCTTGGCCTCTGGAGCAGCCGCGCCGGGACTTGGAGCGCCATGCTTCATCACCCGGTAGCCGGATAGATACAACCCGCCCCAAAAGGCCAAGGCGATGATCAAGCCAAATAGAAGGCTCAATAAAACATAGCGGCGCGCTGTGCTCATTTCTTACCTCCCGGAGGGCGGGGCAATTCCTGCCCCACCAGCCACTCTAATTCGGCCCAATTTGTTTCGAATTCATTAAGATATTCTTGTAATTGAATTTGGGTATTATAAACGGCGATCACATTCTGGTAGAGCTGGGCGAAGGTTAAGGTCCCCACCTGGTAAGCGGGCAGGGAAGCATTGGCCGCCTGCTGCGCCTGGGGGATAATTCCCTGCGAAAAGAGTATTATCTGCTGGGATAGGCGCTGCAATTTGGCGTGGCGGTCCTTGATGGCCGCGGCCAGTTGAACCCAGGCGTTCCGGTAGGCGTCTTTGGCCGCGTCCTGTTTGTGCATCTCTTCCCTGATTCTGGGCTTGATCTTGGCGCTCTGCCAGATGGGCAGGTTGATCAGGAACCTGGTGCCAAACATGTCGGCCCGCTTCTGTTCCAGACTATTCTCCCGCAGGGCGTAATTGACTCCGATGGTAAGGTCCGGGTAATACTCCTTCTTGGCCAGGTCCACGGCCTTTCCCTGCTTGGCGATGATGGCCTGCAGGGCCTGAAGCTGAGGGCGGGCCTCGGCCCGGGCCAGCAAATCCTCCAGTTTCAGGTTGAACGGCCGGGGCTTCAGGGGCTGAGGCTGGGCGACGGCGGTCTGGGGCGGCTTGTTGCGCAGGGCGTTCAAATCCGCCAGGAAGGATTGCTCCTTCTGGGTCCATTGAAAGAGGCGGTCCAGGTAATTGCCCAGCTCCACCTGGGCCTGGAGGACGTCGGCCTGCTGGCCCTGGCCCACGCCATAACGGGTTTCGGCCACCTTGACCACCTGCTCCCAGGTCTGCTTGTTCCTCTCGGTCAGGTCGTAATTGCTGTAGGCCTTGGACAGGCCCCAGTAAGCCACCAGCACCTTGGCCCGCACTTCGTTGTATTTATCGTGAAAGATATATTCATCGGAGCGGGCTTGTTCGCCGGCCACTTCGGAGCGCAGGCGGCGCTTGCCGTAGAAGGGAATCTTCTGGGAGAGTTCGAACATCTTTTGAGTCATTTCGTCCTGGCTGAAGCTCCAGGTGTCGGTGGGCAGGTTGGTGATGGCGAAGGAGGCCTCCGGGTCGTCGAAGGCCCTGGCGGAGCGGATGGTCTGTTTGGAGGCTTTGTATATCGCCCCCATCTGCTTCACTTCGGGATTGGCCTTGAGGGCTTCCTGGACCAGGGCCTGTAGATCGGGCGGCAGGTTCGCATTGCCTTGGGCCCCAAGTGAATTCGCCGGGCCTAAACCAACCAAGGCTCCAAATACAAGGGCCAATGCCGCCATGGAAGCACGCTGTTTACGCCCCATTCCTTTCTCCTCTCCGGTGATTAAACATCTTCATGAGCACTGATAAAGAGTCCTTGAGAACCTCAAATAGATTAGGCGGATTCGGCGTCCCGGTCAATCTTTTTGACTTTTTTATGCTGGTTTTTGATTTCCCTCCAACTAGGTTTTTGTCTCTTCCAGTGGCCGCTGATGCCGGTTCTGGTATTTTTCGGCCTGGGGAGCGCTCATCTGTGTATCATGATGCACACCGTTCGCCCCTTTAATGCTCATGATGGCCTCCCCCTTGCAAAACTGCGGTGAGATATGCATACAGTTGTCTGGCCTGGTCATCGGAGATTTTCTGGGACGGAAAGTCCGGCATGGGCCCTTTCTGGCCGTTGTCCAGGCGGGGGTCACGGATAAAGGAAATGAAGGAATTGAGGTCCGTCAGATTATTGGACCCAAAGAGAGGCATATCCGGCGTGACGGCATTGCCCATGTTGGGGTGGCAGGCCATGCAGTTGTTCTCAAAGAGCCTTTTCCCGGCTTCGAGGCTCACGGGCGCGGCCGGCGCCCGCCCCCCGAAAACCAACCGGCCGCCATAGTATCCCAATCCAACCACGGTGAAGAAGGCGATGAAATAAATGGCCAGGAGGGCCTTGGATTCCTCCCGGCCAGTAAAAACCAGGAGCATCCCAAAGGAGAGCAGCAGGAATAAAAAGCCGGCCAGGTAAATCTTGGTGAGGATGGGCGGCAGCCAGGCCCCCTGGTACCAATGCTGCCAGTCCATGAAGCCCAGGAGCACGGTGGGAAAGATAAATACCCAGGCCAAGACCAGGCAGTAGCGCGCCGCCCGTGCCAGAGACGGTTGTCTCCGGAGCCGTGCCAGGACCGCGAAAATCAGGGCCGCGGCCACCAGCCCGATGGTTAAATGGGTCAGGGGCGGGTGGATGGGTTCGAAGTAGCCGATGGCGTACAGGGCGCGGTAAACCGGGTTGAAAATGGTCATGAGATTTCCCTCCTGCTCTCCTGTTCGGGTCGAGCACCAGCAGCAAGGCTCTTGCCATCAAGATGATAAGAGAATCACCCCCCCCTGGTAGGACGCCTCCCCGTATCGCCGGTTAATGTTTGTGCGCCTTCTGCTTTTGCATTTGGCCCTTCATCTGCTGGAGCCGCTGCTGCATTTCTTTAAGTTGTTCGGTCTGTTGTTTCTCCATCTCCGGGCTCATGGAACCTTGCATCTGTTGCATCATCTGTCCCATCTGGCCCATCATCTGCATCATCTGCTGATGCTGTTCCGGGGTCATCTTCTGGGACATCATCATCTTGTGCATGTTACCCATCATGTTGGACATCATGCCCATATTGTTCATCATGCCCTGTTCCATCATGTGCTGGCCGGGCTCCATCTTTTCCATGCCTTTCATCTGGGCTCCCACCGATCCGGAAACCAGAATCAAAGCCGCTGCCAGAATCACCATCAACACTCTTTGGTTCATAATCCCAAACCTCCTTGCATGGCATTTGAGGGCAGGGAGCAACA
Organism: Deltaproteobacteria bacterium; assembly: GCA_023381945.1. The sequence continues at coordinate 14,339 of JAMCQY010000049.1, forward strand.
TCCCGCCCCTATTTCACGATAGTTCCCTTCTCCCTGCGTTTCAAGGGTGGATTTTAGAGTTATTGAATCGCTCGGAACGGCCAGATGCCCAGTTTCGTTGCCGGCGGCCCCTACTGACCGCGAACCTCCTGGCCTCGCCCGCCTCGTTTCAGGCAGGGCTCAGGATTGGTGCAACCCATAAAAATAGCGCAAGGCCAAGGGGTTAATAATATTTCAGATTATAATATCGAAACACTCAATGACGTCCACCACCAAAACCACCACCATGTCCATAACCGCCATGATGTCCATAACCGCGATATCTATAACGACCATGTCCATAACCATATCCTGGTGTAGTGAATGGATAACCATAATGCGGCGCGCCATATGGACTGTCGTAATATGGGGTGCTATAACGATAACCAGAATATGGATAGGCCCCATAATAAGCCCCGGGATAAGATCCATAATAGGCGTCAGCGCATCCCAAAAATATAAATATAATTATACATATAGCATACTTATAAAAGGTTGACATAACGCCCCCTCTATTTTACGAGCAGCAGTTTGCTTACCCTGCGGCCCAGGCAAACCTGAGTTCCTCAGGGCGTCTCTGGCCCTATTTTTGCCGCAGCTTCATATGTTCTTCCATCATCTCTTCCCGGCATTTTTGAAAGAACAATAGGTACTGCCCCTGCTGCACGGGAGTCAACATGGCCATTTCCTTGTCCCGCTGGGATTCGAAGGAATTGACCATCCTGCCCTGATCCGCCAGTATCGCGGCCACCAAGCCTTTGATCCTGGTCTCATCGGTGGGGGCGGCAGCCAAGGCATTCTGCAACTCGGCCTCGGATTTCCTCAAGCGCTCAACGAGTTCATTGCGTTCCTTGGAAAACCTTTCTTCCAAGCCGTTAAAGTCCTTGGCTTTTTCCGGGCTGAGCTTCAGTTCTTTAACCAGCATGGCCCGGTGCATTTTATGCATCTCATCCCAGTACCCTCCTTTCTCCTGCCCCAGGGCTGGGATCGGAAGCAAACCGGCCAGAATCAAAAAAATTAGGAAATTGCGAAAAAAGGATTTAATTCCCATGGTTACCTCTCCTATTATTGTGATTATCCTTAAAGCCTCAATAGGCAACAGTATCTTATTGGCTGACATAAGGCCCCGGTTATACTGGTCGGAATCAACTATCAGCGGATAGATTGTTAAGCGGAATAACTTCCGTAATGATGGAGCCTCTAGCAAAATTCATTTAGAGAACGGAGAATCTTCTTAATTGCCGGATAATTCCCTGGTGGCACAGGCTTTCCAGGCTGTGCAAGGGCAGGCTGAAGCCTGCGGCCACATTTTGCAAGAGGCTCAATGGGCTCTCCATAAACATTGCCACCAGGTCTCTTGCCTGCATGGCATTCTCCATTTCAGGCAGCCTCATTTTTATGGAATTTCATATGAATACGTATTGAAATGATTTAGCTGAAAGATACAATAGTAATGTAATCGGAATTGTCAAGATCGAACCGGTTGGGGAAGATGTGCGTCAGGAAGTCGGTTAAAATTAAAGTGAGATATCCGTACTTTTGCTTAAAGGAACAAGGTCATGTTTAAAGGTTCAAGACAGATTTGGTGGCTGGCCTTCTCCTTGGCGGCCGCAATATTCATCATCACCTCAAGCGCCTTTGCTGAAAAGCTGCTCTGTGTTTCCAGGCAAGAAATCAGAGGAGAAGAGACGGTGGGGCAATGCCTGGCCAAGGGAGACCGATTCGCCGTCATGGATGACCAGGGCCGCGTGCGCCTCGTAGGCCCTCAGGAAATGGAGGCGCTGAGGAAGTACCGCCCCGAAATATTGGAAATGCGGGCATACGGCCTGAAATGCACAGAGCTAGCCCCTGACATCCCCAGGGGAAAGCCCTTGCGGCCTCCCTTTCTGGAGATGGGTCCCGGCGGCCCGGCCCGGTGAACAATGAAGGGGGACGGGCGTTGACCCGGCCGTCCCCGGAATGACGGAAGTTATTTTACCACGGCCTTGATGCCTTTCAAGGCCTCTGCAGCATCTTGAAACGCCCCTACATGAACCCAGATGATTTTTCCGGACTTATCCAAAACCATCGTTACCGGATAATAGGGGAAATTTAAAGCCTTGGCAAAAGTGGAGTTGGGATCGGCAAGCTGCGGGAAAGGCACCTTATGGAACGCCTTCCACATTTTCATCGCGGTTTCATCATTGTCCTTGCCCACCGCCAGGAATTTCAGCTTCCCTTTGAGAACCTGGTCCTGGTTGACCAGATTGTAAAGCTCGTTTAGCACAGGAGCCTGTGCCATACAATACGGTCACGCCGTATTCATCTGCTCTACCAAGACGTATGGAGCTTCAATATCCTGCAAGCTGAATTCCACCGCCTTATTTAACCCTAAGTACTTGGCGTCCTCATCGGACATGGGCTTGGGAAATTTCACGTTGCCCAGGGTCTGCCCCAATGTGGGCTCCGCCCCAACAGCCAAGGACACGGCGCCAAATAGGAAGATCAGCGCCAGGCAACCTGTTACCATTGCCATCCTTTTACGATTCATCGCTCCTCCTCGATTGCAGATTTGGTTGCTGCTGTTGCGACTGGTTAGAAAGCTAAATCTCTCGGAAGATATCGGCATTCCAGCCCTTATCTTTATGCTTTTGCCGCAGCCGGCTGCAAATTTATTAAACGATGGTCACGGCAAAACCCTTGGCGCCGTCCGCCACCTTCCGGGTGACGCTGCCCAGAATCAGGGATTTGGCCATCCCCAGGCCCCGGCGTCCCATGATGACGGTGTCATAGCCTTCCGTCTCGGCTTCATTGATAATATCTTCCGCGACGTCGAAGTACTTGGGTTTGAATTTGTCGGTCACCGCCTCCTTGGCTAGGCCGGCTTCGGTGAGGTGTTGGTGGGCCTTTCTGAACAGGTCTTGCCAGTTCTTTTCCTGCTCCCGCTCCCAGCCGGCCACCAGCTTCTTCCGGGCCTCCCCTTCTTTTTCATCCAAGACGTGGCCATAATCCCAAAAAGACGGCGGCAGGCTCGGCAGGACATGAAACAGAGTCACCTGCACCTCCGGGGCCTTACCGAAAGTTCTGGCCGCGTATTCTACGGCGCGCCAGGCCCCGGCGGAACTATCCAGAGCGATCAATATCTTGGGCACGACAAACTCCTTTTTCAGTGAAATTGTGCGATAGGATACTCATCCCTCTTTGCGGAGTCAACAACTTTGGTCTGGGTTGGCTAGCTAAGTCCCTATCAAAGGGGAGGACACACCGTTCTCCGCAAATTCAACAAATACTGTCTGGCCGCCAGGGCGGCTTTGGCCCCTTCTCCGGAGGCGATGATGATCCGTTTACCGAAGGCGTCGGTCACGTCACCGGCTGCGAAGATTCCAGGGCAGGACGTGGAGCAGTCGGGGTGGATCATGATCTCCCGGCGCTCGTTAAGCTGCACTAACGGGGCCGCCAGGGAGGAGTTGGGCTCCAGCCCCACGGCGACGAAGGCGCCCTTTACCGGCAGGCTTAGCGTCTCGGCCCCGGCTTTTTTCCTGATGGTGATTCCGGCCAGGGTCCGGTCGCCGATGAATTCGAGAACCTTATAACCGATATAAGTATGCAAATTTGCCAGGCAAGCCACCCGCTCCACCACTGCCGCATCAGCCGTCAGCTCGAAAGTGGAAATGAGATGGATATTACGGGCCACGGTATGCAGGTTGTCCACCATTTGGAAGGCCGAGTTGCCGCCGCCGATGACTGCCACATCTTCACCCTCCACGAAAGCTAGTTCCTGGATGGCCCCGTAAAAAATTCCTTTTCGCAGGAACTTTTCTTCGCCGGAAACCCCGAGCCGCCTTCGGGTCATCCCGGCGGCGATGATGAGGGCCTTGGCGGTATAGACGGCCAGTTCGGCGGTGGTGACTTTAAACCCGCCTTCCTGGGGCTCAATAGCCTCCACCTCGCTCATCAGGTGGTCGATATAATGGGAAGCAAAGAGGTGGTGCTTGAATTTGTCGATCAACTCCGGCCCGGTGATGAAATCGAACCCCAGGTAATTTTCGATCTTGGTGCTGTCCACCGCCTGCCCTCCCAGGTCTTTGGTAATTAGCAGGGCTTCCACCTTCAGGGTGCAGGCATAGACCGCCGCGGTCAGGCCGGCGGGACCGCCGCCGATGATGATCAGGTCATAGGCCGTCCGGGCGCAGGTGCGCTCTCTCAGAAATTTATCCCGGCAGCCCTCCGAGCAGAAATAATAGACGACCCCGTCGCATTCGCCTGTGACTGCTTCTTCTTCCCGGACCTCCATCCGGCAGACCGGGTCGGTTTTCAGTCCGCTTTTCTCTCCGCTCATCACGGCTCTCCCCGCATACCATCCACCACGTAAAGCGTCACCGGGTGGGCGATGCCCTTGAGCGCGGTTTCAAAAATCCTATTTACCGCCAGCGTTTCCTCACAATGATGAAAAACCATTTCGGAGACCACCACTTCGCCGCCCTGGGCCTGGCCCTGGATGCGGTGGGTCAGGTTCACCGCGGCCCCGATGATGCCGTACTTGGCCCGGCTCCGGGAGCCAATGTTCCCCACCACCACCTCTCCGGCATGCAGGCCGATGCCCATGTGCAGGGCAGGAAGTCCCGGTTCCGCCTGGTTTTCGGCTTCCACCGCCGCCTGCATCTTCAGGGCGCAGCCGATGGCCCGCCGCACTACCGGCTCCATGGGGCCGCCCAAGGGGTCGAAGAAGGCCAGGATGGCGTCTCCCAGGAAATCTTCGATGATGCCTCGATGTGCCTGGATCACTTCGATCATCCGGGCGAAATGGCGGTTCAACAGGTGAATGGTGGCTTCGGGACTCAGGGTCTCGGCCAGGGGGGTGAACCCTCGGACATCGGAGAACAGAATGACCACTTCCCGTTTCTCCCCGCCCATGCGGCTGGCCTCCGGACGGCTAAGCAGTTCCCGGGCGATTTCCGGATCGACGTAACGTCCGAAGGTGTTGCTGATGAAGTCCCGTTCCTTCAGACCGGCCACCATGTCATTGAAACTGGCGGTCAACTGGCCGATCTCATCATGGCTGGACATCGGCAAGGCTTCGCCGTAGTCTCCCTGGCCCACCCGGGCTGCCTTGGCCGCGATGCCGCGGATGGCCATGACCATCGGGTGGACCACCAGGCGAATGAGCACTAGGATGACGATCAGGCCCAGGACCCCTCCCACCAGGTAGTGCAGGCGGAATCGCTCCATGGGGGCCAGGATCTCCCGGCCTCGGGCTTCCAGCATGATGGCCCAGGGCGCGGCATGCAGTTTGTAAAAACCGATCACTTGATCCGGGCTGTAGCCTCCGCTGGTGATGATGCCAAAGTCCTTTTCCTGCATGGCCTTAAGCATGGCCAATTCCAAGGGGGCCTGGGATTCTCCCAAGCAGCGCCTGGAATCCATGGCCTGACCGCTGTGGGCCAGATAGGTCCCCTCCTGGCTCACCAGGCAGGCCATCCGGGCCACCATCCAGCCTTCCGAGAGCACATCCTCCATCAAGTATTGGTAGCTCAGGATCACTTCGAGCCGCCCAAGAGGTTTCCCGTCCTGATCCTGCAACTCCCCGCGTAACCCTACGGTTTTCCCACCCGGCGGGTAAAAATATCCGATGTTCGAAATTTTTGCGGATCGGTCCGGGACGGTCCTACGGCCTTTGCTCGCCGCGGCATTCTCCCAAGCCAGATCAACCTGCCTGACGCCGGGCTGAAGCTTGATCTGCCCCAAAAGCCAGCGCTGGATTTCTTCCCCCTTGGGGTTCTGCCCGGCCCGGGCGAAGGCGGCCATCCACTCCATATATCCATGGAGTTTCATATCCATCTGGTGGGCGGCCCGCTCCAGGCGCAGGATGGCAACCTCCTGCCATTCCTTGTGCAAGAGGTCGTGGATGAAGCTGTAGCCGAATACCCCAATGACCAGCAGAAACAGGGTCACCGGCAGCACTAATAGAACAATGAGTCGTCGCTCTAAGGTCTTGAAGTCTAACATGAACTTGAACCTGCTTTATCGCCAAATGGATTTGCTAAAGTGACAGCCCTCTGAGGCGCCGGGCATTGCCCGGAATGCGCCTGCCGCACGCCGAATTACGGGATTGCATCTTTCACCCGCGAAGGTTTTTTGTCGCAACTACTATACTATATCATTTCAAAACCTATTCCCGGCTTCATCCTCAACCAACCATAAGACTTTGGTTGCGAATAAACCAACCCCCTTTGAAAAGGGGGGCAGGGGGGATTTATATAACCTCTTGAAATCCCCCTAAATCCCCTTTTTTAAAGGGGGACTTAAAACCTTGGGCTCTGATTATTTCCTGATTGAGAATATATTTCACAGTCTGAAACAGGTTTTGAAATAAGTTCTAGAGGTTCTGGGGAAGCAGATCTGCGGCAGTCTCATCCTTTTTCCCCAAAAGCCAACCGGTCGTAAAAGTCGAAAAAGTCCCGAGCAATAACAGCCAGGTCCAGCCCAGCGGCAAGATGCCCTTCTCGGAAAGGATCAACAGAAACAGCAGGCCAAGCGCAGAAAGAGTCATGGCCGCGACATTAAGCCGGTTGCAGCGTCTCTTGGTCAGCAACCCGAGGAGAAAGACTCCCAATAACGAGCCGTAGGTAACCCCGCCAATCTTAAAAGCCAGCCAGAGGAATTTTTCAAAATGGCTGAAAAAGTAGGCGATGAAGGCCAAGATAATACCAAAGATAACCACGCAAATCCTGGAAACCAATAGATAGTGGCGTTCGGTTCCCGACTTGAAGATCACCGGCCGATAGATGTCCGTGACAAAGGAAGAAGTCAGAGAGCCCAAAGGCGAGTCAATGCTTGCCAACACGATCGCCGCCAGCATCAGGCCGCGCATGTATGGGGGCATGGCTTGCCCGATGAAATAGGGAAAAATTTTGTCCAATTCTTCAGGCAAAGCCAGTACGGGATGCTGAGCATAGAAGGCATAAAGGCAGGCGCCAACCATCAGGAAAATGAGCATCACCAGAAAACTGCCGATGGGGGTCATGAGCATGGTTATCTGGCTGGCTCTTCTCGTTTCCACCGTCAGCAGCCGCTGCATGGTTTCCTGATCGGTCCCAAAGGCTGCCATGGAGCCAAAAAAGCCATTCAAGGTCGCCAGAATAAAGAGATTGGGGTCCGTGAGCAGACTTTTCAGGACACCTGCCAGGCCGGATTCCGCCACAGAAGGTCCCCAGTTGAAGATTTTCAGCTTGCCGGCGGCGCCGGCTATGGAGAACACGCTGGCTGCGCCGCCATCAATGCGAGTGAGCAGGAAACCGATGGCGACCACACCCGCCCCGGTGAAGGCCAGGGCTTGCACCACATTGGTCCAAACCACCGCCTTGATCCCGCCCCAGGCGATATAGAGAATGCAGATGACCGAAAAGAGAACGATGGTCGGGATGATAGACCAGCCGATTAAGATGCTCACCGCCAGGCAGGCTACCATCAGCCGGACTCCGGAAGCCAGCAGGCGCGTGATAAAAAACAGGATCGAGCCGGTGATCTGGGTTTCCGTTCCGAACCGGTGCCCTAAAAATTCATAAATGGAGGTGCAGTTAAACTGGTAAAAAGCCGGGATAAACAGAAAGGCGATGGCGACCCGGGCCAAAAAAGAACCGATAAAAAACTGGGCGTATTCCCAGTTTTCCATATAGGCAATGGCGGGAACCGAGATCAGGGTGACGGCGCTGATCTCCGTCGCCACAAACGACAAACAGGCCGCCCACCCCGGGATCTTTCTGCCTCCCAGAAAAAAGTCTGTGGTCGATTCTTCTTCCCGGCCGAGATAAACGCCGACAAAAATCATCAAAATCAGAAGCAGCAGCAGAACCGAATAATCCTGCCAGGTCAGGCTGCTGCCGCTGATAAAAAAGTTGGTGATTTCCATAGGGAGCCAGGCTATTGTACCAAAAAAATATTTGCCTGGTTAAAATGATGTCGCTATGAAACTGGAAGAATTGGTGGGCGAACGTCTGGTCATCGGCATCCCCGGAACCAGGATCACTCCGGAGATTGTCCGTCATTTCAAGGAGCTGCATGCCGGAGGGCTGATTCTCTACCGCATTAATTTTGTCTCACCGGCGCAGCTTAAAAAATTAATTGCCGATCTGGAAGAAGCCCTCGGCCGCAGGCTGCTGGTGACGGCCGACCATGAAGGCGGGCGGGTCATCATGTTCAGGGACGGGATTACCGTGTTCCCGGATAATCTGGCGGTGGGCGCGACCGGAACCATCGACTATGCCGGGCAGCAAGGGGAATTCGAGGCGAAAGAACTGCGCCGTCTGGGGTTGGACGTCAATCTGAGTCCGGTGCTCGATGTCTTGACCGAGGCCTACAGCCCGAATATCGGCATCCGGGCTTACGGCAAAGATTGGCAATTGGCGGCGAAAATGGGGGCGGCGCGGATTGCCGGCATGCAGCAGGGCGGTTTGTCCGCCTGCGCCAAGCATTTTCCCGGCAAAGGCCACGCCCCCGTAGATGCCCATCTGGGACTGCCGGTCATCCAATCCACCTGGCAGGAGATGGAGGCAGTACATCTCAAGCCTTTCGTCAAGGCGATTCAAACCGGCGTTGACCTGGTAATGTCATCCCATCCCTATTATCCCAAGCTCGATCCCGACCCGAAAAAAATCGCCACATTTTCGAGGAGGATTATTTTCGATTACCTCCGCCGGGAATTGAATTTCCGGGGGGTTATTGCCAGCGACGATCTGGAAATGGGGGCCATTAAAGCGATCTGCCCCATCGGTGAAGCAGGGATTTTAGCTGCCGCGGCGGGACATGATCTGCTTCTGGTCTGCCATGACCTCCAGGCCCAGAAACGGGTATTCGATAAGCTGCTCGAGGCTTATAAAAGCAAGCGGCTTCCCCTGGGAGAACTGGAGGAAAGCGCAGCCAGAATCAAGAGCTTAAAATCCAAAAGGGAACAAAGGTTTGGCGAAGGAGAGCCCGCGGCTGAACCGGCCGGCGCCAGGCTCGCGGCCAGGATCTGCCGCGAATCCGTCCAGGTGATCCGGGATGACAAGAAATTGCTGCCGATTAGACGCGGGCAGAAAATTGGCGTTATCTTCCCGCGATTTTCCTTTCTCGACGCCAAAATCATGATTGAACGAGAGGTCTTGCCGGAAAAGGAGTTTCTCCGGCAAGAGTTTCAGAAGTTCGGTCTCGATCCCGCAGTGCAAATTGTCTCCATTGAGCCGAAAGAGGCGGAAATTCAACCGGCCGTGCGGCTGGCCGAAGATTCAGACCTGACCATTTTTTTCTGCTTCGACGCCCATCTTTACCCCTCCAATAAATCATTGCTGGACGCCCTGCAGTCTGCCGCCCAAGCACTGGTGGTAGACCTGTTGCGCGACCCTTACGACGCGGCCTATATTAACGAGGGCGTGGCCTGCCTGACCGATTTCGGCTGGAGAGCCTGCCAGATCAGGGCCGCGATTGCCAGAATTTGCTCATAAGGAGGTAAAAGAGCCATGACCTATTCGGAAATCACCTTCGAGCAGCAGGGAACCATCGCCATCCTCACGTTGAACCGGCCGGACGTGCGCAATACCATTACAGAGCCGGCCATGATTGAGGAGATCCTGGACGCCACCCGCAGGGTGCAAGCGGACGAGTCCATCAATGTCATGATCCTCACCGGCGCGGGCAGCGCCTTTTCGGCCGGCGGTAACGTCAAGGACATGTATAACAAGCAGGGAATGTTCGCGGGCGATCCGGATCAGGTCCGCAACAATTACCGCCGGGGTATCCAGCAGATCCCGCTGGCTTTCCAGAAGCTGGATGTGCCTACCATCGCCGCGGTCAACGGCCCGGCCATCGGGGCGGGATGTGATTTGACCTGCATGTGCGATATTCGCCTGGCCAGCGACAAGGCACGCTTCGGCGAGACCTTCGTCTCGGTGGGTTTGATCCCGGGCGATGGCGGGGCCTATTTCCTGCCACGGGTGATCGGCTACGCCAAGGCCCTGGAACTGGCCTTTACCTGCCGGGTCATCGACGCGGCCGAGGCCCTGCGTATCGGCCTGGTGAGCGAAGTGGTGCCGCACGAACAGCTTCTGGAACGGTCCCTGGAACTGGCGGCCGAGATTGCCAAGCAGCCGGCCAGGATTCTGCGCCTGGCCAAGCGCCTGTTCAGCCTGGCCCAGGGCAAAAGCCTGGAGGAAACCTTGGAGATTTCCGCCGCCTTCCAGGCCCTCTGTCACCATAGCCCGGAGCACGTGCAGGCCCTGGAAGCCTTTTTTGCCAAACAGAAAGCCCGCACTTCCAAGTGATATCCTTGGCGGAAATTAGCATAATAAGGAGAATTTCTATGAAGTATGACGATGTCCCGGACAGCCTTTACGAAATGTATGAAAGACTAAAAAGCACGTATTTCCCGCATCTGGCCAACGCCAAGATGCTTTTTTTGGTTAATAAAAAGAAGATGATGTCGAAAGGTACTGTGGTTTTGGGGAAAATTGTCAAGCCGTCCGAGCTGGTGAGATATTTATCCAGAAATGAAGCGCCGGATGATGGTTATGACTATATTATCCTCTTCGACAGCAAATTGCTGCAACATTGTGAAGAGACCGACATTGAGAGAGTCTTGCGGCATGAATTGCGGCATACCTTTTTCGATTCCGAAAGCAAATCCCCTTACAAATTAGTGGATCATGATTTCAGCGATTTTTATGATGAAGTGGAATTGAATAAAGATGATCCATCCTGGGCCAAAAGGCTGTCACAAACAGTGTCATTGATTTATCACCAGGAAAAAGACGAAAAATAGGCTTTGCATCCATTGATTGGTAAAAAACGAAGGGCGGACACCTGAGTCAGCCCCTACAGGTCAAAAAGCCGGGGAACGGGCCAAAGTGACAGGCCCTTTCCCCAAGTCTTTTTAAACATGCGCTTTTTTGTAGATCGGCGACATATCCCGCAGGGTCTGGACGATGCCCGGCATGACCTCCAGGACCCGGCCGATATCGGCTTCGGTGGTGTCCCGGCCGAGGGTGAAGACCAGGGTGCCCTGGGCCAGGGCGTGGTCCAGGCCGGTGCCGATGAGGACGTGGGAGGCCCTGAGCGATCCGGAGGCGCAGGCGGAGCGGGTATTGACGATAATGCCTTCGTCCTCCAACAGCATCATCAGGCTTTCGCCTTCGATGTAAGTGACTGAGGCCGACAGCAGATGGGGAAGGCAGTGCTCCGGATGGCCGTTGATCTTGACTTCGGGGATTTTGGCCTTGATACCCTGCAACAACCGGTCTTTTAGGGCCTTAATCCGGGGCAGGTTGGCCGGCATTTCCTGGGCCGCGATTTCGGCGGCCGCGCCCATGCCTACGATGCCGATCTGATTTTCGGAGCCGGCCCGGCGTTTATTCTCCTGGAGACCGCCGTCCAACAGCGGCCAGATGGGGGTGCCTTTGCGGATATAAAGGGCGCCGACGCCCGAGGGGCCGTAGAACTGGTTGGCCGACAGACTCAGGAGGTTGACTCCCAGCTTCTGAACGTCCACCGGGATAATGCCGGTGGCGGCCACCGCGTCGGTGTGAAAGACGACCTTGTGTTTCTGGGCGATTTTGGCGATATCAGCAATGGGCTCGAGGGTGCCGATTTCGTTGTTGGCCAGCATGACGCTAATGAGGATGGTCTCCGGCGTGATGGCCTTTTCCACTGCCGCGGGGTCTACCAGGCCGTATTGGTCCACGTCCAGGGAGGTCACCCGGTAATTCAACAGGCGCAGGGTGCGCAGAGAATTGAGCACGGACTTGTGTTCGATGTTGCTGGTGATGATATGGCGGCCCTTCTCCCTAAGCCCGATGGCCACGCCTTTGAGGGCGTGATTGTTGGCTTCGGTGCCGCCGGAGGTGAAGACCACCTCTCTGGGGTCGACGGCGTTAATCAGTGACGCCACCCGGCCCCGGGCCTTTTCCAGGGCGGCGGCGGCCGGCTGGCCCAACTGATTGTCCGAGGAGGGGTTGCCGAAGACCGTCTCCAGGTGGTGAATCATTGCCTCTTTGACTTTGGGATGCAGGGGCGTGGCGGATAGGTGATCCAGATAGATCAATGCCATGGCGATTTCCTTTGCTGCGACCCTTAATGGTCGTGTTCGTGCGGCAGTTCCTGGCCGCAGGACATGCAGAAGTGGGCTTCTTCGTCCACCTTGGTTTCGCAGTAGGGGCAGTAACATTTGCCGGCCTCGGTGCCCTTGACATGGGGCTCTTTGTCGATTTTGAGCTCCAAGGCTTTCACCTTGCCGGATTTGCGGTCCTGGTAGTTCTTGATGGCGGAGTGCAGGGCGTCGGCCCCCAGGTTGGAGCAGTGCAGCTTGTTGGGCGGCAGGCCGCCTAAAGCCTCGGCCACGTCGGCGTTGGTAATCTTCATGGCCTCTTCCAGGGTCTTGCCCTTAGCCATGGAGGTGATCATGCTGGAGACCGCAATGGCGGCGCCGCAGCCGAAGGTTTTGAACTTGACGTCTTCGAGGCGGTCGTCCTTCACCTTGATATAAACGCTCATCATGTCGCCGCATACCGGGTTGCCGACTTCGCCGAGGCCGTCGGCATCCAGGATTTCGCCAACATTGCGGGGATTTTTGAAGTGGTCCATCACTATCGGGGAATAAGCCATATTCAACTCCAAGATAATAGATTCGATTAAACTAATATATGATCAAAAGGCACAAAAATCAACAAGAAATCAGGCAGTTCCAGCCCGTTATGAACCAAGGTTCCCGTGGGGTTGCGGGAGATAAAAGGAATTCGCCGATTGATGCTGGCAAAGCAGCTGGTGCTTATTTTCACAAAGATTTTCTGAGCGGAAGCAATTTTTTTTAGGGGCGCGGACTGGGAGACATGTTTATCGTAAATGAAAACGGCCTTGGATGGTTGAAACGGAGAAAATCGATGCTGTTTCACTGCCACCGGGTGCAGGCGAATTTTCCCGCCCAGAAGCTGGGCTTGGTGAGCCGGGATCAGACTAAGCTACGTTGGGACGAACACGGCGGCACCTTTGTGCTGTGGATAGAGGCCCTGGAAGCGGCAGAGGCTCCCGAACTCGAAGGGGAGGTAATGATCCGGCTGGAGGTCGACTTGCCGGAGCCTGCGTCCATGGCGCGCCAGGTTGAGGATTTCGCAGGCCAGCACAACCTGCGTCTGAGTTCCAGCGAGCCTGGCGTAGAACTATTGGAGAAGCCCATCCTGGTGGCCTGTCATGTCCCAGTAAAGCAGCTATTTATTTATTGTGAAGCCCCGCACCTGAGGTTGCAGCAGAGTAGTGCGGAAACCATGGAATTACAAATCAGCGGCGCCTTCAAGGCCAGTCGGGTCCCATGTCAGGAAACGGACCTGGTCATTCATCTGGAGATGGCGGTCATGTGCCGCATCCTGGCCGGCTTGCTGGCCTGGGCCCGGAAAGGGCAATAAATGAGAGTAGGGCAGGGTAGGGGCGGGCCTCGGTGGCACAGGCCTCTGGCCTGTGGAAACCGGGCGACCCAGCGGGTCGCCCCTACGCACCGGCTGGAAAGCCTGTGCGCTATTAGGGCGGACACCTGGGTCCGCCCCTACGGAGATCTATGAACCTCATCCGGAGAATCTTTATGTTGAGCATGGGTCTGATGATGATGGTCACTCCCGGTCTGGGGGCCGAGGTGGTAAAGCTGCCGCCGCCGTCGTATAAGGGAAGCGTGTCGGTGGAGGAGGCCCTGAAGGCGCGGCGCACGGTGCGCGAGTTTGCCGCATGTTCGCTGGATTTGCAGCAGGTATCCCAGCTTCTGTGGGGGGCCGACGGCTTGAGCGATCTCCGGGGACTCCGGACTGCGGCCTCGGCTGGGGCCACTTATCCATTGGAGATTTTTCTGGTGGCGGGCGAGCTCGGCGTAACGGACCTGCCGACCGGGGTCTATCGTTACCTGGTGAAGGAGCACGCCCTGGAGCCGGGGCTCAGAGGCGATCTACGCCAGGCGGTGGCCCGGGCCTCCTTAAACCAAACCTGGATGACTCACGCCCCGGTCATCATGATCATTGCCGCGGAGTACCGCCGCTGCACCCAGCGCTACGGCGAACGCGGGATCATGTATACCCACATGGAGTCCGGCCACGTGGGCACCAATATCTTTCTGCAGGCCGAAGCCCTGGGGCTGGGGGCCGGCATCGTCGGGGCCTTCGAGGACAGGGGCCTGGGCCAGGTTTTGGGTCTGCCCAAGGAGCAGGCGCCTCTGTTGGTTATGCCGGTGGGGTATAAAAGATAGGGATTAGGGGGCAGGGGTTAGAAAATTAGAGGGCTGCCGCTCCCCAAATAGGCGTCCGGGTGGGCCTTATGAAACTGCAAAATTAGTTTTCCATAATTTTCGATATAGATTAGTATATTTCAATTCCCCTGGAGGCAGTCATGGAGGATTGGAAGAACAAGCTTTATTTCAGTGATAATCTGGAGGTTCTGCGCCAGCATATCCCCATGGGCAGTGTTGACCTGATCTACCTGGACCCGCCGTTCAACTCCAACGCCACATATAATATGCTGTTTAAGGAACCCTCCGGGGAGCGGTCCGCCGCCCAAATCGCCGCGTTCGAAGACACCTGGATATGGGGGCCGCAGGCCGAAGAGGCCTTTGATGAAGCGGTCATGACAGGGCCGGCCAATCTGGCGGAGTTGCTCAAGGCGCTGCACCAGGTGCTGCACCACAGCAATATGCTGGCTTACCTCAGTATGATGGCGGTGCGCCTGGTGGAGATGCACCGGGTGCTCAAGCCCACCGGCAGCCTCTTCCTCCACTGCGACCCAACCGCCAGCCATTACATCAAACTCATCCTGGATAACATCTTCAGTCCCAAGAATTTCCGCAATGAAATCATTTGGGAGCGTTCGCAGCCCAAGGGTCATACCAAGCTCCGTTTCTCCCGCTGCCATGACACCATTTTTTTCTACAGCAAGTCAGAAAACTCGGTGTTTAATCCGATCTACACGGAGCACGATCCGGCCTATCTGGAAAAGTTTTATCGGCACATGGAGCCGGAAACCGGCCGGCGGTATCATCTGGATAACCTCTTGAATCCGAACAAAGAAAGACCCAACCTCACCTATGAGTTTCCACCCGGCAGCGGCATAGTGCGGGTCTGGCGTTGGACCGAAGAGCGCATGATACAGGCCTGGCAGGCAGGCCGGGTGGTAATTCCAGAAAAGGGTGAAGTGGCGCGCTATAAAAGGTATTTGGATGAAATGGAAGGCACTCCCATTAAGGACATCTGGTACGACATCGAACACCTGCACGGCTCCAGCCACGAGTACTTGGGCTACCAGACCCAGAAGCCGGAATCTTTGCTGGAGCGAATCATCCGGGCCGGGAGCAACGAAAGGGACGTGGTCCTGGACCCCTTCTGCGGCTGCGGCACCGCCGTGGCGGTGGCCGAACGCCTGAAACGCCGTTGGATCGGTATTGACGTCACATACCTGGCCATTGACCTGATCAGGAAGAGATTGAAGGATTCGTTCGGCAATGAGCTGGCCGACTACGAAGAAATCGGCATTCCCCGGGACGTGCCCAGCGCTGAACGGCTTTTCAAGCTCAATCCTTTTCAATTTGAGTGCTGGGTCTTGGCAACGGTGGGTGCCCGCAGCGCTAGAGAAAAGCGGGGGGCGGACCAGGGTATCGATGGGGTTATGAATTTGCGGGATGAATATAGCGGAGATTATAAAAAGATCATCTTTCAAGTGAAAGGCGGCCAGGTAGGGGTCTCCCAGGTCCGGGATTTGGTAGGGGTTTTGAAAAGGGAACAGGCGGAGATCGGCGTATTTTTGACTCTTAAGCGGCCCACCCGGCAGATGCGGCAGGAAGCAGACGACGTGGGGTCTTTCATTGACCCACAGTTCCCGCAGCAGCGTTTCCCCAGCCTGCAAATCTTGACCATTGAGGATATTTTCAAAGAGAAAAAAGTCTCTTTCCCTTCCTGGTGGTCCCAGGATACTTTTAAGCGGGCCGTCCGGCGTCGCAAAAATAACCCTGAGGAAAACCAAAATAATCTGTTAAAGGAATTGCAGGAACCATATTTTAGGGATTAGGGGCCAGGGGTCAGGGATCAGAGAAGACTACCCATAATCCCTATCGGCTCAATGCTTACTGCTCAATTCTTCAAGTGTATATAAGTGCACATGGCCTTGGCCACCAGGCGGTCGCCCTGGCGCACTACCACTTCTCCCAGGGAAATAGTGCGGCCGCGTTTGGTGATGCGGGCCACGGCCTCCACCTCGCCCTCCCGCACCGCGCCCAGGAAGTTGATCTTCATCTCAACGGTGTTGAAGGTTTCACCCTCTTTGACCAGGCTATAGAGGGCGAAGGCCACCGCCTCATCGGCCAGGGCGGCGATCATGCCGCCTTGCAGGAGGCCGATGGAATTGGCCAGGTCCGGCTTGAAGGGCAGGACGAAGCGCGCATAGCCCTCGCCCAACTGGGGCGCCTGGATGCCGACGAATTTGATGAACGGGTTGGCGGCCAGGCGAGCCCGGATGGCGGCTTCCGTTTCAGGCGGCAAGGGTTCGACAGGTTTGGTCATGAGAATCTCCAAAAAATCTTTAACCGCAGAGACGCAGAGGACGCAGAGAAATTTCTCTGTGTCCTTTGTGTCTCTGTGGTAAATTCTTTATAATATAAAAGATTAATTTCAAATTGGGAGATTATAAATGAAAATCGCCATTAGCGGCAAAGGCGGCGTAGGCAAAACCACCCTGGCCGCCTTGCTGATTAAATATTTCCGCGATCAGGGGAAAAAGGTCTTGGCAGTGGACGCCGACCCTGACGCCAACCTGGCCCTGGCCCTGGGGGTGCCGGACCCTTCGAGTATCATACCCTTGAGCCAGATGAAGGAGATGGTGGCCGAGCGCACTGAATCCACGCCCGGCAAGATGGGCGGCTTCTTCAAGATGAATCCCAAGGTGGACGACATCCCGGAGAAATATTCCCGGCAGCTTGACGGCATCAAGCTCATCGTCATGGGGGGCGTAAAAAAAGGCGGCAGCGGCTGCATTTGTCCGGAAAGCGTATTGCTGCGCACCCTGATGACCCACATGGTCTTGCTGCGGGATGAAGTGGTGGTCATGGATATGGAGGCAGGCATCGAACACCTGGGCCGGGCCACCGCCAAGGGCGTGGACAAGCTCATCGTGGTGGTGGAGCCGGGCCGCCGCAGCATCGAGACCGCCATGAACGTCAAGAGGCTGGCCGAAGATTTGGGCCTGCACAAGGTGGCGGTGGTGGGGAATAAAATTCGCGGGGCCGCTGATCAGGAATTCCTGAAACGGAATCTGCCGGACCTGCCCATCCTGGGCTTCATTCCCTTTAACGATGAGATCATCGAAGCCGATCTGAGTGGCCGGCCGCCCTATGAAGCCATCCCGGAATTGCTGGAAGTGGCCAAGGCCATCGCCGGGCAATTGACTGAGAAATAAGGGGTTAGGGGCCAGGGATCAGGGGCCAGGAGGTTAAGCCTTTACTGACCCCGGCTCCCTGATACCTGTCCTTTTTCCCTTTTACCCCCAACCATTTTTCCCTATACTGCAATAATGCCTGACCAGCCTGCCCCCCAACTTTCCACCCGTCTGAAGATGTTGGTGGTCTTCGTGCTCTATTTCGCCGAAGGGGTGCCCTTCGGCTTCGTTTATACCACCCTGTCTTATTATCTCAGGAGCCGGGGGGTGCCCCTCGAGCAGATCGGCATCTTGAGCCTCCTGGGGTTGGCCTGGAGCCTCAAGGTCTTGTGGAGCCCGCTGGCGGACCGCTTCGGCTCGCGAGCCGCCTGGCTGGTGCCGGCCCAGGCTGCGGTAATTCTTAGTATGCTGGGATTGGCCTATTTGTCCGATGCGACGGTGGGCCCCGGTTTCTGGATACTGGTGGCAGTCCTGTGCCTGGCTTCGGCCACCCAGGACCTGGCGGTGGACGCCTATACCATCGACCTGTTGGATACGCAGGAATTGGGGATGGCCAATGGCATCCGCATCGGCGCCTACCGGGTGGGCCTCATCGCCGCGGGCGGGGGGGTCCTGATTCTCAGCGACCTGGTGGGCTGGAGTCCCACCTTCGTGGGCGTCGCCCTGATCATGGCTGCCCTGGCGGTCACGGTGATGGCTTTCGGCCCTTTCCATTTGGCCCGGCCCGAGATTGCCCGGGCCGAGAAAGGACAGGGCGGCTTCAGCCAGATGAAAGAGTCGGTGAAGGGTCTGGCGAGCCTTCCCCACATCGGGGTCATCATCCTGTTTATCCTGGCCTATAAGGCTGGCGATGCCATGCTGGGGGCCATGGTAAGCGCCTTTTGGCGTGATCTGGGCTTCAGCGGCACCCAGTTCGGGGTGGCCTCCGTCACCGTGGGGAAAGCGCCGGCCATTTTGGGGGGCATCCTCGGCGGCGTGCTCACGGCTCGCTGGGGCATCAGCCGGGCCCTATGGCTGTTGGGGATTTTTCAGGCCTTGTCAATTTTGGGTTATTGGATTGCGGCGCTGCCGGGGACCTGGCATTACAGCATTTATTTGGCGACCCTGGTGGAAAATTTGGCCGGCCAGATGGGTTCGGCGGCCTTCATGGCCTTTTTGATGAGCCTGTGCGACAAACGCTTCAGCGCCTCGCACTACGCCTTCCTCTCCATGCTCTTCGGCCTGAGCGGCCGGCTGTGCGGTTACCTGGGGGGCTGGCTGGCGGCCAGTTTCGGTTACGCCACCTTCTTTTTCCTGTGCTTCCTGGCGGCCTGGCCGGCCTTTGCCCTGTTGCCCTGGATTCTGCCCACGGTGAGAAAAATTGAAGAAACGAATCACCGCGAGCAGTTGGCAGTTAGCAGTTAGCAGGAAATCTTTGGTAGCGCAGGCTTCCAGCCTGTGACGTAACCTGAAAAACATAAATATGCCTTTATTTAACCGAAAACCGGAAACCGAAAACCGGAAACCGCGAATTTTACTCACCGGTCCGCCGCGCTGCGGCAAGACCACCATAGTCCAGAAAGTGGCGGCTGCCTTTTCTGGCCGCGCCGCCGGGTTTTATACCCGGGAGCTCCGGGCTAAAGGCGTGCGGGTGGGCTTTGAGATCGTCACCCTGGACGGGCAGGCCGCCGGGCTCAGCCACGTGGATTTCCCCGGTCCGATTCGAATCGGCAAATATGGCGTTAATTTAGAAAACCTTCATTCTGTGGGCCTGCCGGCCCTGGAGCTAAAGCCGGGTGTTGACCTGGTGGTGGTGGATGAAGTGGGCAAGATGGAGTGCCTGTCGGACCGGTTTATCGAGGCCTTGGAGCGCCTCTGGGTGCAGCCAGTCTCCCTGCTGATCACCGTAGCGGAGAAGGGCGGCGGCTACATGGCGGCTATCAAGGAGAAACCCGACAAAATCCTGATTACCGTCACCACCGCCAACCGGGACGATTTGCCGGGGCAAATCTTGAGACTTCTGGACAGGGCAATTCGGTGACCATGGGAAAGCCCTTGAAATTTTCGGACCCCAGGGCACCCGTAGGCTTAAAGCCTTGGATCAATATTGCCGGGCCCGCCACATTCTGGCGCGTAGCAGGTGATATTCAGGAATTCGCTTTTCTGGTGACAACTGGGGCACTCTTCCGGCGGCTTGGACGCGGAAAAGGTATAATGGCAACTGCTGCATCTCCAATAAGTCAGGTTGCATTGGGGGCAGATATCCCCCAAAAATTTGCCGGAAGCGGTATAGCCGCATAGGGCGCATTCCATTTTCTCTTCCTGGGTTGTCATCAGTCACACCTCGCTTTTGACTTTTTATCCACCCAAGACAACTATAGCGATTGCCAAAAGTTTTTTCCGATACCGGATGTATTGTAGGGGCGGACCCATGTGTCCGCCCGCAGGAGGGCGCACACGCGGGTGCGCCCCTACAGGAAATTATTTTTGGTAATCGCTATATCCACCGAAGACAACTATTATTCGTGAATTAAAGATAAGCCCCAATTCCTGGTAGTCAAGAAAGCATCCTCTTGATAACCAAGCCTATAGAACGCCAGATATTCCCTGGATAAATTGCAATTATTTAGTCCCGGACATATAATTTCCCAATATGGCTAAAGAAACCTGGATCGAAGTGCGGTTCCTGATGCCTGCCGGGATGCAGGAAGAAGGGGCCATGTTTCTGACGGAGTTCAGCGGCCGGGGCGTGATCCTGGAAGAAGAGGGGGCGCCAGCCGGCGGCGTGGTGATTCGAGCCTTTTTCCGGCCCGAGGAGTTCGGCCCCTGGCAGCAGGAGCAGTTGCAGGAATACCTGAAGCGCCTGGCCGGCCACGACCTCTATCCCCTGGGGCTGGAGATGCGCCGGGTGGCCGAAGAGGATTGGGCCGAGGCCTGGAAGGCCCATTTCAAAACGCAGAAGGTCACCTCCCGCCTGGTGATCCGCCCGCCCTGGGAAGACTACACGCCGGCGGCCGAAGAAATCGTGGTCACCATTTATCCGGGTATGGCCTTCGGCACCGGGCGGCACGCCACGACGCTGCTTTGCCTGCAAGCCTTAGAAGATATCTGGGGCCGTGACCTGCCGGAGGTGGCGAATCCCTGGCAGGTGCTGGACGTGGGCACCGGCACCGGCATCCTGGCCCTGGCCGCGGCCCGGTTGGGGGCCGGGGTGCTGGCCATCGACGTGGACCCGGAAGCCGTGGCCGCGGCCTTGGAAAACGTACGTTTGAATGACCTGGAGGGTCGGATTCTGGTGGAGCCCACCCTGCTGCAGGCCATCCGGCAGCAGTTCGCCCTGATCCTGGCCAACCTGACAGCCCCTGACCTGCTGCAACTGGCCGATTCCCTCACCGGGCGGTTGTTGAACGGCGGCGCCCTGATCATTTCAGGATTTTTGGAAACCGACCTGCCGCAGATTGAGGGCCGCTTCCTGGAGTTGGGGCTGCGGCAGGCCGAGGTGCTCGCTTTGGACGAGTGGAGGGCCGTGATTTTAAGAAGGCCGTGAGAAAGGTAGCAGTGAGAAGACCGGTTATGGCAATGTATGGGGATTGTCAAGGGAAATGGTGAACAATATGAAAGACATCTTGCAGAAGGCCTGGCATTTTGGCCTGGGAGTCTTCGATTTCACCCGGGAGAAAGTCGAAGCAGTAGTGGCGGAGATGGTGCGCCGGGGGGAAATCAGCCAACAGGAGAGCCCCGAGGCGGTGAAGGAACTATTGGGGAAGGCCCAAGAGGCGCAGGCAGCCCTGGTGGAAAAAGTCAAAGAACTGGTCAATACGACTTTGGCAGAACTGAGGCCGGCTCGGGCCGCGGACCTCGAAGCCTTGGAGAAGCGGGTGACGGCCTTGGAAGAAGAGGTCAGGCGGCTCAAAGGCTTATAGGTTTCGAATTCTAAACTGATGCGCGGGACGCGAACTGCACATAACCCGGGTGAAACTGGCGCCGCGCCTGGGCAGTGCAGGCTGAAGCCTGCGGCTACAAACAATATTAATGATCGCAAGCACGGAGGCTTGTTCCACCGAGACACCCGCCCCACCATAGAATTGAAAAGAACCAAGAATTAAGAACGAAAAACTCGAAACTGACTACTGATCCCTGGCTACTGATAATGCGCCGATTCTATGCGCCTCCGGAGCGCTTTCAAGATGACACGGTGATGCTGGACCCTGACGAGACGCGGCATCTGGCTCGGGTTTTGCGGTTGGGGGTGGGCGACCTGGTGGAGGTCTGCGACGGCCAGGGGCGCAGTGTCGAGGCCCGCCTAACCGGATTGGATCCGAAGGGGGCGCATCTACGGATACTCCGTGATTTGGCTTTCTGGGGAGAATCCCCCCTGGTCCTGGTTCTGGGGATCGGTTTGGCCAAAGGCGAGGCCCTGGAGGGGGTGGTGCGCCAGGCCACTGAAATGGGGGTGCAGCGGATCATTCCGTTTGTGTCGGAGCGCTCGGAGCGGGTGACCCCGGAACGGGGCAGGCGCCGCCGGGAACGCTGGCAGCGTTTGACGCGGGAGATGATCAAGTCCTGTCAGCGTTCGCTGCTGCCGGAGATCGAGGCGGTACAGGAATTTTCCGGGGTTTTGGCGGGTTCGGAAGCAGTGAAGCTGATCTTTTGGGAAGAGGAGCGGGGTGGGGGGCTGCAGTCTCTGCTGGCGCAACCCCGGCCCGGCACGGTACGACTCCTCATAGGCCCCGAAGGCGGTTTTTCGGCGGCGGAAGTGGACCAGGCGCGGGCTGCCGGCTTTGCCATCGCCAGTCTGGGGCCCCGGCGCCTTAAAGTAGAGACCGCGGCCCTGGCGGCCCTAAGCCTGTTGCAGCACGCCTGGGGAGACCTGGCCTGAAGAGTAGCCAGTAGTCAGTTGTCAGTGAGCAGGGAGAAGTTATCAGTAAGCAGTTAACAGTTTTGAGAACCAATGTTTAAAACGCTTCCCTACCTGGATCTCAACACTCACCTGCGGCGGCGATTCGGGTTTCGGGTGCAGAAGCTCACTCTGGATGCAGGCTTAAGCTGTCCCAATCGGGACGGCCGGGTCGGTACGGGGGGATGCCTCTTCTGCAACGTCCGGGGTTCCGGCACCGGGGCCGCCGTCCGGGGACTCAGCCTGACGGCGCAGATTCAGGAAGGCATGCAGCGCTTGAAGAAGCGCTACCGCGCCGAAAAGTTCATCGCCTACTTTCAAAGCTTTTCCAATACTTACGCGGCAGTGACGCGGTTGCAGGCTCTCTATGACGAGGCGCTGGCTTTCCCTGAAATAGCGGGGTTGAGTATTGGCACCCGGCCTGATTGTCTGGCTGACGAGGTGCTGGATTTGCTGGCGGGATATGCCCAGGAGCGGTTGTTATGGCTGGAATTGGGGTTGCAGTCGTCCCATGAGCGGACTCTGCGGGAACTTAACCGGGGCCATGACGTCGCCTGTTTTACCCAAGCGGTGCAGCGGGCCGCGGCCCGTGGTCTGGAAGTGGTGGCCCACGTGATTTTGGGTCTGCCTGGAGAGGGGCCGGAGGAGATGGCCGCCACTGCGGCTTATCTGGCGCGCCTGCCCTTGCAGGGGGTCAAAATCCACCTGCTTTACGTGGTGGCGGGTTCCGGTCTGGCCCGGCTCTATCGAGCGGGAGCTTACGTCTGCCTCACGGAAGAAGAATACGTGCAGGCGGTCGTTGACTTCGTGGAACTCCTGCCGCCGCACCTGGTCATCCATCGTCTCACCGGTGACCCGCATCGCCGGGAACTGCTGGCCCCCGACTGGTGCCTGGATAAGTCACGGGTCTTAAGACGCCTCCTGGAAGAGTTTGCCCGCCGGGGCAGTTGTCAGGGGAGTAAAGGGAAGGCAAGCAATAAGCAGTGAGCTGCAAGACCTGCAATTAGCTTGAAGTTCTTTTAATAATTTTTGAGGTAAGAAAAAAGGCTTTGCCAGATGGCGGCTCACGGCTATAGTGGAAGAAGGCTTTTGTCTAATAAGATCGGGAAAAATGAACGAAGCTCCTAATAACCGGAAAAAACAAGTGGCCGCGGTTCCTCCCCCGGCTTCCTGGCGACAAGGGATGGCCTCCATCCGCCGCAACTGGCTCATCTGGTCCATCGCCGGGTTGGTGCTCCTGACTCTGCTGTCCTATGCGGCCAGATGTGCAGTGTGCAGCACCGGCTTGTGGGATTGGGCCTGCCGGTTTTACTTTCTCATGGATGACAAGGAGAAGGTGACGGCCTTCTTGAAGAAGGCGGGACCGGCGGCTCCCCTGACCTTCATGGTCACCCAGGTCCTGCAGGTAGTGTTTGCCCCCATCCCTGGAGAGGCCACCGGCTTCATCGGCGGCTACCTGTTCGGGGTGCCCCTCGGGATGCTTTACTCCACCATTGGACTTACCGTAGGCTCAATGAGCGCTTTTCTCCTGGGGCGTCTGTTGGAGGTCAAATTCGTGGCCCGGGTAGTCAGCCGGGGAACTTTGGATAAATTCGATTTTTTGATGGAGCGTCAGGGAGCCCTCATCGCTTTTTTCTTATTCGTGGTGCCTGGCTTCCCCAAGGATTACCTCTGCTTTATTCTGGGCTTAAGCACCATGGATTGGCGGCTGTTTTTCCTAATGTCTACCGTGGGCCGGCTGCCCGGCACCTTGATGCTGACCCTGCAAGGGGCCCACGTTTACCGGGGCAATTATCTGGTGAGCGCCCTGTTGCTGGGATTCTGCCTGGCATTGGCGGGGGGCCTCTTTCTATTTCGGGAGCCGCTGTATCAATGGCTGTTGACCTGGCATAAAAATCATCTAAATAAGAGGTCCTAGCCGACTAAACAGATTGGCAAGAAAAAGAGGGGAGGCCCGGCAGAACTCCCGGACCTCCCCTCGGTCACTTTTGATGCCTTAATGGCAAAAAAAGCGTTCCACGCCCAGCCGGATTGGGGAGTTTATCCGGCTGGCGTTCGGCGGGATAATCCCGAAAATAATTCTTTTAAAATGCCTAAGCTGCTACGAGCCCCAACTGCCATGTAACCGCTGAACTTAACAGCGGCGGCCCGTCTCTTGACTTCTACTATTTATTTAACCATCTCTTTGAGCTGTTTGCCGGGTTTGAATTTCACCACTTTGGTTTCAGCGATCTTGATAGGCTTGCCGGTCTGAGGATTGCGGCCTTCACGGGCCTTTCGTTCCGTCACGGAAAAAGTGCCGAATCCGGCCAACGCCAGGCGGCCTGAATTCTTCAAGGTTTCGGAAACAATCCGGATCAGGCTGTTAATGGCTTTTTCCGCGTCCACTTTCCTTACCTGGGCCTCTCCCGCCACTGCCGCAATTAATTCTGCCTTGGTCATAATCTCTCTCCCTTTCTCCTGGTTTGCGGTTGACTACAATTCCCCTATAGCCATGGCCAACTACTTGGAAAATGGGTTTTCCGACGCCCATCCCCCCCTTTAAAAAGATATTATTTAAATCTCCCCCCAGGCCCATTGCGCCAGCTGCCGCTGCTCAGGGGCCATCGGGCGTAACAGCTATCCCTTGATAGCACAAAATAACGATGGGTGACAATAAAATTATTGCAATAAAACCTTTTATTCATCACATTTTCATCGAATATTTTGTCTTGAATGAAATGGAGGTAAGTCTATTTAAAGGCGCCAGACCCGGGTTGTACGGGATAACGTCTTACAATAACAACCATTTTTGGCAAAAAAGTCCGTGACCTGGAGAGAGGAAGGCAGTGAAAAGTCGTTGCGGTTGCCCGGAAGCTATCTGGTGACGTGACGCAATAAACCTATGGCGCCGGCGCCGCAAACCAGATGCGGGAAGGTTACCGCCAGAAGAACGGGCCAGCGGCCGGCCTGGCCATAGGAGGCGCAAAACCCGACGAAGAGCCAGTAGGCGAACATCAGGCCCAGCCCCAGGGCCACAATGGAGGTGAGGTGGATCTCGTTATGGCGCAAGACTAGCCCCAGACCCAAAATGATCATGATCAATGGCGTAACCGCCAGGGTCAGGCGACTGTACAGGTCTACCCGGTAGGGGGTGGACTTATAGCCGTCCCGCTCCAGGCGGCCTACATAGCGGTAGAGCTCGAGGAAGTCCATCTCGTTGACTTTTTTCTCCAGATTGCCAAAGTCTTCCGGGCGCTCGGTCAGGACAATGTCCCGTTGTTGGAATTTTTCCCCGGAGAGACTGCCGTTCTCGTCCATGGTCTGGATCTGCCCATTGGTAAAGCGCCAGTGATCTCCCTGGAATTGGGCGCGGGCCGCCGCAATAATCTGCACCAGATGGAACTGCCGGTCGAAAAGATATATCTTGACCCCTTCGATGGTCTGGATATCTTTGCGGAATATGAGAATATTATAGATGGCCTGGTCGCCTTTGTACCAGAAGTGCTCCATGGTGTGGAGATCCCGGGGCGGTTTTTTCTCCACCTGGATCTGCCAGAAGTTGTTCAGGCTTCCCTGGCTCCAAGGGATCAAGAAGAGGTTCAAGACCAGCATGACGGCCGCCAACCAGCCGGTCAGATAGACCAATGGCCGGGCGAGTTGCAGGATATCCAGGCCGGAGGTGCGGATGGCCATGGTTTCCTGGTTGCGGGACATGAGCCCGAAGGTGAGCATGATGCCCAGCATCACCGCGGCGGGCAGGACCTGGCCCACCGCGAAAGGGATCTTCAGAAAAGAATAAAATATCATCCCCGCCACCCCCAGGTGCGCCCGGACCAGGCGGTCGATCTTCTCAAAAAAGTCGACAATGACAAACAGGGAGATGAAGGTGGCCAGGCTCAGGCTCATGAGCTTGAGGAACTCCCGGGCTATATAGGCCTCTAGGATGCGGGGGCGCCTGGCGAAGGCGAATGGTTCCATATTTTTAAAACTTATCAGAAGATTGATTTGTTTTCATCCATAAGAGTAAAAGAGGTCAGGGATTAGATTAGAAATGCAGGATTCGTGTTTTTACTGACCCTGACCCCTGGTGTCCTAAATGCGTCTCGGCTTTCACCTATCAAGCGGCGTGGAATTGGGGCTTTGCCTGGATACGAAGTGTAGAGGCGGCTCTCGAACTTTCGATGCGGCCAGACCTTGAATTCCCGCAATTACATAATTATTTTTGGCCTGAATACTTCTCTAAAGGAGATGGTATGCCTACCTATGTTTATGCCTGCAAAAAATGCGGGGAGAATTTCAGCCAAATCATGAGTATCAGGGAGTATAACGAAGCCAAGGTTACCTGCCCCAAGTGCAAATCGGCCGAAGTGGAGCAGCAGTTGACCGAATTCATCGCCCGGACCAGCCGCAAGAGTTGAAAGTTGCTTTCAGCGGTCTACAGCAGTCAACAAAATCTCGTGAACTATAGGGCGGGCCGCGCCCGCCCGGTTGCCGCGGCCGTTAACGCTTTAAATTTTATCCCTTTGGAAGTAGGAAAGTCTATTTTCCCTTCTGGCGCTCCCTCACCCCAACAGCATCCAAATATATGCTCACCGCGCCCTCCCGGGTAAAAAGGCGGAATTTTCTGTTTCCCGATGAAAAATTTTGGGCATTGGCCCCGTAGATCACCAAATTCCTTGGCTGTAGCCGGCCTTGGAGACCCTGAAAATCTGGAGACTCGGCCAGAGCCGCGGGCAGAACCAGGAGGTCCAATCCGGCCGCCGCAGGCTGGAAGGCCGGGGGAAATCCTCCTTTCCGGACCGGCGGCAGGATGAGAACCCGGCGTCCAGAGCAGGCCAGTCCCAAGGCAAAACCCTGGTCCTCGCCCAGCCTCAGATAATCCAGGTTCACGCTGCCCAGTCGGAGCGGCGGCTTGGGGCCTCGGCGCCAGGGTTCCAGCGGCAGGGGCAGGCGGCGGCGATCGCCCAGGTAATTCCACAAATCCCATAGGGCCGGCCCTGGGTACCCCCGACGGCCATACCAGAAGCCTCCCACCTTGAATTGCTCGGCCAAAGTAAGCAATTCCCCGGCATTGTCCTGGCACAGGGCCAAGGCCACGACCTGCTCCAAAGCCCGAAATTGCCGCCAATGACAATAGGAGGGCAGGGGGCCGAAAGAGGAGCCTGCGCCCGGCCGTCCCGGCCAGGAGCGGGCCGGGGCCGTGACGATCAGGCGCTGGCCCTCCGGACTGACGATGACGCATTCGAGACTGCCGTAGGAATCGAGGCAGGTCACCTCCAGGTTCCGGGGAGGGTTCAACATCGGCCAGGCCGTGGAAAATATTAAGGCAATGCCGGCCAGGCCGGCCCCGCCCCAGGTCCAGAGACCGCGCCGGGGTGCGAAGACCAGCGCCAGCGCCAGAAAATAGAGGCCGATTTGCAGCCAGGTAGGGACAGGAACGATGATGGCGCTGCTGCGCACCGAGGCCCCCAGCCGGATGGCCTGCCAACCCAGCCATAGGGGCCATTGGCCCAGGTACACCAGTCCCTGGGCTAAAGGAGCCATATGCAGGGCCTGGGCGAAGACCGCGGCTTCGCCCAGGGGCAGGGCCAGACCCAGGACCAGGGGGATGGCAGCCAGATTGACCACGATGCCTAATATGGAAACCACCTGGAAGTAGGCGGCCACCAGGGGGGCGGTGGCCAGGGTGGCGATGGCCGAGGCCGCGGCCCACTCTTTGACTAAAAAATAGCCGCGCCTGGTCCAACCTGGTTGGAATTCCAGCTCCAACCATTTTCCGCTGGTTAGCAACCGCGGCATCAGGTAAATCAAGGCCGCCACCGCCGCGAAGGAGAGCTGGAAGGAGATGGAGAAGAGGCGCAAGGGAGCTAAACTGAGAATGATCAGGGCGGCCAGGGCCAGGGCGCTCCAGACTTCCCGGGGCCGGCCCAGATAGATTAAGAGAAGAAAGGCCAGGACCATGACTTCGGCCCGTTGGGTGGAGGGCGAGCCCCCCGCCACCCAGGCGTAGCCCATCACCGCGGCGGCGGCCAGCAGGGTGGCGATCTTTATCACATTGATCCGCAGCAGCAGCCAGGCGGAGCGCCGCATCACCAGACTGCTGAAAAACAGGATGACCGCGGCGACCATTCCCAGATGCAAGCCGTTGACCACCAGGAGGTGACTGGTGCCGGTGCGGGCCAGATTGTGGCGCATCTCCTGGGTGACCTCGCCTTGGTCGCCCAGCAGCATGGACAGATAAATGGCCCGCAACTCCGCGTCGAGGGGTTTCAATAACTGGCGGATGCCGCCCCGCAGACGCTCTGCCAGGGGATAGCGGCCCGAGGCCAGAAAAACCAGGCGGCCGCGATCTTTGAGGCGCATCTCCCGGAAGATGCCGTCCGCGGCCAGAAAGCGCGGCCGGTCAAAGGTCCCTGGATTATGCAAGACGTGGGGGGTGCGCAAGCGGCCCCGAACCACCAGGTCGGTGCCCACCGGCGGGGCCTCCAGGGGTGAGGCGGCCACCAGGAGGTTGCCGGTGGCCGGCTGCCAGCCCTGGGGGCTGAGCCAGTATTGTGCCGCCATGAATAGCTGAACCCGTTCCTGACCCAGCTTGGCGGGGCGGTTCAGGCGTCCCAGAAGGGTAATTTCCTGATCCTGAGGGAGATTGACCAGATGGTGGGGCGGCAAAACGGGATGGAGGGCTTGTTGGTAAAAGGCGATCCCCAAGAGCCAGAAAAAGGCGAGAGGCAGGAGCCGGGCCGGCCGGCGGACTAACCAGAGCGCCACGAGGGCCAGACTGAGGGCGCCGAGGCCGATGTTGAGCCACCTTGCCGGCGGATTTAGGCCCCAGGCCGCACTGGCGAGCCCGGTCATCAGGGCGGCGACCACCGGCAGCAAAGGCCGGGAAAAGGGCCGGTTTTCGCTTTGCCGTTTGCCGTTTGCCGTTTTCAAGTCAAGGGCGGTGGTAGCATATTCACTGAGGATTAAACTATCAACACTAAGAACGCCACAAAAAGCGCCGGAATCTTTTGCGGCATCTTACAACTCTACGTATCATTTGACAAACCAAGATTTGCCGCCCGGATGGGCTAACTGCCCCACCTTTTCTCTTGACAATTATGGAAAATAGCTAATAAAATTATGGTCATGAGGAGAGGTATACTCATTTTGGTCCTGGCCTGGTATTTCTCGGGGCTGGCGGCGGCAGTGGCCGAGACTCCCAAGACAGGGGCGGACGGCGGCTCCCTGGTTCTGGAAAGCAGTAAGGAAACCAGGAAGGGCAAGGCCTCCGGCGACACCCTTTACGACCTCCTGGGCCATGAGGTCCAGGTATATGTTTTCAATAAAAAGACCCGGGTCTGGCCCAAAACCATGGTGCGCTCCGGCCCCTGGGCCTATCAACCTGCCCACCTTTACCGGAGTTCCTATGCTTATCGGGGCGCCTGGTCAGGGAGCCGTGACCCCAGGGTTGACGGCTTGATCAACAAATATTCCCTGGCTTACGGAGTGGACCCGGCCCTGGTGCGGGCCGTGGTACGGAATGAATCGGGTTTTAATGCAGGAGCGGTCTCGCCCAAAGGGGCCCAGGGGTTGATGCAGTTGATGCCCGGCACCGCCGCCCTTATGGGGGTACGCGATCCTTTCGACCCAGAGCAGAATATCGCCGGCGGGGTGGGCTATCTGCGCCATTGCCTGGACCGCTTTGGCCAGAACGTCCCCCTGGCGGTGGCGGCCTATAACGCCGGCCCGGAGGCCGTGGCCAAATACTCCACCATACCTCCTTACCAGGAAACTCAAGCCTTCGTTAGCAACGTCATGGGGTCTTACGGCGCTTATAGCGGCAAGCCGGTCCCGAACAGCCCCGCGGTCAAAAACGCGCCTGGAGTTGCCGGGAGAAAGCCACCCGCCAAACTTGCGGTGCCCCAACAGGCTGAAAACCAGGAAAAAGACCTGAACATTCCCCGCCGCCCCAAAGCCAAGATCATCGAAGTCCGGACCACCAGGGTCAAGACCAAGGCCATCACCATTCTTCGGGATTGAGCCCGCCTGAAAAAGCAAATCTCACGCCAAGACGCAAAGACCCAAAGACGCTAAGATATAGTAGCGTATCTTAAACTAAGATACAGGGGGTGGTTCGCGAACCGCCCCTTTTGTTTATTCCGCCGGCGGGGCGGGCCGGTCCTTGATGTGCAGGTCCCGCTGGGGGAAAGGGATCTCGATGCCTTGCTGCTGGAAGGTTTCAAGAATGGCGCTGTTGATTTCGTGGGTGGCCGGCACCCGGTCATCCGGAGTTTTAACGTGCACCCAGATGGTGAAATCCAACGTGCTGTCCCCGTAAGCGCTGAAATAAATTTGGGGCTTTGGGTGGTCAACCACCCGGTCGTTCGCCCGGCAGATATCGGTGAGCAGTTGGGTAACCCGGCGCACGTCGGAGTCGTAGCCCACCCCGACTTTCAGGGTGATGCGGTTGACGCCCCGGCCGTAATGAGTCCAGTTGAGGACCTTGCCGGAGATGAGCTCAGAATTGGGGATGATGAGCACGGAGCGGTCGGAGGTTTCGAAGAGGGTGCTGCGCACCCGGATCTCTTTCACCGTGCCCCACTGGTTGTCGATAACCAGCAGATCTCCCACTTTAATGGGGCGCTCAAAGAGCAGGATCAGGCCGCTGATGAAATTGTTGACGATGTTTTGCAGGCCGAAGCCGATGCCGACTCCCAGGGCCCCGGCCAGCAGAGCCAGATTGGTGAGTGGAAAGCCCAGGAGGCTCAAGGCCACCAGGGCCGCCAGAAGCAGGACCACGTAGTGCACTGTGGTGGAGACCGTATATTGCACCCCGGCATCAAAGCCGATACGCGGGAAGATGCGAAAGTCCATGAGGCCGCGGAGTAGCCTAGAGAGCCAGAATCCCAGATAAAGGGTCAGACTGGCGGCGGCGACACTGAGGATGGTGAGCTTCACCGGCCCCAGGGTGGGCCCCCAGGTCACCCAGCGAAAGGCCCAGGCGACGCGTTCCGGCGGAATGCCCCAGGAAGATAAGGACCAGAAGATCACCGCGGCTCCGAGGTTAACGGAAAGCACCAGACGACAGAGGCGATAAACCCTCTGCAGTAACTCTTGCCTGGCCGGGTAGCGCCTCTGGGCCCAACCCAGGTCCGGATGCAAAAGGTGATAGATTACAGTCTCTCCTGCCAGCCAGAGAAACCAAAACAAGAAAATCGCCAATCCGCTCCAGACCGCGGCTTGGGCTACGTACACTGCCAGGTTGGAGAGGCTCAGGAGATCGGCCAGGATGGCGACTGCCAGAAAAAAGATGATGATGCCCTTAAAGACGCGGGCCACTGCCTGCCGGCGCACCCAGCGTGGATCAGGGAGGGCGGGTTGCAGGCGGCCCAGATGAGGCCGGCGCAGCAGCCACAGGCCCCAGACCAGGAGGCCTAAAAGAAAGACGTGTTCCGCAAAGAGGCGGGAACTTTCCGGGAAGTTTAACAGCGGGGCGATCCTCAGGGCAAAGAGCGACAAAAACAGATAAGCCGCGAAGACCTTCAGAGAGCGGCGGTAGAACCGGGCCGTGGCGGCATCCAGAGGAAGCACCCCACCGGCGGCCTCTCCCGCAAACCAGGCCTGTACCAGGTCCAGAGCCAGGCGCAGGCCCCACCAGGCAACCAAGAGAGCAAGAACAAGGTTGGCCAGGCTGGAGCCCAAGGCGTTGAAATCCCAAAAAATTATTCCGACCCAAAAGATTAAGCCCAAGCGGAACAGGGAGGCCACCAGAGTGAGGCCCAGGATGTAGAGGGGCAGGAGGTCCAGGTCAGTGGCCCGGCCGCGCCAGTCTTTAAACCGCCGGGTCGCCAAGCGTTGCAGACGCCGGGTGCTCCAGGCCAGCAGGGCCAGGAAGACTGCCAGGCCCACCAGACGCGCCAGATGGTCCACGAAAAAGTCCCGCAGCTCTCCCGAACTCACCAGGGCGGTCAACCACTGCCAGGCCTGGCCGGGCAGGGCGGACAGGCCTTCCCAGAGTCGGGCCAGTTGCTTATGCAGGGACATCCTGGCGGGAGGCCGTTGCAGGAGTTCGGTCTTCCAAGATTCCGCCACTTTTTTCAGATCGGGCTGAAGACTTGCCACTATCAGCCTCTCCTGTTTCATGGTCTGGCGGGTCTTATCAAGGTTGTCCAAGACCTGGGCAGCGAGGCGGTACTGAGTATCGGCCAGTTGCAGATATGTGCTTAAGTTCTGCTGGAATTCCGGGGAAGAGACGGTGGGCTCACCGGATGCCTTAAGGGTTTCCACCTGATTTCTCAAGGTATTTTGGGCCACGGTGTCCGCGGTCATTTCCTGTTTTAAGGCGTTGGATTCCTCCGTCAGGGCCTTGATGCGTTCCTGGGTCTGGGCCTCGATGGCCGAATAGGCGGCCAGGAGTGACTCAATCTGGCTTAAGGACGGCTTTCCCACTGCCAGGGCAGCCCGGATGGTGGCCACGGTTACCTGGAAATTCCTCAGGTCGGTTTGGGCCTGGCTGAGCCGTTGTTGACTCTCGGTTAACCGAGCGGTCAGGGGTTTGATCTTACCTTGCAGGGCGGCGACCGCTTCGGCCATAATATTTGGTAGTATCCTGGCGGGGAGGTCGGCCGGGGCCAGTTGCTCCGCCCTGGAGGGCGTGGAAGCCCCTCCCGACGGCTGGGCTAGACTGCTGGTCACTGCCGCCAGCAAGAGGATCAGCGTAAGTGACAGCAAAGACTTCAGCGGGTGGAACCCGGATATGGGCCTATGATTTTTCATATTGTCCGTATAAGATACTAAATCCTGAAATTAGCGTCAAATCCGGTTCGGACCCGGAGGCAGCCGGCGAAAATTTTGCGGCCACTTCGGGGAAAAACCGGTCGCGGCCTGCGAACGGCAGGGCAATCGCATGTAAAAATTACGTTGTAAGAACTTTGAGCAGATAAGCATGGTCCCAGGCGGCCTTGAGGCGTTTTGGTTTGAATGCCCCCCTTTAGGGAGTTTTCCCGTTTAAGCATGTTGGTCGCCAGGTGGCGCAAGATGGCCAAATTTTCCGGGCCATGGTCTTTGCGGACGCGGCAGTGGTCTTCTCGGAACGC
>JAMCQY010000280.1 GCA_023381945.1 Deltaproteobacteria bacterium
AAAATCTAGTAAAAGTCTAGAATTATTTAACTATTCCAGACAGTTACTTTTATCAAGTCAATTCGTTATAATCCCGGCAATTTCGATCGGATCATATTCCATGCCAAATATACATGCGATTGCCCTGCTTCTCTGCCTGTGTAATTTGGTCATATCTGTGATATACATTTAAAATGGGTGTAAATCATCGAAACTCGCAGCCAAGGAGATATTTATGAGCGATTTCTGGTCCTTCCGCAAGATGATCACCCCGGTTATCATTGAAATCCTTTTCTGGGTAGGGGTTATTATTTGCATCATCGCCGGCCTCATTTTGATCGCGGCAGGAATTAGAGTCAATGAGACTCAACCGGTGCTGTCGGGGGTGCTGTTGGTAATTTTAGGGCCGCTGGCGGTCAGGATTTACTGCGAGATCTTGATCGTCTTTTTCCGCATCAACGAAACCCTGACCGAAATCAAGCACGTCCTGGAAGGGCCAAAGGCTCAGGTGGATTAAGTCGGCCCGCGATTGTGGCGCGTCCGGTGCGGCTGGTTCTTGGCCATCACGGTTAATTGAATGAAATCCAAGTTCTTCCATCCGAATGTCATATGGCTGGGAGTTTGGCTGGCGGTTTTTTTCGCCATGCTCATCGTCGCCTCCTGGCAAAACGATTTATACTGGCGGGGTAACTTGGCCAAATTCAGCCATTTGGAAATGGTCTCCGTGAGCAGAATACTGCCGTATGCCATCGCTTATCTGGAAGAGCACCAACAGCCGGAGGCGTTGCAAAAAATCATTGAGGTCGATCTCGGACCCTATGCTCTGGTGATCACGGATAAGGCCGGAAATATCAAATATGCCCCGCAATCCATGCCATCTGATAGGCTTGACTCCGGCCTTCTGAAAGATCATAACTTCTTTTATCTTTTGAAGAATCCGGATTCCCGCCGCTCTTTATCGGGGCCGTATATCGACCCAGACGACCCTGCCGCGATCCAAGAAAAGGCTGAGTCCTTGGGCCGGCTTTATCTAATCGATCGGGGGTCGTACTCTTTGAAGGAGACCTTGGGCAAGGCTTACGGAAAAATCCTCACCCCTTCCGAGTCGGTCTTTGCCTTTACGTTGCTTAGCTATATCATGGTATTGGTGGGTTTTGCGGGCATTTGCGCCATCTCTGCCAGGTTCCAAAGCCATTTCCAGCAAGTCCAGGAACAGCAGTACGAGACTGAGTTGGAAACTCGAGAATTGCGCATCCAGGTCCTGGAATCCAACATCAAATCGGCGGATTTGCGGCTGGAACTGCTGGACCGGCGTTACGAACAGGCCCAGGCCACCGCGAATGCCGCCAAGGGCGCCATTGCCGGATTGGAAATGGCCATTCAGTACGAATCCAGCCGGAATGAGGAACTGGGCGATAGTTTGAGGCAGGCCGAAGCTGAACGGGATGAAGCCGTAACTTTGATGCAGGCCATTGATCGGGATCGGGAGAAAATTGCCCAAGAGCTTAAAGAACTCGAGGTTTTGATGGAAGTGGAAGAGATGAACCGGGCTTCGGCCTCCAGGGAGAAGGCCCGGCGGCCCAAGGAATTTCTCTGGCTCAATATGGTTTATCAAAATCTCTATTTTTCCAAGCGAGCCTTGCAGAATATCACCGATTTGCAAAATTCTCCGGACATCTTTCCATCCCTCCCGGATGCCTTGGCCGCCCTTAATGACAGCAGCATTGAGTCTCTAGCCAACGGCGGGGCCATCCCTGCTCGGAGCGTGGTCAGATATACCCAGTCTCTGGCGCATCATCGAGGCGATCTCTGGGAATACCGCTTCTCCAAAGACGGCCGTCTCTTTTTCGGGCGCTCCAGGTCCAAAACCTGGAACATCGACACCATCCTGCTGAAACGGAAATTCACCCTAAACCGCTATAAATATGAAAAACATTTAGAACAAACCCTGGGCAAAGATAATAATGATTTAATCTCGCTCAATTAGCCAAGGAATCGAGAACCTGAGAATGAAATACGTCATTTTGGTAGGGGATGGCATGGGGGATTACCCTGTGCCCGACTTGGGAGGCCGGACTCCTTTGGAGGCCGCGGCCATTCCAAATCTGGACGAATTGGCCCGGCGCGGAGAGTTGGGTTGCGCCCGCACCATTCCACCGGGTATGGACCCCGGCAGCGATATCGCTAACCTGGCCATCGCGGGCTACGACCCGGCCCGCTACCATACCGGCCGGGCTCCCCTGGAGGCCGCGGCCCTGGGCGTGGACCTGAGGCCGGAGGAAGTGGCCTTCCGTTGTAACCTGGTGACCTTGCGGCACGAGGCCGGCAAAATTTTCATGGAGGACTACTCCGCCGGTCATATCAGCAGCGAGGAGGCCCGGGAGATCATCCAGGTCCTGGATTCGGCTCTCGGCCGGGAGGGGCGCCGCTTTTACCCCGGGGTCAGCTACCGGCACCTGCTGGTCTGGTCAGAAGGCCAGGCGTCGTGGCGCACTTATCCGCCCCATGACTGGAGCGGCCAGGAGGTGGGCCAACTGATGACCGCGGCCGCTGCCCCCCTGTGGGACCTGGTGCGCGCCTCCTGGCCGGTGCTGCAAGACTACGAAGTGAACCGCCGGCGTCTGGCTGAGGGCAAGAAACCCGCCACCTCCATCTGGCTTTGGGGACAGGGACGCCCCCCACAGCTGCCCACTTTGCAGGAACGTTTCGGACTTTCCGGCGTGGTGATTTCCGCGGTGGACCTGATCCGGGGCATCGGCAAATACGCCGGTCTCGAACCGATAATCGTGCCCGGAGCCACCGGCTTTTTGGACACCAATTACGCCGGCAAGGTGGCCGCGGCGCTGGCGGCCCTAACGAGTAAAGACCTGGTGTTTGTCCACGTGGAGGCCCCGGACGAGGCCGGCCACAGCGGCGAGTTGAAACTGAAGCTCCAGGCCATCGAGGATTTCGACGCCAAAATCGTGGGGCCGCTGCTGGCCGGTTTAAAAGAGTTGGGAAACCATCGGGTCCTGGTGCTCTGCGACCACTTAACGCCGCTGTCGCTTAAGACGCATTCTTCGGAGCCGGTGCCGTTCGTCATCTACGATTCCCGCTACCCGGCGAACCACCACCAATCCTATACTGAGGCCGCAGCAAAGGATACGGGGCTATTGCTTGAGCAAGCGGCGGATTTGCTGCCGCGGCTGCTGGAAAAGTAACCTCGCGCCAAGACGCGAAATAGAAAAGGGCGAAGAAAATTCGCCCTTTTCTATATTCTTGGCGTCTTTCTTGGCGCCTTGGCGACTTTGCCTGAGGTTAACCAGCGGCCTTTTGCAGATACTCCACCGCATTGCGGAAGATGGCCAACCCGGCGCCTTCCCGCTGGGGATAAGGTTGGCCTCTTCGGCGCCAGGACTCCTTCTCCCGGGTCCAGGTGGGGTGCTGGAGGGAAGTGACGTGGGCCTCGGGATGAGGCATGAGGCCCAAGACCCGGCCGCTGGCGTCGGTGACGCCGGCGATGTCCAGGAGCGAACCGTTGGGATTCTCAGGGAAGCGCCCGGAGGCCTCGACCCCCTCGGCGGTGGCATATTTTAAGGCAATCTGGTCCCGGTCGTTGATTTCAGTAAGCACTTCCGGCGCGGCGAAGAATTTTCCTTCCCCGTGGCGGATCGGCAGTTCGAAATGATCCAACCCTTTGGTGAAGACACAATGGGAGGGAATAACCTTGAGATGCACCCAGGCGTCGCGGAAATTGCCGCAGTCATTGGGGATCAGGGCGGCCAGACGCGAACCTTCACGACCTTTCAGGCCTGGGAGCAACCCCAGGTTCACCAGGACCTGGAAGCCGTTGCAGATGCCGATGACCAACCGGCCGGCGTCGATAAATTCCTGGAGGGCCGAGCCCAGGGCCAGCTTCAGTCGCAAAGCCAAAATGACCCCGGCCCCGTGTTCGTCGCCCCAACTAAAGCCGCCCGGAATCGCCAACAGGTGATAATCCCAGAGGAGGGTGGGATTTTCCAGCAGTTCGGTGGTATGAACCCGGTGCGCCTCAGCCCCTGCCTTATTCAGGGCATAGGCGGTCTCATAGTCGCAATTTAGGCCATAACCGTAAAGCACCAAAGCTTTTGGCTTCGGTGCGTTTTTCGTTTTCGGTTTTTCGTTTCCCGCACCGGTCTCAATCTTCATAATCGGGGATCTTTTAAACGACTATAACACGCGGCTCGATTTTAGCATAGGCGGGACGCCTGCGCCCCCAGCAATTGTCTATTGGTGCGTGGGACGCACCCTATGCAGGCGGGACGTCTAATGCTACAAGGATTTAAGCGTTCCGCTGGGCCTCCATGTAGGCACGCAGCAGGGCGTTTATGCGGGTTTGATAGCCCTTGCCCTTTGATTTAAACCATTCCAGCACGTCCTGGTCGAGGCGGATACACACGGTTGCTTTGGGTTTGGGAAGAGTGATCACCGCGTTCTCAAAAAATGAAGCGTCCAATTCCGGGATATCGGAGGTATCAATCTCATCATCCTTCAGGCTCCGAAGACGCTGCAAATCCGAATAATATTTTTTCTTCATAAGCCTGTCTTTCCTTGAGTTTCGCCTTTCGCATGGAAATGATGCGGGTATTCTCACTACGGGTGGTATGCACGACCACGACCACCACGTCTTCCAACATCGCTAAAGAAATATAACGGTCCTCCCCGTACTCCTGACGACTATCCAAGACCGTGACCAATGAACCTTGGAATACTTTCTCAGCATCCCGAAAATCCAGGCCGTGTTTCTCATAATTGGTCCGTCGCTTCGCCTCATCCCATTCAAATTTCATCTTTAATCATATATATGAAACGTATATACGTCAAGAAAAAATCTATCCCAAATAATCCAGCACAGGCAGGGCGCCAGTTAATGGTGGCTGGGACGCACCCCACAAAAGAACAGGCTGGAAGCCTGCGCTACCAGGTTGTATGCAGGCGAGGGCGCCTGCTCTCCACCTTATTCCTGGCCCCTAACCTCTAATCCCTATCTCTTCCCGCCCCTTTTTTTTGGGGTCGGTTTAGCCGCGGGTCTGGCGGCCTTTTTCTCCTCGCGTTTCTGTTTCTGGGCCGCCAGTTCCACGACCTTTTCCCGCTTGATCGCCACCCGCTTGGTATCTTTGCGCCAGGCGTAGACGATGGGGCTGGCCACGAAGACCGAGGAGTAAGTGCCCACCAGGACGCCCAGGATCATGGCCAGAGCGAAGTCCCTCAGGACCACGCCGCCGAAGAAGTACAGGGCCAGGACCACCAAAAAGACGGTGCTGCTGGTGACGATGGTCCGGGAAAGCACCTCGTTGACGCTCAGGTTGATGATCTCGCCCAGCCGGCCGCGTTTTCTGGCCAGGTTCTCCCGGATGCGGTCAAAGACCACCACTGTATCAGTGAGGGAATAACCTGCCAGAGTGAGCAGGGCCGTCACCACCAGCAGGGTGATCTCCTTGTGCAGCAGCCAGAAAATCCCCAGGACCGCCAGGACGTCGTGGAAGGTGGCGATGGCTGCGCCCAATCCAAAGATAAATTCAAAACGCCAGGCGATGTAGATGATGATGCAGACCATGGAGATGATGATGGCGACAATGGCCTTGCTGCGCAGGTCCTGGCTGATGGAAGCGCCGATTTCGGACTTGCCGATGACCTTGAATTGGTCCTTGGGCAGGGCCTTGTTCAGCACCCCGGCCAGGTGCTCGGAAATCTGGCCCACGGATTCTTGGGACTTCTTCAGCTTGATGATGAGTTGGGTGCTGTGTTCCACCGGCTGAATTTCCGCGTGGCCCCAGCCTTCCTTGTCCAGGACGCTCCGCACTTCGTTGACCGTAAACGGTTGGGCGGCGCTCATCTGCACCAGGGTGCCGCCGCTGAACTCCACCCCCAGATTGCCGTAGCCCCGGCTGAGCTGTACAAAACCAATAATCCCCAGAATGCAGAGGACCCCGGAAATGGCGAAGGCGTAATGGCGCCAACCGATAAAATCGATATTTGGTTGCTTAAAAAATTCAAAGAAGGAGAGATTTTTAATCCAGCGCTTGATCAGCAGCCAGTCGTAAACCACCCGGGTGCCGAACAGGGCGGTGAACAGGTTGAGGACGACGCCCAGGCTCAGGGTGACGGCGAAGCCTTTGATGGGGCCGGTGCCGAACAGGAATAATACTACCGCGGTAATCAGGGTGGTGACGTGGGAGTCGATGATAGTCCAGAAGGCCTTGTCATAGCCGCCGTCGATGCCGCCTTTTAAAGGCTTGCCGGCGTGAAACTCCTCCCGCATGCGTTCATAAATCAAGACGTTGGAATCCACCGCCATCCCGATGGACAGGATGATACCGGCGATGCCCGGCAGGGTGAGGGTGGCCCCGAACAGCGACAGCATGCCCAGCAAAAAGATAACGTTGATCACCAGGGCATAGTCGGCCACCAGTCCGGAGAAGCGGTAATAGAAAATCATGAAAGCCACCACCAGCAAAGTGCCGATGAGACCAGCGGTGAGGCCTTTCTTGATGGAGTCGGCTCCCAGGGTGGGACCCACCGTGATGTTCTGCACGATCTTGACGGTAGCCGGCAGGGCCCCGGCCCTGAGCACGATGGCCAGGTCATGCCCCTCCTGGGGGGTGAAGGAACCGGTGATGACTCCCTGGGCCCCGATGCGGGACTGGATTACCGGCGCGGATTGCACCACTTTATCCAGGATAATAGCGAGGCGGCGGTGGATGTTGGCCTCGGTGATTTTGGCAAATTCCTTGGCCCCCCGGCTGTTCCATTCGAAATGGACGGCAGGCATGCCGTTGTCATCGGGGCGCATTCTGGCGTCCTTGATATCCGCGCCCGTGATCAGGACCTTCTTTTCCAGCAGCAGGGGAACTCTTTCAACCCGCCCGGTATCCCGGTTCATCTTCTTTTCGATATAAACCTCATCATCGGCCGGAATCTTTCCAGCCAGAGCCTGATTGAGTTCGTCGCGGGTATAGCCGGGTTTGAGCTTCTTCTCCTTGAAAGCCTGGTCGATGAGTTCCGAGAGATTGACATTGGCCTTATCATCCACCAGCTTGAATTCCAGCTGAGCCGTCTGGCCGATGAGGTCCAGGGCCCGTTGCGGGTCCTGGATACCGGGGAGCTGCACCACGATATTTTCGCTGCCCTGCCGCACCATCACCGGTTCGGTCACCCCGAACTGGTCAATACGATTGCGCAGCACCTCCAGGGTCTGGGAGAGGGTGCGCTCCTGGAGTTGCTTGATCTCATCCGGCGTTACCTTGACTTCGAAAGCCAGGCCGCCTGCCTGGGGTTGGGGCCCGGTGACCGCCAAGTTGGGATACTCATCCTTCATCAGGCGGACAAACGCGGCCTGCTCGTCTTTATTGGCCAAAATCACCGGAAGAACCTGCTTGGCAACGTCGCCCACCTTCAGGTCAATCCCCCGTTTTTCGGCCAACTCCTTCAGATCCTGGGCGGTGCGGTTCAGCGAATTGTTGACCGCCTGATCCATATCCACCTGGAGGATCAGGTGCATACCGCCTTTCAGGTCCAGACCCAGATTGAGGCCGCGGCTGACATGCTTCTCCCACCAGGATGGCAAAGTGCCGGTCAGGGACGGCAAGACGAAGACGACGGCAAGGACGGTTAGTATAAAGAGAAATAAAAATTTCAGACGAACGGCGCGCAGCATTAATTATCTCCTTGAGGCCGGGACCGAGGCCCCGCCGAGGCTTCTTTCCGGAGCATTAATTCTTTACTTTCTTTGAAAAAGGCGAAGATTGAAATCTTAAACCTGAGCCTTGTTAATCTAATTTAAATTACAGGACCTTGG
This sequence comes from Deltaproteobacteria bacterium, assembly GCA_023381945.1. The sequence goes on from JAMCQY010000280.1 coordinate 7,796, forward strand.
GAGGGCTGTCAAGTTTCCACCAAACCTCGGAAACCTGGTGAAGATATCAGGCGTTGCCAGCTTTTAAATCGATTTCTTGCGTCTGGGCCTCCTGGCGTGAGGTCTTTATTCGGTTGATTCATGTCCCACTGAGATAAATTTTTCTTCTGGCAGTTTAAGGCAGGTGAGCCGGTTGCCGTAAGCCGCGCCGGTGTCGATGCCGATTTTATTGGGCATCAGCAGGGGCTGCCGGAAGGGCGTGTGGCCAAAGATCACCTTCTTGCCGAAATCCTCCATGGAAGCAATGAAATCCCCGCGGATCCACAACAAATCTTCTTCTCGTTGTTCTGCCATGGGCACCCCCGGTTTGATGCCGCCGTGGACGAAGATATAAGCCTCGGTCTCATAGTAGAGCCGCAGTTCTTCAAAAAAGCGGCGGTGGCCCGGGGGCACGACTAATTTCTCCTGTTCTTCCCAGTCTTCGCCCCAGTAGTCCTTCAAGGTTTTTATCCCGCCGTTAAACAGGAAGAGTTCGACATCCCGGCCCTGCATGAAATTGAGGAACATGGCTTCGTGGTTGCCCTTGAGGCAGATGACTTGCCCCGGCGGGGCCAGATTTCTCAGGCGCAAGACGTAATCCACCACCCCTTTGGGCCGCGGCCCCCGGTCGATATAGTCTCCCATAAAGAGAAGCTGCTCCCGGGTCAGGTCCGGCTGGAGCTTATCCATCAGCCGCTCCAGGAGGTCCAGGTTGCCGTGGATGTCGCCGATGGCGTAAATGTTCATAGTGAGCAGTGAGCAGTAAGCAGTGAGCAGTTACTCATGGGCCATCGGCCCACCCACAAAGCATGAAAAAAATATGGTGGGGCAGGCCTCTGTGCCTGCCAATTGCGGCGACCATTGCGCCGCACTATATATTAACTTACATTTATTACATATAATTTTAATTAAATCATATATAAATTTATAATGATTTATTTAAATTTACGGCGCCGCCAATGCCGTGATGGCTTTATAGTAGTAGGATACTTACGTATATGTTCGTACCAATCTTCTCGATCATGGCAAAATTTGCATAACGTAATTAGATTAGTAGGATCATCGCTTCCTCCTTTTGATTGCGGTATAATATGATGTACTTCAAGATTATTCTTGCGTTTCTTCTGCCCACATATTTGACATGTTAAGTTATCACGTCGAATAATTTCATCTCGATAGTCTTTCTTGGCTAAAGATGATCCATTATGATCATGCGGAAAATGATCTATTGGGGTAATAGGATTTAACGTAGGATGAGGTTGGACAAATTTAGGCTCTGGATACGAAGCTTCGAATTTAGCATAACGCCTCTTCTCTATATCGACAAAAATAATAAAAATAATTATAGCAATAATTACACCTATGAATCCCAAACCTTTTTGAATCTCATTGAATAAAATCCATAAAACAACTGTTGCACCAATAGAAAATCCACAGCCGTAGTTCCCAATACTCCCTGCATACTCCCGGCGTTTCTGCCACCAATCAGAGTATTCATTATCATGTTTAGCTTTTGCTCTACTATAGATTTCAAATTCATGCTCATAATTAATTTTTGCTTTTTCTAATAAACTTTGCTCTCTTAAAACGACTTCATCTTTTGAACATTTATAGCAAAAAATTTCTCCACCAATATTTATCTTGGGTTTCCCAAATAAATTATCTCCGCATTTCCTGCATTTTTTTTGCATACTTCAAAAACCCTTACTCCAACCAGCGGAACAATTTCTCCCGGTGGTCCAGCCGCGTCAGTCCGGCAGCCTTTGCCAGGCGCTGGGCCTCGGCGTGTTCCAGGCCGGTGAGAAATTTCCGCAAGGACGGATGTGCGTAAGCCCGGCCGCAAGGACGGTATTGGCCCATGACATTAACATAGGTTTGGGGAGAAATCTCCCGGGAAAGAAACTCCATGATCTCTTTGGTGCCGGCCAGGCCGTCGGGGAGCACCAGATGCCGCACCAAGAGGCCGCGGCGGGCCACCCCGTCGTCATCCAGGGTTAAGTCGCCTACCTGCCGGTGCATTTCCTTCAAGGCCTGGCGGGCGATTTCGGGATAGTCCTCCGCCTGGCAGAGGTCGGCGGCCACCTTGGGGTCCCAGAATTTGAAGTCCGGCATGTAGATATCGATCACCCCGTCCAGCAGACGCAAGGTCTCCAGGGCATCGTAGCCGCCGGTGTTGTAGACCAGGGGGACGTTGAGGCCGTGGTCGATGGCCAGAGGCAAGGCCGCCAGGATTTGGTAAACCTGGTGGCTGGGGGTGACGAAGTTGATATTGTGGCAGCCCTTCTGCTGCAAGTTGAGCATCATGGCCGCCAGGTCGGCGAGGGAAATTTCCTCGCCTTCGCCGCCATGGCTGATCTCATAGTTCTGGCAAAAGATACAAAAGAGGTTGCAGTGGGTAAAGAAGATGGTGCCGGAACCATGCCGGCCCACCAGGGGGTCTTCTTCGCCGAAATGGGGGCCAAAGGAGGAGGTGACCGGCAGGTCGCCGGTACGGCAGAGGCCGCGCTCGCCGTGGTGGCGGTCCACCAGGCAGTTGCGGGGGCAAAGATTGCACTGGCTCAGGATATCATAGGCCGCGGCGATTTTTTGCTCCAACAGGCCGCGGTGGTGGGTTTCTAAATATAGCGGTTCGCAATAAGTCATGGCAAAGCTGCCTGGCACAGTCGGCCCGCCTGTGCATTATGTTGTACGCAGGGCGCACCCTGCATGGCGGGCGAGACGCCCGTCCCACCCCTTCTCACTGCTACTGCTCACTCACTCCACGTCCACCCGCCAGGGTTCCAGCAAAGAGCGGGGGATATCGGCGACAAAGCGGGAGGGGGCGTTAAAGGTCATGCCGAATTGGCGGCTGTAGCCGATGGCGGGGTAGGTGACCCCCAGGTGCTTCCGCGCCCGGGTGATGGCCACATACATCAGCCGGCGTTCCTCTTCCAGTTCGTCCTCCCGCTCCTGGGAATAGAAGCCCGGGAAACGTCCCTCTGCGGCCCAGAGCACGAAGACCGCGTCCCATTCCAGGCCCTTGGCGGAGTGGATCGTGGAGACGGTCAGGTACTCTTGGGGCGGCGCGCTCAGGTCGGCGGCGCTGGCCGGCGGCTCCAGGGTCAGGTCATTGAGGAAGGAGCGCAGGCTGCGGTAGCGGGAGGCGATGGCCAGGAGATGCTCCAGGTCCTTCAGCCGTTTAGGATAGTCATCGTAGCGCCCCCGGGCCAGGGGTTCATAAAACTCCAGGGCCTGGCTCATCAGGGTCACCACCGTCTTATTGGCGGATTGCATACTTTCGATCAAGTCAGCCAGGGCCTTTAGCTGGGAGGGCCGTTTTTGGCTCCTGAGCCATTGCAGCGCGGCCTCGATGGTGAATTTTTTCGCCATTTGGGCGTCAAACTTGCCGCAGGTCTGGCGGCCCACACCCGGCACCAGGAGCAGCAGCCGGTGCCAGCTCAGGGTGTCCCGCGGATTGGCGGTGACGCGCAGATAAGACAGGATGTCCTTAATATGGGCGCTTTCCACGAACTTGAAGCCGCCGAACTTGATGAAGTGAATGCCGGCCCGGGCCAGTTCAATCTCCAGGTCGAAGGAATGGTAGCCGGCCCGCACCAGGACCGCCATCTCTTTCAAAGGGATGCCCTGCCGTTGCAACTCTTCCACTTGCGAAACCACCAGGCGGGACTGCTCGTTTTCACTGGCGGCGCGGTAGAGCCGGGGCCGCTCCCCATCCGCCTTGCGGGTGAACAGACACTTGGTGTATTTTTCCCGGGCCCCGGCAATGACCGCGTTGGCCAGGTCCAGGATGGGCTGGGTGCTGCGGTAATTCTCTTCCAGCTTGATGATGCGGGCGCCGGGAAACAGGCGGGGGAATTCCATGATGTTGCGGAAATCCGCGCCCCGGAAAGAATAGATGCTTTGGGAGTCATCCCCCACGGCCATAACATTGTGGTGGGTAAAGGCCAGCAGCCGCACCAGCTCCGCCTGCAGCAGGTTGGTGTCCTGGTATTCGTCCACCATCAGGTATTGAAAGCGTTCCGAGAGGCGGCGGCGCACGTCTTCGTGCTCCGCTAACAGCCGGCGGCCTTCCACCAGCAGGTCGTCGTAGTCCATCAGGTGGTTGCTGCGCTTTTCCGTGAAATATGCCATGGCGATTTTGGCCAGTTCGTCCCGCTGCGCCAGGAATTGCGGGTAGTCCCGCATCAGTAAGGCTTCCAGGGAGATGCTTTTATTGATCACGGCGCTGAAGATATCCGCCATGGTATCCTTCTTGGGAAAGGCGCCGGCCGGGTGTTTGAAGCCGAAGCGCTCCT
>JAMCQY010000208.1 GCA_023381945.1 Deltaproteobacteria bacterium
GAACTGCTCGACGGCCTGCCGGAAAACCAGCGTCGGGCCCTGGTTCTGAAACGCTTCGCCGGACTCTCCTATCAGGAGATCGGCGAAGAGATGGGGCTCAGCCCCCAGGCGGTGGACGGCCTGCTGAAGAGGGCCCGCCAGTTCCTCAAAAAGGCACTGCGGGACTATCTCTGATTAAGGCCGTTCGGCGACCTTTTCTACTGATTCGCAGTATGATAACTTTATTAGTAGAAAAAGATACATCGCCACTCCTATGGCCAGATTTATGCTAAAATGTGCCAAATCTTGGTGATAAGGTAATTTTAATTAAGCTATGGGGCCCAAACCAAGTTTGGAGGACAAAGATGGCGACTCGTTATCTGCTCCTGTTGTTCCTTGTCTGTCTCGGCCTTATTCTGCCTGCCTCAACGGCCTCAGGAGAACGGGGGCCCAATGTCGTGCAATTGCGCCAGGCCGTTATTCAGAACCCCTCGGACCCCGAGGCTAATTATAAGTTGGGGATGAAGTATTTTGAGATGGGGCGTCTGAAGCCGGCGGCCAAGTACCTGAAGGAAGCCGTCCGCCTCAAGCCTGGCTATCCGGAAGCCCTCGATGGCTTGGCCAAGTTAAACAGCGAGCAGGGCAATGCTGCGGCTGCCGCTGGCAATCTCGGAAAATTGATGAAGTTGCAGCCGAAGAATAAAGAACTGCCCGAGCGGCTCAGCAATGCTTTGAACCAGCAGGGGCTGGCCCTCCTCCAGGAGGGCAAGATAGCAGACGCCCAAAAGGCCTTCGAGGAGGCTTCCAAGGCCGATCCTAAATCCACCGGCGCTCTGAGCAATCTTGGGGTGGCTTACTATCAGGCCGGCCGTCCTGAAGAGGCTGCCGCGGCCTTTCGAGACGCCATCAAGCAAGACCCCAATAATGCCGAGGCCCATTATAACCTGGGGCTGACGTATGTGGCCTCGGGCAATATGAAGGCCGCCTACGCTGAATCTTTGAACCTTTGGAATCTCAACCCGGAATTGGCGGGGAGGCTGAACGGTCTGTCCAGGCCGCCGCGTACGGCGTATCCGTACGCCCCACCCGCAAGATAGCAGGGTGGGAAATCTCCAAAGGCTTTGAGAAATTTAAGCAGTCGTCCACCTGGCAGCCGTAAGCTTTGGTCCAGAAAGAGTTCATCCTGAAGGCAGCGGCTATTTTCCGGTGAGCTCTTTGATTTCTTCTTTGGCGTGCTCGTGCTCTCTCACCTGTTCGGCGTCCAAGCGCAGGAGCATGATTTCGAACTCGCCCACGTGGGTCTTTTCCTCCCGGGCGATATCCAGGAGAACCTTTTTAAGGTCGGGGTCGTCGGTCAGGGCCGCCATCTGTTCATACAGGTTAATGGCGTCCAATTCAGCAATGATGGCCGCCCGCAAAATCTCTCTATTGAGACTTTCTTTCTTGACTTTGGTGAAATCTATAGGAATTTGGGACAGCATAAACCCTCCTGGACCTAATGGTTGGCCGGTTTTGGCGCTGGGCAGAAGATAAGCATGGCAGCCGCAACCGTCAAGAAAGATCTAGGCAAAAGCCTAGCGGAGTCGACGGCCAGAAATCCCTCCGGTCGCTTCCGGAAATTTTTAAAGCTAAGCACGGGGCGCGCCGGTCTTGGTGGATTTTTGTGTTAAACTAAATAGGGATAATTTTTTAGAGGAATTTAATCATGACTAGCAACTGCCTCGAGGTGCAGGACAACCTTTCCGCCTGGCTGGACGGTGAGCTGGCGCCCGAGGTGAGGACTCAGGTGGAGCGTCACCTGGAAGGTTGCGCCGGTTGCCGTCGAGAACTGGCCCAATTGGAGGCTCTGGATCAGGTCCTGGGCACCTTGACGGCCCCGGTTCCCGACCGGTTGCCAGAGAAGGTGCGGGCCCGTCTCACCCGGCCGTCGCGCCGCTGGTTGCAACGGCTGGCCCTGGCCGCGTCGCTGGTGTTGGGCATTTATTTGGGTGGCAGCCTGGCTCGGAATTTCTATTCCCAGCCGCAGACACCGAACGGTTTCAGCACGGAAGTCGCCAGCCTGGAAGCCTTTCATGACTTTCCCCAGGGCTCCATGGGGATGATCCTCGCCTCTTATCAAGAGGACGAAGGAACCGGTAACTGCAATTGAGACGTAACTGGTTATTATATCTGGTAATTTTTTCGTTGGCCCTGAACTTTGGGACCATCGGCACCATCGTCTACCTGCGATACCAGGATAAGGCGCAAGGGCTGTCCCGGGAAATGCCGCCGCCCCTGCCCATCCGGGATCTGTGGCAAACATTGAAGCTGGATGAGACTCAGCGCCAAGCCGTGCGCGGCCTGTTCTGGCAGCACCGGGCCAAGGTCGAGGAAATCCGGAAAGAATTGTTTCAAAGCCGCCGGGAGCTCTTCGAGTTGCTCAAATCTGAGACCCCAAATATGGCTGCCATCCGCGCCAAGATCGGGGAAATCAGCGCTTCGCAAGGCAAACTGGAAGAAGAGCTGGTGCGGCACCTGCTGGAATTCAGGAAAGAATTGAAACCCGAACAGCGCACCGCCTTCCTGAGTCTGGTCCAGACCCGTCTGGAAAAGGCATGCGGTCGCAGGGGCGGCAGGCGCGGCCCCTGGCACGGGGGGCCGCACCCTGGTCCTGGTATGGGTCCAGGCCCAGGCCCCGGTATGCCGGGTCCGGGAATGGAACCGGGCCTCGGCCCCGCAGGTCCGGGACGCCCTGACTAATAGTCAATCAATGACTGGCAATATTTCATCGGTAAATTAAGGAGACTTTATGAAGAATAGACAGTGCTTAATGGCAGGCCTGGCATTAGCCTTGGCTGCAATATTGCTCCTGGCAGGCGCAGCGCTGGCCCAAAGTCAGGGAGGCGGCCCGGCGGTATGTCCGATGGATCAGGGCAATCAGCTATGTACCGGCGGCCCGGGTGGAACCTGCGCAGTTAACCCGGCCCAAAACCCCGGCAAGCAGAATTGTTCGGTCACCGGCGCCGCTAAGGCCCAGAACCGCCAGGGGATGAAGGGACCCCAGGGCGGCGCCCAATCCGGTCAGCCCGCGACTCCGGCCAATCCTCCGGCAACCAGCGAATAAGGCAGATTCCTTCCAGGCCGCGGCCGGTAAAACACGGCGGGGCGTGATTTCTCACGCCCCGCCATTTTCTTTTATCGCTCAACTGGGCTCAAGCAATTGAACCCAACATCTTTTAGCAGCCGCAGCCGGAACCGCAGGAGCCGGAGTCGCAGGAACCTGAACTGCAAGAGCAGGCCGACTGCTGGGTGGGATGGTCGGTAATGCCCACGAGCTTGATCTTGAACAGCAGAGTCTTGCCGGCCAAGGGATGGTTAAAATCCACCACGAATTTATCCGGCTCGATGGCCAAGACCTTGCCCGTCACGGGACCATGGGGGCTGGCGAATTTGAGTTCCTGGCCCTCTTCAATCTGGTGGTCGCCCAGCATCGATTTGGGAAATTCCCGCTTGAGGTCGTCCCGCAGATCGCCATATGCCTGATCCGGAGTCAGGGTCACGTCCTTTTCGCTGTTCACTTCCATATTGATTACCGCATCATTGAAGCCGGCAATGATGCCGCCGCCGCCCACCTGAAATTCCAGGGGTTCGCGATCGGTGCTGGTGTCAAACACAGTGCCGTCTTCCAGGCTGCCGGTATAGTGTAATTGTACGAAATCGCCATTTTTTACTTTGGCCATGAACCTCTCCTTGGGCTGGGCGCCTTTAAGGATCGCCCCGCCGGATTAATGCAAATTTATGATTATTGAAAACCGTGCGGGTCCATTCAGGTCTGCGGGCAAAGCACTCGCAGGTTCCCTGGTCTGCATGATTAACTGGACAGCCGCGGTGGGGAATAACGCTTAGACCTTCACTACATTCTGAGCCTGTAGGCCTTTTTTCCCCTGCACTACTTCAAACTCGACTTCCTGGCCTTCTTCGAGGGTCTTGAAACCCTCACCTTCGATGTTGCTGTGGTGTACGAAGACATCGGGGCCGTCGGCCTGGGAAATGAAGCCATAGCCCTTGGAATCGCTAAACCACTTAACCTTACCTCTGACTTTCATTACATCCTCCAAAATGTTCCAGGCAAAAATATAAGGGGAAACGACCAGTAAACGTTCCCCTTCTAGAAAAGCCTACAGGCCCCGCGTTTGCCTGGAATCTATTTTAAATTTTATAAAATCTTTACCCTTTGTCAAATAGTTGTTTGTGCAATAAAAAAATGATTTTTCGAAAATGGCTTGGGTTAGCAAAAAGTGGCGGAAGTGCATGGGAATCGAACCCACAAATCAACTACTTTTTACGCTTAAATTCTAATAAGTTAGCCCCGCCATTTTTTGCCTTGGTGCCAATCTGGTGCCGTACCTTTTCGGGGCGTTTCCAGCACTGGACCAGGGGTCCGGTTTCCAGAGGCATAGCGTTCGGTAGATTTCGGATCTTTGTGTCCCAGGAAGGCCCCGATTAAATGTTTGGGCGTCCCGGAGTTGATAGCCTGGGAAGCGAAGCTATGGCGGGTGGCCTGGTAGAGGGAAATATTCACTCCGGCTTTTACATCACAACTTTGCCGCGGACTTATTAGAAGTGGTAATTAGCCCGAGCCAGGACGGAATAGCTTTTGGCGTCGAAGTCGACATCCACCGGGAGGCCCGCGCTGGTAAACTCATATCTGGGGTTGAACCAGCGATAGCGGAAAGCGGCATCCAGCGAGACATTCTTCAGAGCAAAAAAGCGGAGGCCGGTTTCCACTACCAAGGCAATGTCCGCAGAACTCGCAGAACCAAACCCGCCTACACTTTTGCTGCTGAAGACAATACCCGGACCTATCCCGAGATAGGGATGCAGCCGGCCAGTCGGCATTTCCGAATCCGGCAAAAAGCCATAATGTCCCATGAAGAGAAAGGTCAGGACGGCCATCGAGCCATCAATGTGGGCCAGTGTGTCTTTGCCAAACTGATCTCCCAAAGAGGCTGGCGTGACCGAGAGATATTGCTGCCGCCGATCCATCCGGTTATAGGTAAAATCCACGGCAAATGAGAAGTATTTCATCCAGTGAGGCCAGTTATAGCCCCCAAACCCTTCGTTCACGAAGTCATAGCCCAGGGTGACACCCCCGATCACCGAGGGCTCGATGCTGGCGTTCTTAAAGGTTTCGGTGCTGCCATTAAGACTCAAATTGACGTCCGAGTTGCCGAAGAAATTCCCCCCGAGCTCGCCCCCTATCCACATGGCGGCGTGGGAGACCCCCGGCAGTAGAGTCATCGCGCTCACCAGTAAACCCACCATGATGAAATAATGCATTCTCTTCACATCCTGCCCCCCTTATACGACTTTCGGTTTTCGGTTAACAGAAAGTGGCTAAATTGCCAAATTGCTAAAAGCTGACTGCTGAAAGCAGAGAGCTTCCTTCAGGACATCTGGCTTTTAAAAATCTTTCCTTCCTTCATGATGAGGCTGAAGTGGGTTTCCGGGTCTTGCAGCAACCCCAGGTCCTCCAGGGGATTGCCGTCAATCACCAATAAATCGGCATAGGCGCCGGGGGCAATGACCCCGATCCGGCCGGTCAGGTTGAATAATTCGGCGCACCGGATGGTGGCCGCCTGAATGACCTCCGCCGGTTGCTGCACCTCCCGGCGCAGACCGAACTCCAGGGACTGATGGCAGTGCATGGGGCCGATGAGGTCGGTGCCGAAGGCGATTTGGGCGCCTTGCTGCTGAGCCGCTTCCAGGGCACCCAGGGCATGTTCGTGCAGCTCCTTCACCTTGCCGAGTTGGTCCGGCGGAAATCCCGATTCCTTACCCTCGCGGATCAGCATCTCGAAGGTCACCAGGGTCGGCACGAAAAAGGCCTGTTTTTTTACCAGCAGGTCGAGGGTCTCCTGATCGATAAGATTGCCGTGCTCAACGGACCGGACCCCGGCCCTCTCCCCATTGCGGCCAGGCTCTCGTCCCGGAGTTGCTGATCCAACCATTGGTCGAGAATGCCATCAAGTACGGCATGAAAACCTCACCGCTGCCCTTGCGGATTGCCATAACCTGCACCTTGACCGATAAGAGGTTGGAAGTTGAGGTCGCCAATACAGGGGAATGGGTTAGAAAGAAGGAATACAGCCGCAATGAGAACGGCATCGGCTTGAAGAACCTGCGCCAAAGGCTGGAGCTGCTGTACCCGGGCTATTCCAGTTTGACGCTGGACACCCGGGAAGGGTGGATCATTGCCAAGGTGAAACTGCCTTTATCGGGGGCTGATGCGGATGCCCACTGACACCGGAAGTTTGCAAACCCTGATTGTTGACGATGAGCGGCTGGCCAGGGAAAATCTGCGAGGTCTGCTGGCGCCCATGAGGAGATCCTGATTATTGGCGAAGCGCGCAATGCCGAAGAAGCCCGCCTGATGATCGCCGCTCAACGTCCCGACCTGGTTTTTCTGGACATTCAGATGCCAGGCGGCTCAGGGTTCGACCTGTTGGAGCGACTCGAATTCCCCCCGCCCATCATCTTTGTCACGGCCTTCGATAATTACGCCATTCGGGCTTTTGAAGTCAACGCCCTGGATTATCTGCTGAAGCCGGTGGAACCGGAACGGCTGGCCAGGACGATAGCGCGGGTGAAAAAGAGAGATACTGGACCGGAGGAGGCAGCCGGCCTGCTCCGCGGCACGGATCGCGTCTTTTTAGATGCCGGCCGGCAGGCGGTCTTTTTGGAGGTCGCGGAAATCGCCGCCATCCGGGCCGCAGGAAATTACACCCAGGTAATCGCCGGCAACGGCCGCAGCTACCTGGTGCGCATTCCGCTTCACAATTGGGAAGCGAGACTGCCGGCTAAGGTTTTTGTCCTGCTGGACCGCTCCCTGCTGATCAACCGGTCCCAAATCAAGCGCTATGTCCTGCAAACCCGCGCGGCCGAACTCTACCTGGGCGGCATTGCTCAACCCTTTCTCCTTGGACGCCAGGGTCTTCGACGATTCAAGGAAAAGGTCCTGCCTTATACAAATGCAACAACCTGTTTTTAGCTATTTCAGGTCTGCCTCGACTTTGCCATGCCTTAACTTCGCTACATGTTTTGGCCACTTCAACCCAAACAGATGTGCTTCTTCGGTTTCGGCGCCTCCTTATGAAAATTGGGGTTCACTGTTCATGAAGGTTGACAATGAGGGAATCTTGATTCAAACAGGGGGTGTGCATCGTTGACCCGAGGTCCAGGCCAAGTCATAGCCGTTTCGGTCCTGGAAGGAAATTGGGGCCAGCTTGTAATAGCGGCATACGGTCCGGAGCACTTTTCGCACCGTTTTAGGCGTCATTAGTGTCAGGTCTCGATGTTTTATGAAGCTTAATCTTTTATTCTTCTCTTTGATCAGGGGCTTATCTCAAAAGGTGAGCCTCCTAAATCATCCCTCTCAGCTTGGCCCAGGCCAGGCCCAGATATTCATGCAGGACAAATTCCATTAGATAGAGGCCATCAATGGTGGGAAAGAAATCCACGATCCTCCAATACGGCGCCTCTGCGACCATGGGGCCCGCCGGGGCGGCCTCCGGTGACAGCCCCTGTTTACGGAACAACAGCATAGCCCGGGGTAAATGGGAGGCCGAGGTCACCAAGAAAAATTCTTCCCGGCCGACCAGGGGTTTAATCAGGCGAGCCTGTTCCTCGGTGTCCCGGGAAGCGGATTCCTGGATGATATCTGCCGGATTCACCCCCATGATCAGGGCTATCCTGGCCATGTTCCGGGACTCAGGGATCGGGTCATCCCCCCCGCCGCCCGACAGAATTAGCTTTCGGCCCGGCTTGGCCTTGTAAAGCCTGACCCCCTCCAGCACACGATAAAGCGATTCGGCCCTGATCTGAGAGGTCACGGGCAGTTTTGGGTCACTGATATGGCCTCCGCCCAGGACCACGATATACTTAGCCGTTGATCCTCCGGGGCCGGCCGCCGGATCAAGAACCGGCGGATACTTTTGTTCCAGCGACTGCGCCAGCAGACCTGGGACAAAGGAATAACTAAAAATCAAGAAGAGACCGGTACCAAGGCTTACCAGGATCTTGCCGGTTTTTTGGCGGCGGGTGAACCACAGGAAGGCCAGTCCCAGGAGGAGAAATTCCAAGCACAGAGGTACCGGATAAAACAGCGGAGCCACGATCTTTTTAAAGAAAAACAATTTTTTGCTCCTGAATGCTCAAGTGGAAGGTAAGGGAGCGCCCACAGAACGATTAAATGCTTAACGCCGGATAGCCCAGCAGACGGTTGACCTCCTCCATCAGGTGGGCTGAAGGGGTGAGACCCAAATCCGGGGGCAAGGCCAAGACGGCTTCCTCGCCGGGGTGAAGGAAATAAAGGAAGGCTGGCACCGGTCCGGCATGCCTGTGAAGAATTTCTTTGAGCTGGACCAACTGCTCCTTCGTTACTGCTGCGGCCCGCAGGCGCAAATCAAGCCGGGCCGGCCAGGGAGGCAGGGCGGTCTCCAGCGGGGCGATCTCCTGCACCCGGAGTTTGGGCCCGTTTTCTTCCTGTATGAGGTTGCCCTTCACCCACAGGGGCAGGCTTTCCCGGTGCAGCAAGGCCTCGGCCTTTTCGTAGACATCCGAGAAGATCAGCGCCTCGATGCTGCCGGCCAGATCTTCCAGGGTGCAGATGGCCAACCGGCCGCCCCTTTTCCCGACCTTCTCCTTCAGGGCGGTGACCACTGCCCCCAGGGCCACTTCCTGGCCGTCGGCGACTTCGGTCAGGTCGGCGGTGGTAATCCTGACCCGGGTCTTGAGCAGGGTGCGGTAGGCGTCCAGAGGATGGCCGGAGAGGTAGACCCCCAGCGCCTCCTTTTCCCGGGCCAGCTTGACGTTTTTCTCCCAGGGCTCCGCCTCCGGCAGCCAGTCGTCATCACCTTGAGAAACCTCCAAGCCCCCAAACATGGACATCTGCTTGCTTGCCTGCTGGCGCTTCAAGTTTTGAGTCTTTTCCAGGGCCTCATCCAGGCCGGCCATGAGGCGGGAGCGCCGGGGCTGCACCGTGTCGAAGGCCCCGGCTTGAATCAGCGACTCCAGGACCTTGCGGTTCACCTTGTTGAGGCTGATGCGCACCAGGAAATCCCGGAAGCCCTCGAAGCGGTTCGGCCCCCGGGCCGCCAGAATCTCCTGAATGGCCCCGGTGCCAACGTTTTTGACCCCGGCCAGACCGTAGCGCACCTTGCCGTCTTCCACCGTGAAGTCGCGATCGCTCCGGTTGATGTCGGGCGGCAGCAGTTCAATCCCCTGGTCCCGGGCTTCCATGATGTGCTTGGCCAGGGAGACCGTGTTATTGATTTCGCTATTAAGAACCGCAGCCAAAAACTCCAGGGGATAGTGGGCCTTGAGATAGGCGGTCTGATAGGCCACCAGGGCGTAAGCGGCACTGTGGGACTTATTGAAGCCGTAGCCGGCGAATTTTTCAATCAGGTTGAATAATTCCGTGGCCTTGGCCTTAGCTACTCCCCGCTCCACCGCGCCGGACACGAAGCGGTCCCGCTGGGAGGCCATAACCGCCGGGTCCTTCTTGCCCATGGCCCGGCGCAGCAGGTCGGCCTCGGCCAGGGAGAAGCCGGAGACCGCCGCGGCGATCTGCATCACCTGCTCCTGGTAGAGAATGACCCCGTAGGTCTCTTGCAGAATGGGCTCCATCTGGGGCAGGAAATATTCCACCTTGGCCTCGCCGTGCTTGCGCTTCACGTAGTCGTCGTGCATGCCAGTTTCCATGGGGCCCGGCCGGTACAGGGCCACCAGGGCGATGATGTCCTCGAAGACCGAAGGCTTGAGGCGCACCATCAAGGCCCGCATGCCGCCGCTTTCCAACTGGAAGACCCCGGCGGTGTTGGCGGCCTGGAGCAACTGGAAGCTGGCGGCATCGTCCAGGGGGATGGCATGGATGTCGAAGTCGGCTTGGTGATTCTTCCTGATCAGCCGCATCGCCTGATCGATGACGGTGAGGGTGCGCAGGCCCAGAAAGTCGAACTTCACCAGGCCCACCTTCTCCACGCCCTTCATGTCGAACTGGGTGACCAGTTCCCCCTTATTATCCTTGTATAAGGGAAGGTAATCGATCAGGGGGCGGTCGGCGATGACCACCGCTGAGGCGTGCGTGGAGGAATGGCGCGGCAACCCTTCCAGAACCCCGGCAATGTCCAGGACATCTTTGACCGTTGGGGTGTTGTCGCGCAACTCTCTGAGGCGCGGCTCCATCTCCAGGGCCTGGGCCAGGGTGATTCCCAATTTTTCCGGCACCAGTTTGGCGATCTTGTCCACTTCCGGGTAAGGCACTTCCAGGACCCGGCCCACATCCCGGATCACCTGGCGGGTCTTCATGCTCCCGAAGGTGGTGATGTGGGCGACATTCGGCCAGCCGTAGGTCTTGGAGACATAGTCGATGATCTCGCCCCGGCGTTCATAACAGAAGTCCACGTCAATATCCGGCGGACTTACCCGTTCCGGATTGAGGAAGCGCTCGAAGAAGAGGCCGTAGGCCAGGGGATCCAGGTCGGTGATGCTTAGGGAGTAAGCCACCAGGCTGCCCGCGGCGGAGCCGCGGCCCGGACCTACGGGAATATGCTTTTTTTTGGCGTGGCTGATGATGTCGGTCATTACCAGAAAATAGCCGGCAAAGCCCATCTTCACCAAGACGCCGATCTCGTATTCCAAGCGCTGCCAGTAGGCCTCTTCTGGCGGGCGGGCATGGGCGGCCGGGGCCGCCAGGCGGCCCTTGAGCCCCTCTCTGGCCCGCTCGATTAGAAGATCTTCGATGTTTCGCCCCTGCACCTGTGGGTACAACGGAAAATGCAAGGTGCCCAAATCGAGGCTAACGTCGCAACGGGCCGCGATCTCGGCCGTGGCCGCCAGGGCCGCGGACTGGGGGATGGACCGGGCCATCTCTTCCGGGCTTTTGAAATAGAGCTGATCGGTCTGGAACTTCATGCGGCTGGCGCTGTTCACGGTCTTGCCGGTCTGGATGCAGAGCAGGGCATCCTGGGCCCGGGCGTGTTCGGGCTTCAGGTAATGCACGTCATTGGTGGCCACCAGGGGCAGACCCCAACGGGGAGCCAGCTCGAACAAGGCCTCATTAACCTTATGCTGGTCGGGCAGTTCGTTCGCCTGGACTTCCAGATAGAAGCGCCCGGGGAAGATCTCGGCATATTCCCGGGCTGCGGTCTCAGCGCCTTCGGGATCGTCGTTCATCAGGCGCTGGGCCACCTTGCCATGGAGGCAGGCCGACAGGGCGATGAGACCGCCGTTCAGCTCCTGCAAGAGTTCCTGGTCCACCCGGGGACGGTAATAGAAACCTTCCAGGTAGGCCTGGGTCACCAGCCGGATAAGATTTTTATAGCCTTCATTATTTTCCGCCAGCAACACCAGATGGTTATGGTCCCCCTTGCCCTTGCGGTCGTGCCGGGACCCCGGGGCCACGTAGACCTCGCACCCCAGGATCGGCTTGATGCCCGCCGCCTTGGCCTTCTGATAGAAATCCAGGACCCCGAAGAGCGAACCGTGGTCGGTGATGGCCACCGCCGGCATCTCAAAGGCTGCCGCCTGGGTTAGCAGGTCCTTGATACGCACTGCACCGTCCAACAGACTGTAGGCGGTGTGGACGTGAAGATGAACGAACTCCGATTCGGACATGGTCATCCCGTGGTAAAGATTAACCTTTTAGAATTATAACAAAATTTGTGTTGAGAGGGAATGTCGCCGCTGTAAGCAAGGCCCCTACGGGGGCCGATCAATCTGGATGAGGGACCGGACCTTGATCCGGTCCGACCGCGACCATGATACCTCGAACAGCCTGCGGGGGGCAAGGAGGAAGTGGGGTTAGCCCAGGGCAATCGCATGTATATTTGGCATGGAATATGATCCGATCGAAATTGCCGGGATTATAACGAATTGACTTGATAAAAGTAACTGTCTGGAATAGTTAGATAATTCTAGACTTTTACTAGATTTTATGGTAACCACCTAAAAAACTATAATTTTTAGGAGGTTACGCCATGCCTTCTCCCGATTCACCCTTCCGCAAACATCTCGATTGCCTCAAGGACCCACGA
>JAMCQY010000029.1 GCA_023381945.1 Deltaproteobacteria bacterium
CCGGCAGACGATATTAAATTTCCCGAAGTCGGCAAGGTCTATTATCAGGATCACCTCTGCATGGCCGTGATGAGGCAGGGACGCAAGGCCTCTTTTGAGGCGCCGGTGGATGGCGCGGTGGAGGCCATCAATCCCAAGGTTCGCCAGCAGCCCAAGCTGATTCACGACGATCCTTATGGGGAAGGCTGGCTCTTTACGGTCAGGCCCGACAATCTCCAACGCAATTTGGAAAAACTATTTTCCGGTGAGGCCAATGTCACCTGGATTGATGAAGAGTCTCACCGCTTAATGAACCTGATGGACGCCAAGGCCGGCTTAACCCTGCCGGACGGCGGCACCGTCATCGATGACTTGTATGGCCACTATCCGGACTTAGGCTGGCGGCCGCTGGTCCAGGAGTTTTTCCTGCAAAACCTGACCAGAAAGGGTTTTCTACCCGTGGCGAAGTGGAAGAAAGCCGGATGAAAACCGGCAAACAGGAAAACTGGAGGGTAATTTCCAGACACCCTGTCCTTCCAGGGCAAAGTGTAGTGAGAGGTATGATTCAATGGCAAAACAATTCATCGAGGGCAAAAAGCCGTGTATCTGGATGGAAGCCGGGGTCATCGACTTCAAGATATGCGATCGTGATTTCGATTGTTTGTCTTGCGATTTCGACCGGGTCATGAGCGAAACTGCCGAGCAGCATCTGGCCAGTCGCCAGAAAGTTAAACGTCCGCCAGGCAAGAAGGCCGTCACGGTCCCCTGGGAAGGAAAAATGCGGCGACACTTTAAGGGGCGGCAGAAGTGCCAGCTCATGCAAACCCGGCATTGTCACCAGTGTTCTTTTGACGAACTTCTGGAGGACCAGTTTGATTTCTTTCTGGCCCCGGAAAGGCCCAAGGTCCAGGAGGTCTTCGGCATTACGGTGCCGACCTCCAACTTCCTCCACCGGGGTCATACCTGGGTGGCCCTGGAGAATGCCGGGAGGGTCCGTGTCGGTTTAGACGACTTTTCCCAGAAGGTCTTAGGCCCTCCCGACAAAATCAAGTTCCCCGGCCTGGGGCAGAAAATTCACGCCGATGAGGCGGCTCTGACTCTATCCCGCCAAGGGAAAAAGGCCGCAGTTCTGGCCCCCCTGAATGGCGTCATCGAGGCGGTGAATCCCAAAGTTCGGCAAAATCCTGGTTTGACTCATGCCGACCCTTACGGCGAAGGCTGGCTGTTGGTCGTCTCCCCTACCAAGCTCAAACCGGACCTGGAAAAAATGCTTTTTGGCCAGTGCAATGTCGCCTGGATGGACCATGAGTCCCACCGCCTGCTGGCCATGCTGGAAACTGCGGCGGGGGTGACGCTGCCCTCCGGGGGAGTGATCATCGATGACGTCTTCGGCACCTTTCCGCAGTTGGGCTGGAAACGCCTGGTGCAGGAGTTTCTCCATAGCGCTTGAGCTGTTCCGGCCCCCGAATTCTAAAAAATTGGGTCGGAAGGGCCTGGCATATCCACGAAAATGCCAGGTTCTTCTGGCGGAGAGGGCAGTTCGAGCAGCAGGAAATCTCTCCTGCCTGCCGCCGAGCCGCGGCCAGGGCGCCTCAAAATTTCGGCGTTAATGGGCTAGGCCGTATTTCTTGATTTTCTCGTAGAGCGTGGAACGGTTGATGCGCAAAACCCTGGCGACATTGGAAAGGTTGCCGCCTTTGGTTGCCAGGAGTTGGGCGATATGTTGGCGTTCCAATTCTTCCAAGGATAACTCGGCCAATTCCATGGCCTCAGGTGCAGTGCCAAAAGGCAGGTCAGCCCGTTTGATCTGCCGGCCTTTCCCCACCACGACGGCCCGTTCTATGGCGTTTTCCAGCTCCCGGACATTTCCCGGCCAGGGATATTGTTGCAGCGCCTCCATGGCTTTCGGATGGATGGAGTCGATCTTCTTTTTAGTCTCAGTGGCGTAACGTCTCATGAAATGTTGGGCCAGTAAGGGAATATCTTCCGGCCGCTCCCGCAAAGGCGGCACTTGCAGGTGGATAACGTTCAGCCGATAGAACAGGTCTTGTCGAAAGTTTTTGCGTCGAATGGCCTCAGTAAGATCCTGGTTAGTAGCGGCGATAACCCGAAAATCACTGCGTAACGGTACAGTTCCCCCCACCCGGGTGAATTCCCGGGTCTCCAGGACCCGGAGCAGGTCGATCTGCATCTTCATGGAGATATCGCCCACCTCATCCAGGAAGAGGGTCCCGGCGTGCGCCATTTCCAGTCGGCCTTTCTTAGTATACTTGGCGTCGGTGAAGGCGCCTTTTTCATGTCCAAAGAGCTCGCTTTCCAGGAGCTGTTCCGTAAAGGCCCCGCAGTTAATGGCAATAAAGGGGGCATAACACCGGGGACTCTGCGCATGAATGGCCCGGGCCACCAGTTCCTTGCCCGTACCGGTTTCCCCGGTGATCAAGACCGTGGCGTCACTCTGCGCCACATCCACAATGGTCTCAAAAAGCTTCACCATGACCGGTGATTGGCCCACCAGGTTTTCAAAGCGGGTAATAGTCGCCAGCCTCTCTTTCAAAATCTGGTTCTCCATTGCCAGTTGTTGCAACTGCACCAGTTTTTCGATGGTAAAGCTGAGTTCCTCCAGTTCGAAGGGCTTGAGTAAATAGTCGTAAGCCCCCAGCTTGATGGCTTCCACGGCATCATGGATGTCGCCGTGCGCCGTCATCATGAGAATATTCGTCTCGACTTCGCTTTCCTTGAGTTTTTTGAGCAGGGTCAGGCCGTCCATCTCCGGCATTTTGACATCGATGAGCATGATGTCAGCCCGCTTTTCCCGGATCTTGGCCAGTGCCGCGACCCCGTCTTCGGCGGTTTCCACCTCATAACCGCCCCTTTTCAGCCAGCCGCTCAAAGATTCACGGATGCTCAGTTCGTCATCCACTACCAGGATGCTGATCTTGTTATGCGGCAGCATTTTCTTCTCCCGGTTTACAGGCGGGCAGGCGAATAGTAAACGAAGTCCCATGCCCCGGCACACTGTCCACTTTGATGGAACCCTTGTGGTCCCGGATAATGCCATAAACCACGGAGAGCCCCAGGCCTACGCCGGAGCAGGTCTTTTTCGTGGTGAAGAACGGTTCGAAGATCTGGGAAAGATTTTCTTTGGGAATGCCTTTTCCGGTGTCGGAGACTTTCACCATCACTTGACGGGATCGGGAATTCCTGGATTCCAGGGTGAGAGTGCCTCCTTGCGGCATCGCGTCCTGGGCGTTCAGGAAGAGATTCAAAAAGGTCTGTTTCATCTGTCCCTTATCCGCCATGACCGGGGGCAGGTCCGGAGCCAGCTGGCGGTTCACGTTGATGCCTTGCAGCCGCATCTGGTATCCGGTAAGGGACAAGGTTTCCGTCAGGATCGCGTTGACGTCCACCGGCTCGAATTCCGGCTTGGTCTTGCGAGAAAAAGCCAGGAGATTGGCCACGGTTCGGCTGACCCGGGAGGTCTCACTATGGATCATGGTGAGATAACGGCGGATATCAGCCAAATCTGCCTCACCCAGGGCCCCGTCATCCAGCATGCTTTCCATCAATTTGACGAAATTGAGGATGCCGGTGAGCGGGTTATTAATTTCATGCACCACGCTGGCAGACAACTTCCCCAAAGAAGCCATTTTATCCTCATGGAGCATCCTGGTGCGGGCGTTGATCTCCTGGGTGATATCCCTGGATAGATCAACTACTTGGTGAATACGCCCCTCCTCATCATACAAAGGGTGGCAGACCACATGATAATAACGCTCCCGGCCGTCCTTGTCGAAGTGCACATGCGTGGCCGAAGCGGCCTTGCCCTTGGCCACCGCCTCTTTTAAAGGGCAGGGATGATCAGGGATGGTGCAAGGCTCATTCAAGTGGTGCGATACTTCATAGCAGTGTCTGCCCACCACTTCTTCCCATTTTAGACCCACCATCTCCAGCAAAGCCCGGTTAACCTCAATAATTTTATAGTCCAGGTCGATCACCATCATGTGATCCACAATGCCGTTGACAATGGTCTCAAGAAAGGCTTTACCCTTTTTTGCCCTCTCTTCGGAACTTTTCAGCGCTTCTTCCAGGTTCATGCGAGGAGTGATATCTTTGATAACCTCGATAACTCTTTTTTTGGTGCCTTCCGGCGGACATAGAGGCGACATGGTGATTTCATCATATCGCAGGGTGCCGTCGGGATTGGGAAAGCCTTGCAAACTCTGGACGGTCTCACATTTCTCCAGAACCGTCGGCAAGGGGCAGGGCATGCCTTTTTTGTCGCAGGGTTCATCAAACTGATGGAACACTGCATAACAAGGTTTGCCGATGACCTCATCCGCTTGTTTTTGGAAGCGATTCAGAAACGGCAGGTTGGCTTCTTCCACTAAATAATTTGGGCGCAATACCAACACCGGATCAGGGAGATGGTCAAAAATTCTCTGAAAACGGTTGCGCTGGCCGGCCAGCTTGATTTCGCTCTCAACCTTGCTGCGCAAGCGGTCTTCATCCCGGTGCAGGAGATCCCAGAAGAGGCGCGCCTTTATATGGTCGATGATCTGGGTGTGCGGGCCTTTCTGTTGGATGATTCTTTCCCGCACTTCCGGGTCCCCGGTGAGTTCCAGAATGAGATCCGGGGTCGATTCCGAAATGGGAGTTAATTCGGTAAAGGTTGGTATCCCCAATTCTTTGGCCAGCCTGACACCCTGGGCCTGCGTATTGGGATCAGCCACCCAGAGGATTTCGATTCTCCGCCGATAACGCGGCTCTCCGGCAATAAGTTTGAGAACCTCATGCCCGCCTTTACCTCCCCCTACAATGCCGATTCTCAAAGGCGCGGATTCTTGAACGGGGGTAAGATCCATGGAGACGAGGTCCCAGAAGTCCTCCCAGGAAAGCGGACGATCGACATTGAGGATCATCATTCTCTCTGGCCGCTGTTCGTCCAATTTTAAGGAGACTTCCGGGTGGCCGGTGGCGTTGACGATAATGTCCAATTCGGGGAGCTGGAATAAGTCGGTAAAATCCACCGTGACCAGAAGATTATGACGGTAAGCATAGAGGACGCCGGGAGCTTCGGGATTCAAGTCAGCCAATCCCACTATTCGCAAGAGCTGGTCATCCCGGCGGAGAGGCACCAGGGCCTCCAGGATGGCCATGCCTTGACGGCCCCCGCCCACCAGGGCCAGATTATAGAACTGCTTGCCGGGACTCATGAGGAACTCCGCCAAGGAGTGTGTTGCTAGATTTCCTAACAGGCTTCTCCATTGCAGCAGGTTTGTTTACATAATAACATGGTCCCTGAAAGTTTTCATGCTTCCACCCGTTGCTTCCCTTCCCGCTTTGATGACCTTTGACACTGGAATCCCGGCGAGAGGGTCCATTTCATATAAAGCAAAGGATGTGCCAGCAGCCAAATTACCCATCTATCTATCTGATAATTCTACGAATCTTCTCCACGGGCCAGAGAATTTCACCATTAAAGTCTCATGTCGGATAATCCAACAATCGATTCTTCTTATCGGTTAACCTATGAATAATTTTCAATATTAAGGAAAAAATGAATTGTTGGAAAATCCAACAGCAGGCCAAAATTGACATATCCGGGCGGATGGGTTTGGAGAAGCTATACCGGGTTGCGGTCAACAAAGTTATATTGTCATTCTGAGCGAAGCGAAGAATCTAATTCTTCACTCCGCCATGCTCCGTTCAGAATGACACCTCAAATAATGCCTGTTTGAGCGCAACTCGTATGAAACAATTTCTCAACTTTCCAACGCGATGTCTTTATTCAGATTGGCATCGGGGGAAACCATTATGCCCATAGCTTACGGTTTGGGGGTGAAGTAGAACATCATATCGAAATGTTTACCCAGCTTATGGCGTTCCGGGACTCCCGGGACCCAGCCGGAGCCGGAGTTCTGCTCCACCCAACCGTCCTGGAACTCCCACCCCCGGAAGCCGTAAGCGGAACCCTTCATCATGGGCAGAAAGTTATAAGGATCGCCCGCCGGGGCGCTCACCACCAGATGGTAAGTTGAACCATTTTTCAGGGTGCGCGGGCTGCTGAAGGCATAAGTGACCCAATTTATGGCAGTTTCTTCTCCCATTGGCGCCAATGCGGCAGGGATGGCCCCCTCCTCAATGAGAGTGCCATCACCCTGCTCCAACCTGATCGTTAAACGGCCGGGATTGGCGCCGTTGGCTACCCAGCAGGCCACCGACATCTTGCTGACGATCTGGTCTCCGCCGGTGACGGTGAAGGTTTCCCTCATCCGGGTATTGCCTTGGATTTGGCAGGGAGTGGTGGGGTAGACCTGTAAATAGGCCGCGCCCAGGGAATGGCCGTCCTTGAAGTAGAGGGTAAAGATCGGGGTGTCGTGCTTGACCCGTTCATCCCATTTCCAGACCCCGGATACCTTGCGGACCAGGCAGTAGTCGGTGTCGCTGACTCCTGTCTGAATGGGACTGAGCAACTGGGCGACACACATATTATTGATGTCGAACCAGTTATTATAAGGATCGGGGGAGGCGTTGGAGACCACGAGGTGGTAGAGCTGGCCGGCGGTTAGCGAGGCCGGGGCATTGAAGCGCAGCCGGTCATGAATCCACGAGTAGCCGTTGTGGCGCACCCTGCCGTAAAGGTTATCAAGCTGCAGAAACGCCAGAACCTTGCCGGAGGGGAAGTGGCCGGCGGTGCCGTCGTCGGTTTGTAATTCAACCCGCAGGATACCGGCGTCCCCCATGGCATAGCCCGCTCCCTGGACCTGGAGAAAGAACTGAACCGCCTCCGCCTGGCCGGTATGGTCGGCCCGGAAACGGTAGGACATGGCCGTGCCGTGACATTTGGGGTGGGTGCCGATGTTCATGTTGTCCAGGGAAAACCAGCGCCAGGGCGCCCCATAGACTTTGACCGTATGAGAGATGGGAGGAGCCGGGGATGGATTGGGGGGATTCTGTCCACGAGCAGCAACGACGAGGCTTGGCCGGACGTTCAAGGCGCCTGACGAAATCGGCCCCGCTTGGGAGGCCGGGAGCTGCCTGATAAAGGGCCTTCCGGTGGCGTCGCAGTCTATCCCAGGCAGGTTGACATTACCCTGGTAGAGGGGCGAAAGGGCTGGGACAGGCGCTGAGTGGTCCGTCTGCGACAGGCCGGGGGCCACGGTCAGGAGCAACAGGGCGGCCAGGATAATCAACTGGGTTCTCACAGCGGCGACCTCCTCTGGGTAAGCAAGATGCACATTTGATTTTACAAGATAAGCAGTTGGGAAGGCTTTTGCCACCTGGGTCGAGCAATGGAACCCTATAGCGTTTGCCAAAAGTTATAGCGTTTGCCAAAAGTTTTTTCCGATAACCCGATGGATTGTAGGGGCGGACCCATGTGTCCGCCCGCAGGAGGGCGCACACGCGGGTGCGCCCCTACAAGAAATTATTTTTGGCAATCGCTATAGAAAAAAACTTTTGGCAATTGCTATAAATCAGTTTGGCTGGGCCAGCTTTGGATCAATGGATGAACGGTCTGGGGAGGTGAGATCCTGGAGGATCACTCCCCTATAACCACTTGGGCGGGAGTTTAGGACCGGTTGAATGAAAGGACTAAGGTTTCTTCAGCTTCTCCGCGGTAAATCGTTTTTCGCCTCAGAAGCGCAGAATACAGAAACCATTCAACTCTGCTTCGATTCGAGGGCGTACTTAGGGTAACATATTGATTTTATTGGTTTATTTCTCTCCCCCCCCCCCCCCCCCCCCCGAGAAACATCATTCTTGGGTAATGCGAAATAGAAGGTGGCGCCATCGTTGACCCTCCCTTCGGCCCAGACACGGCCGCCGTGGCGAAGGATGATGCGCTGAACGATGGCCAGACCGATGCCGGTGCCGTCATATTCTTCCAGGCTATGCAGGCGCTGAAAAGCGCCGAAAATTTTTCCGCGGTAACGTTCATCAAAGCCGATGCCGTTATCTTTGACGTAGAAGATGGTTTCCGTTCCCTCGGCCCGGCCGCCCACCTCAATGATTGCGGTCTCCTTGGACCTGGTATATTTTATGGCGTTGTCGAGGTGGTTGGTCATGACCTGATAGAGCAAGGAATGGTCGCCATAGGCAGGAGGCAGGTCCTTGATGATTAATTGCAAATTCCTTTGGGGTACTTGAGCCTTCAGGCGCTGGAAGACTTGACCGGCCATGCCGCCAAGATCGATGACGGATTTTTTCAGCGGTTGCCGGCCCAAACGAGCCAGGGCCAGCAGGTCATCGATGAGATGGTGCATCATTTTGGTATTCTCGCAGATGACCCTGAGGAGCCGCAGCGCTTCGGCATCGAGTTTTTGGGCATGTTCGCCCATCAACATCCGGGAGAACCCTTCGATGGCGCGAATGGGGGCCTTGAGGTCATGCGACACCGAGTAAGAGAAGGATTCCAGCTCCTTGTTGACGGCTTCCAATTCGGAGGTGCGCTCCCGGACCCGCTGTTCCAGCTCTTCATTGATTACTTGGAGTTCTTCTTCCGTCTCCTGCCGCCTTCCAACTTCTTCCTCCAACTGATCCACGGCCATTTTAAGTTCGGCGGTGCGCTCTTCCACCCGCCATTCCAATTCATCATGGGCCTGCATGAGGGCGGCTTCGCCGCGCTTGCGCATCAGGGCTTCAACAATGGCAAAAGACAGGCTCTCCAAAGATTCCTGGTCAGAAGGGTCAAAACCTCCTTCTTTGTTCCCCAGGGCGATCAGGCCGATGGTCTGCCCGATATATTTCAGAGGCGCTCCCAGAAAGGAGGTGACGGGGGGGCAGTCCGGATGGTTGGCGACGCTGCCGGAATGGCCTGCAAGATTATTGGCGATCAGGGATCGGCCCTCGGCGATGATTTTTTTGAAGAAGCCCCGGAGGTGCTGCAAGTTGCCGGGCAAGCCGGTCCCGGCCGCCTCCGACATCGGGCAATCCGACCAGTCGCTGAAGGCAATTTCCAGCCTGCGAGCTTGATTCACCTTGCCCATCAAACCCCCCTGGCTTTCCGTCAGGCCTATGGCCACCTTAAGTGCGGTCCGGGCCAGTTCTTCTTCGGTCTCGCAGGTCAGGGCCTCGTGAAAGACGCGATTGATGCCCAGCAAGATTTGATTCTTCTTCTGCAGGCGGTCTTCGCTCCGTTGCAGGGCCTTGACCTGCGCGATGAGCTTGTCCACCAGCAATTGCAGGTGCTTCTCCTCGAAGGCCGGGGGCAGAAGCGAAGCAGCCGGGGTCCGCTTGCTTTTCAGGACTTCAGCCACACTCTCCAGGATTCTTTCCGGTTCCGTGGGTTTGGAGAGAATGCATGCGACACCGAGTTCGCCGGCCAGGTCCAGGGCCTCACGCTCATTGAATACTGCGGTATAAAAGAGCACGCCCGTTCCGGAGACGGCGGGGTCGGCGCGCAATTGCTTGACCAGTTGATAGCCGTCCATCTTGGGCAGAAGCACATCAGAAATGACCAGGTCCGGATGTTCCGACCGGATCAGGGCCAAGGCCCGGGGGCCGTC
Organism: Deltaproteobacteria bacterium; assembly: GCA_023381945.1. The sequence continues at coordinate 9,486 of JAMCQY010000029.1, forward strand.
AGCAGCTTGCAAAACCCGGTACTTGGCGTGCTCCAGCAAGTCGGTCAGCATTTCCCGGTCCATTTCCCGATCTTCGACTATCAGTATGGTGGTCTGGCCCTTCCCGTTCTGTTTCACCAAAATTACCCCACTATTTCACCGCAGAGGCGCGGCGTACGCAGAGAAATAAGAATAGGAATTTACTCTTGGCGCCCTCCGCGTCTCTGCTTCGAAAAGTTACTTGGTGGCGCAGGCGTCCCTGCCTGTGGCCCAGGTTTGGCAGGCACGGAGGCCTGCCCCACCAAACCTTTTCATGCTTTACGGGTGGGCCGCAGGTCCATTAGGAACTGCGGTGAATCGTATGCTGGTCATTTTTTCATGAAGGCTTCGACCTGTTTTTGGAAAACCTCAGGTGTAATCGGTTTGTCGATATAGCCGTCAAACCCGGCGGACAACACTTTTTCACGGTCGCCGACCATAGCCAGGGCGGTCACCGCTATTAGAGGAATGCGGCTAAGCATGGGGTCACGCTTGAGGTAGGCAGCCAGTTCATAACCGTCCATTCCCGGCATCTGCACATCACAGATGATCAGGTCAAGTTTTTCCTGGCGCACCAAATCAATTCCCCTGACACCATTACGCGCGGTCAGGACGGTGTAGCCGAAAGCCTCCAGAAGATCGGTCATGAGTTCCAGGTTAAAAGGGTTATCTTCAATGACCAGGATTCGTTTTGCCATCGCTCAGATCAGTTCCTTCCCGGGCCTTTAAAGCCATTAAATCTTTGAGGAGCGCCTCCTTTTCTTCCAGCGATTTTTTTATGCAGTCCTCGGCCTTCTTCATTTCCATGACCAGGCGAGCGTTCTCCAGCGATATGGCGGCCTGGGAAGTCAGCAATTCGGTCATTTGGGTTTTTTCCCAAGTAAAGACCGATTCCGACAGGCGGTTTTCCAGGTAGAGGATTCCTATCATCTTCGATTGTTTGATCACCGGCAGGCAGAGAACGGAACGCAGTTGCATGATCTGAACCTCGGGATTATCCTTGAAGGCGCCTTCTTGGGAGGCGTTGTTTAGGATCAGGCGTTCTCCGGTGCGGTAGACGTAGCGGACAATTGCCTTACAGATATCAACGGCGTCTTCCAGTTTTTGATTTAAAGTTAAGGCTTCCTTGTCGGCGACGTGACTCTCGGCCCGCACCAGCAAATTGCCCTCTTCATCGACCATCAGCAGATAGCCGTGCTGGGCGCCAGAGCTTTCCACCACCACATTCATGATCTTTTTCATCAGAGCGTTCTGCTCGATCTCGGCGGAAATGGCCAGGGACGACTTCATGAGGTAATCCAGGTCGAGATCGGGCAAAGTATAAGGCGGAACTGACTCCAAATCAATCTTCGCATAAGAGACAATTTCTTCCTCGAGATACTCCGGATATTTCTCAAGGAGACTTAATTCTTTGCGTTCGGCCCGGCATTTCCGGTAGAGACGCCCGGCCTCGGCAAAGTATACCTTTTCGGGGAACCAGCCGGCTGCCAGGAGCAACTCACCGAGGCATTCGTGAAGATGCCCTTCCAGGAAGGTAAACTTTTGTTGATGAGCCAGGTTGATGGCATCGAGGTAAAGGCTCCGGGCCTCTTTAAAATTGCCCAGGACCCTCTCCTTTTCGGCATAGAGAAAGGCCAGGTAGGGCTTTAAAAGAGGGCCCAGCCCGGTCCAGGTTTCGACTTTTTGGATAATCGGCCGGATTTCGGCTAGGAGTGCTTCTTTATTTCTAAATCCCACGCCCCGCTCAAATTGTTTGAGGGCATTTAAGACCCGGAAGATGTGCCATTGCCTTTTCAGCACGTTGTCAGTAAGGCCGGACAGGTACTTCTTAACCCCTACCAGGTAGCGTTCAGCATCGTCGTGCTCGCCAAAGTAGTAATGCACCAGTGCCATGTGGACATAATAACTACCGGCGGAGGCGATGTGATTATCGCGCTCCCACTGCGCCAGTTTTTCTTTTATGGGCACCGGAGCATAATCCCTTTTCATGGGGCCGATCCAGCCCGCCTGCATGGCTTCAGCCAGCCCTACGGAGAAGGCCAGATGGTACCTGTTGGAGAATTGCAGACATTCCTTGGCTACGTCTTCGATAATCGACAGGTCCACCCCCTGGACCTGGAGATTCCACATCAGGGGGCCGTAAGATAGGCCCGCATTGTAAAGATCGCCGCAGTTCTTGCCACTCTGGATCGACTTAAGGCAATAATCCACAATATCCTTCGGATGGCTCCTGGAGTGCATGTTGCACCAGACGATGCCGTTCATGCCCCGGGTGGCGCCGAAGGTGTTGGGGTATTTGGCAGACAGGTCCCGGGCCAGGTCTTCGTAGTTGTAGGCCTGCTGGAATTCCCCCTGCTCCCCGAGCTGGAGCCCCATGATGCTGAAGGAATAGATTACCGACTCATCCATGCCGCCGGCCAGGCAGTGCT
>JAMCQY010000404.1 GCA_023381945.1 Deltaproteobacteria bacterium
TGGTTTTTGCCGAGACCCATTGCATCTTTTGCCAGGCTTGGGGAGTAGTAATTTTTTCCAATACCCATGATGGCTTCCTTGAATGTGCAATCTGCGGCAAAATTGGGGTTGATCCCATCGCCTATTGGAACGGTTTGAATTATTCGATTTGCGGCACCCCGGTAATGTTTTCTCTGGAGGAAATCGAGGGCCCAGTAAGGGCAATTAATGCCGAGATTCGCCGAGGAAGGATGAAGGTGTGTCAATGACAATAAGGGGGTGATAAAAGCTTTTGGCAAAGGGTAAAGGCGGCTGCGGCCGCCTTTTTTTTTATACCTACGCAACTTTAACGGAAATAGCGGAAATAGCGGAAACAAAAGCATTTGCCTTTATGTAAGGATGTTTAGGAACAGATCAAGGATTACCCCCTTGGGTCAGCCGGGGCGGCGGGGGATGCAGGGGGAGAGCAAGCCTGCCGCCCCGGAATTTTATGGAGGCAAAGATGGAAAGATTCGGGATTTCGGGATTGTGGAAAGACCCGCAAAGCACCTTGACCGGCATCATCGGACTGGCCGTGACCCTGGGGGCGCTCAATCAGGCCCAGGCCGGGACCATCACGGCCCTGCTGCCGCAGCTCATCAGTGGCCTGGCGGCCATCGCCTCCCTGATCAAGCTGTTTTACAAAGGGACGCCGGCGGCCTAAATGATCAAGACCAGCCCCTTCGCCGACGTGCCCCCGGACAAACAGGGGGATATGCGCTTCCTGCTGGAGCGGGTCTTTTACGCCCTGGTCGAGGAGATCGACAAAAATAATACCGTGGTCAAGGGCAAGGTGGGTGAACTGCAGGGCAAAGTGAAGAACCTGGAAGGGGCGGTGCTCAAACTGGAGGCCTGTCCCTGCCCCAAGCGCCATGACGCCAAGGCCAGTTGCCCCCTGTGGCTGCTGGAGAAGGAAGTGCTGAAGAACAAATGGCGCAACGCCGGAATTTACACGGGGGTATTTCTCTCCGGGGCCGTTGCCTACTACCTGGTGCAAGTGGCCCTGGCCTGGATGAAGGTGGGTTGAGAGATGGCTGATTCCCGGCAAATCCTGGAACTGGCGAAAGAAGGGGTGCTGGGCCAACAGCACAAGCGCTATAAGGAGCTGCTGCTGGAGATCGAGGCGGCCCTGAACAGCATCCAGGGCGCGGCCATCATGATGCTGCCCGGCAACCTGGATGACATCAAGGAAGAGCTGATCGCCAGCCAGGCCAAAAAGCTCCAAAATTTATTGCCCGAAGCCCGCCGGCTCAAGGAGGAGCTGGAACGGGCCGGCATCGGCGTGTGGTAGGGCCTGCCCATGACCGGCCGCAAGGAGAGCGCCTATTTCGCCGAAGCCGAGCGCCTTTACGTCCAGGAGAACCAGACCCTGGAGCAGATCCGGGAGATGCTCCACCAGGCGGTGAGCCTCACCACTTTGAGCGGCTGGAAGCAAAAAGGGGGCTGGGAGCGCAAACGGGAAGTGGTCTTGACCGCGCCCAAGGACATGGCGGGGCGGCTCAGATCTAACCTGCTGCGGCAGATCGAGGCCCTGGAGGGAGAAAGCCGTTTAGACCCGGCGGCCTACGATGCGATTTATAAGACTTTTCTGCTGCTGGAGAAACTGGAAAAGGCCCAAGATCTACGTACATTAACCATCCCGGTGATGGAGGCCTACCGCGATTACCTCCGGGGCCTCGCTCTCCCGGCCAGGGAAATGCAGCTGCACGCCGAGCGCCTGCGGGATTTTTTCCGCTCGCTGGAATAACTCAAAGGAGAAGGACATGAGACTTTTCAATATGACTTTTAGAGAGCGGATGTGGTGGCTTACGAGGCTGGCTATGGCAATAGTGATGCTGGCGGCGCTGCTGCTGGGGGCTATCGGCTGCGCCGGCAACCAGGCGGCGGTGCCGGGCGGCCCGGCCAAGGTAGCCGGAGCGGTGGCCCAGGTGGCGGCCGACGCCCCGCAACTGGCCCGGCAGCTCGACGCGGTCTACGAGTTCTGGGCGGCCCAGAAGGCCCTGCCGGATAAGCGGGATCTGGCCACGCAGATCCTGCAAAAATTGGACGAGATTGCACCGACAGTACAGGCCGGGGCGACAGCCCTGAGCCAGCCAGGCAAATTGGGTTGGTGCCAGGCGGCGATCCAGGTGGCTCTGGCCACCGCCCAAATCCTGGGGTTTGTGGCGCCGCTGCTGTAGTTTTCCGCTGACAAAGAAAAGATGAACCGGGAAAGTGGATTGCTTCTGGCGGCCATCATCGGCTGCATAATGGGTTTGGGCTTCCAGTCCGTGGGCTGGTACGGCCCCACCTGGATCTACGACCCGGCCACGCAGACCTACCAGAACGTGCTGACTGAGGCCAACGGGGGGCTGGGGGCGAATGTCGGTGCCGATCCCGGTTTTGCACCCTGGGCACCCCGGCCAACGCCCGGGTGATGATCATTTTGAGCAGATAACGTGGCCGAACTGACCCTCAAAAAGAAGTACAGCAAAAAAGAATTCCAGAAGCGGGCCGACGAGATCCTGGGCTCGCTCTTCCGGGAAGCCACCGCCTTTGCGGACACCTCCGAGGCGGCGAAACAGGCGCGCCGGGAGCAGTGCCGCCAGGATCATTTCGCCTTCTTCAAACTCTATCTGCCCCACTATTTTTCCTCGCCGGAAGCGCCGTTTCATCATGAGCTGGTAGGGCTGCTGGAGAAGCGCCCGGTGAAAGCGGCCGGCGACGTGGTCATTCCGGTGGTGGTGGCCGCGCCCCGGGAATTTGCCAAGACCACCATCACTTCCTTCGCCTACGTCATTCACCAGATCTGCTTTAACCTGCGTCATTTCGTCATTTTAGGCTCCGACACCGAGGATCTGGCCTCAGACCTCACCGGCTATATCTATCTGGAGCTGCTCTACAACGAGCGGCTCAAATGCGATTTCGGCGAGCTGGTGCGGGACAACTGGCCGGTGGATGATTTCGTCACGCTCAACGACGTGCGCCTCAAGGCCCGGGGCCGCGGCCAACGGGTGCGGGGCCTGAAGCATAAGCAGTGGCGGCCGGATTTGATCATTCTGGACGACCTGGAAAATGACCAGAATGTGCGCAATCCGGAGATGTGCCGCAAGCTCCTGAAGTGGGTGCTCCAGGTCGTCTATCCCTGCATCGACCCGGATGTGGGCGGCAACCTTTTTTGGATCGGCACGATCTTGGCCAACAAGAGCGCCCTTTATACCGCCATTCACTCCAAAGACGAGCCCTGGCCGGAGTGGACCAGGCGGCTGTATAAGGCGCTTTATGACGAGGACGGAGTTCTCACTAGCCTCTGGCCCACCAAGCACCCGGTGGAAAAGCTGCTGAAGCAGAAAAAACTGATGGGGTCGCTGGCCTTCAACACCGAAAAACAGAACGACCCCATCAACGAAGAAGGGGTCTTTCAGGAGGCCTGGATCAAGTATTACCACCCGGAAGAGCTGCGGGGCCGGCACCTGGTGGTGGCCGGGTTTTTCGACCCCTCGGTCGAAGCCAGCGCCACTTCCGATTTCAAGGCGATTATCACCGTGGGCTGGGACCGCCGGGAGATGGTCTATTACGTCCTGGACGCCTATATCAAAAAGGCCAGCATCGACGCGGCCATCGGCGCGGCCTACGCCCGCCACGAGCAGTGGGGTTACTGGCAGTTCGGCGTGGAAATTGTCGCCTTCCAGAAATTGCTGCTGCGGGAGTTCGACCGGGCCGCCCAGGTGCGGGGCTTTCATCTACCCATCAAGGGCATGGATCAAACGGTCAACAAAGAGACGCGGATCTCCGGCATGTCGCCCAAGGTGGAGCGCGGCCAGATCCGCTTTTGCCGGGGCCAGGGCGATCAGGATTTATTACTCGAGCAGCTCTGCTATTTTCCGGCCAAGACCGTGCACGACGACGGCCCGGACGCCCTCCAGGGCTGTTTGCAGCTCCTCGAGGGCGGCGCCGGCCTGGGGCTGTTCGATTTTTACCGGGATGAGGTTGAAAAGATGCAGGCCGAGGAGCGGCGGCGGTCGGGTCAAAAGGTAATCAATGGCTGAGGGTAAGGTCACCATCTTATCGCCGGACAAGGTGATGCTGCTGCAGAACCAGATGGGCGTCTGGACGCAGCCGCCGGACGACTGGTTCGGGCCGGGCCAGCCCCTGCCGCCGGCGGCGCCGCCCGCGGTCAAGGGCCGCCAGTTCGACTTTCCGGCGGGCTCCAACCTGGCCTACATCCCCCGGGGCGACCAGGCCCTCTCCTTTGCCGATCTGCGCGCCCTGGCCCTGAACTGCGACCTGGTGCGCCTGGTCATCGAGACCCGCAAGGACCAGCTCTGCAAGCTGCGCTGGGCGGTCAAGGCCCAAAAGGGCAACGAGAAAAATGCTGCGGCCGCGGCCCAGGCCAAAGCGGCCACGGCCCTGTTCAAGCGCCCGGATAAGGTGCACATGTTCAACCAGTGGCTGCGGATGCTGCTGGAAGATATGTTCGTGACTGACGCCGCCACCATCTACCCCCGGCTCACCCGCGGCGGCGGCCTCTATGCCCTGGATCTGCTGGACGGCGCCACCATCCGGCCGGTGATCGATCAAAGCGGCCGCCCGCCGCTGCCCCCCGACCCGGCCTATCAACAGGTGCTCAAGGGCATCCCGGCGGCCGATTTCACCCGGGCAGAGCTGCTCTATCTGCCGCGCAATCCTTTGACCTGGCGGGTCTACGGCCTCTCGCCGGTGGAGCAGATCGTCATCCTGGTCAACATCATCCTGCGCCGCCAACTTCACCTGCTGCAATATTTCACCGAGGGCAATCTGCCCGACGCCCTGCTGGAGGTGCCGGAAGGCTGGAGCACCGAGCAGATCCGGGAGTGGCAGCAGTATTGGGATTCGCTCTTCGCCGGCAACACCGCCCAGCGCCGCCGGGGCACCTGGGTGCCCAAGGGCATGGTGCCCCACCAGGTCAAGGAGATCGACCTCAAGACCCCGGTGGAGGAATGGTTCGCCCGGGTGGTGTGCTACTGAATGGGTTAAGGATGCGGTGGATCTCTGCCTGGAGACCGGGAGCTTTGACCTGGTGGAGTTCGCCTGGGAAGAGGAAAGCGCCATCGACCCGGACGTCCAGAACCAGATGGACGACCGGGATATGAAGAACGGCATCCGGCTCCGGAGCCAGATCCGGGCCGACCGGGGCCTGGAGCCTGACGGCGTGCCGGATTTTCTCATGACCACCAATGGGCCGGTGCTGGTGGCCGATATCGGTAAAGAGCCGGAGCCGGCGCCAGAGGCGCCCCCGGAGCCGGGCAAGGACGAAATCCCCCCCAGCCCCCCTTTGCCAAAGGGGGGAGAAAAATTGGCCAAGGCCGCCACGGGTAAAAAAAAAGTGAAGATTAAGCCCATTGACCGGCAGCGCCCAGCCATGACCAAGGCCCGGAGCGCCCTCAAAAAGCTGTTCCAGCAAGCTTTTCAGACTGACCTGGCCGCGGCGGCGGAGCAGCTCGGCAAAAGTTTGGGGCTGGCCAAGGCCGCCGAAGACGACAAGATTGAGAAGTTGCTGGCGGAATTGGATCTGGCCGGGATCTCCGCCACCCGGGAAGAGGCCGCGGCCATCCTGGCCAAGGCTGCCGCGAACGGCGGTGACGCCGTTTTTGTCCAGATCGGCTTTTACGGCAAGGAGGCTGCCGGCAGGGAATTTGATGAACTGGCGGCCGCCGACCTGCTGACCGCAGATGAACTGGCCATCGTCAACCAGGTCAACAAACTGGCGGTGGAATGGGCGGAAAACCGGGCCGCGGAGCTGGTGACCAAGATCGAGGAGAGCACCCGTGATTACCTGCGGGCCGACGTCACCCAGGCAGTGGAGGAAGGCTGGAGCACCCAGCAATTGGCCGATCATTTGGCGGACAATTTCGGCTTCTCCGAGGCCCGCAGCGAGCTGATCGCCAGGACGGAAACGGCCTTCGCCGACTGCAACGGCAATTTCATGGCCTATAAGAGCAGCGGCGTGGTGCAGGGCAAGGAATGGCTGCTGGGCTCGGGCCACGACGACGATGACGAATGCGACCTCAACGCCGACGCCGGGGTCATCGGCCTGGACGAGGCCTTCCCCTCCGGGGATCTGGTGCCGCCGGCGCACCCGCGCTGCGTCTGCGATTTTCTCCCCGTGCTGGAGGGCCAGGAAGCCGAAGAATGATCCACCGCCTCTTGAAAACCTGGCATAAGCAGATCCCGGCCATGCAATGCGAGAGCGGCTGCCGGCAGTGCTGCGAGGGCTACGCCCCCTCCATGCTGCTGGCGGAGTGGCGGGAGATCAAGCACCCGGGGAAGATCCTCAAAGAGATCGGGCTGCTCGAATCCTGCCCTTTCCTGGGCGAGTCCGGCTGCGAGATCTACCCCCGCCGGCCGCTGGTCTGCCGGATCTTCGGCACCGTCGCCAAGGCCGAGCTGGAGGAGAAAAAGGTGGCGGTCAGCCTGCCGGTCTTCTGCCCCCGGGGCTGCGAGCCCCCAGAGCCGCTCAAGGCCGGGGCCGCCCTGGGGTTGCAGGTGCATTACCAGCGCCTGCTCAACGCCCAGTTGCGGGAGGTGGCGGCGGATTTCCGGCAGTGCCAGCAAATCCGCCAGGAGGACGAGCCGCTGCCGGCCAAGTTCGAGTGGCTCTATTACGTGCTCTGCACCCGGGACGGCCAGCACAATTACCGGCAGCTCATGGGCCGCGCTCTGCCGGCCCTCAACCAGGAAGATTTAGGCCGCCTGGCGGCGGTCATGGGAGGATAGGATGAAGAATATTCTGCAAGCACGGCTGACTAAAGTCAACGAGACCACCGGGGAATTTTGGGGGATCGCCGCCGAGGAAGGCCAGGACCTGAAGGGCGAGATTTTTGATTATGAGGCCTCCAAGCCGTTGATCAAGGCCTGGTCGGATGACATTTATGAGCATTCCGGCGGCAAGTCCTACGGCAATCTCCGCGCCCAGCACAACTCTAAGGTGGCGGTGGGACGTCTCCTGGACCTCACCTTCAATGACGCCGCCAAGGCGGTGGAGGTGCATGGTGAAGTGGTGGATGCCGCCGAACTGGAAAAGCTGGCCAAGGGCCTCTATACCGGCCTCTCCTTCGGGGGCGACTACGGCAAGAAGTGGCGGAGCGCCGACGGCAAACTGCGTTACAGCGCCAAGCCGGTGGAACTGTCCCTGGCCGATAAGCCCGCGGCCCCGACCACTCGCTTTACCCTGGTCAAGGTGGATGGCAGCGAGCAGGAGATGGAGTTCCACAAGGCCGCCGCCGGCGATTACGGCGATAAGAAAGACGCCGGCTATGCCGATCCGGGGCTGCAAAAGGATAAAAAGCCCCGCTACCCCTTGAAGATCAATGGCGAGTTGAGCGAAAAGCGCATCCGGGCCGCCTGGAACTACATCAACAAGCAGAAGAACGCCGACAAATATGCGGCCGACGACCTGGCCAAGGTCAAGGACAAAATCACCGCCGCCTGGAAAGAGGCCATCGACCAGGACGGCCCCCCCAGCGCCAGCGAAAAGACGGCGGCGGCCGGGGACCTGCAAAAGTCCATGTACCACATCGGGCGCATGGCCGATCTGCTCTCCAGCCTGCAATACCTGAGCCAGGACATGGATTGGGAAGCGCTCCAGGAGATGGACGGCTCGGAGATGCCCAATCAGCTCAAGGCCTGGTGCGAGCAGGGCTGCGAAATCCTCAAGGCGATGGTGGCTGAAGAGACGGACGAGCTGGTCGAAAACCTGATGACTAAAACCGCCGAAGCCGGGGAGTTGGGCAAAGTGGGGGCGGCCATCTCGGGTAAAAACATGGAGCACATCCAGCAAATCCACGATCACGCCGCGGCTATGGGCGCCGCGTGCGGGGGAGAGAGCATGAGCAAACTGGCGAAAGCCGGAACCTTGCAAAAAGTGGCTGATCTCGAGGCCGGAATTAAGGCCAAGGACGAGGAAATGGCCAAGGTGGCTCAGGAGCGGGACGAGGCCCAGGCCACTTTAAAAGAGAAGGATGAGGCCCTGGAAAAGGTCGCGGGCGAAAAAGCGGCCCTGGAAAAAGAGATCGGGAAGCTCAATGAAGAGCCGGCCCCGGCCAAGGGCGCCCTGCGGGAGGGGCTGAGCGCCCCCAGCAAGGAAGAGGACAGCCTGGAGAATACGGCTCAGGTTGAGGAGCCGAAAACTCCGTTAGAGGCCATGAAAGTGGTCCACACGAAACCGTTTATCATGTCTGGCCATTAGGCCGGGCCAAAATCAGGCGAGGTGAGATTATGAATCCCACGCAGAAAACTTTGGAGCTTTTGAAGGTGATCAAGGACATGGGGGGGCTGGGGCAACTCGACGCCGGCGAGTTGCAAAAGGCCGGCATCACCGTCGCCACCGGCCTGGTGGCCTATGATCTGGAGCCGGTGGCGCAGCGCCTCTATCCGGTGATCACGCCCCTGCGCAACAGCATCCCCCGGGTGGGCGGCGGCCTCGGCACGGCCACCAATTACAAGCAGATCACCGGCATCCAGCCGACCTCCCTGGGCGTGGCCGAAGGCCACCGCGGCGGCGTCATGGTCACCACCGTGGTGGACAAGACCGCGGCCTACCGCACCCTGGGCCAGGAAAACGTCGTGTCCTTCGAGGCGGAGGAATCGGGCCTGCCCGGCACCGATAACCGGGCACTGGCGGCCCTGTCCCTGCTGGACGCCCTGATGGTGGGCGAAGAAATGGTGCTGCTGGGCGGCAACGCCTCTTTGGCCCTGGGCACCACGCCCATCCCGACCCTGGCGGATGTGGGCGCCGGGGGCACCTTCAAGGCCAAGACCAAGTACACGGTCAACTGTGTGGCCCTGACCCTGGAAGGCTTTTTGAGCGCCAGCGTGGCCGGGGGGCATTAAGACCGCGGTTATTAGGACCAACGCCGACGGGGTGCAAGACGCCTACGGCGGCGGCAGCGCCCAGGTATCGGTGGCGGCCGACGTCACCACCGCGGACGACGGCAACGACACCCACTCCATCAAGGCCAGCGTCACCCCGGTCAAGGGCGCGGTGGCTTACGCCTGGTTCTGGGGCGCCAACGGCGGCGATATCCTGCTGGGGGCCATCACCAATATCAACAGCGTCCTGTTGACCAACCCCATGGCAGCGGGCGCCCAGAAGGTGGCCGATCTGCCGGCGTCGGACAACAGCAAAAACCTGCTGATTTTCGACGGCCTGATCGCCCAGATCGCCGCGGCCAACTCCGGGGCCTACGTCTATGCCATGCCCACCGGCACGCCGGGCGCGGGTACGCCGCTCACCGCCGACGGGGCCGGCGGCATCGTCGAAATCAATAACGCCCTGAAGAGCTTCTGGGACAATTACCGGCTGAGCCCGGATGTGATGTACGTCAACGCCCAGGAATTGGGCAATATCACCGCCAAGGTGATCGCCGGCGGCGCTGCCCCGCTCTTCCGCTTCAACGTCGACGCCCAGAAAGGGGCGGTCGCTGACGTCACCCTGACCGCGGGCAGCGTGGTCGGCTTCTACCTCAACAAATACACGATGGGCGGCGGCCAACTGGTCAAGGTCATGCTGCACCCCAATGTGCCGCCCGGCCTGATCATTTTCCGCTGCGTCCAGATCCCCTATGCCCTGCCTAATGTCCAGAACATCCTGGAGGTCAAGACCACCCGGGATTATTACCAGATCGACTGGCCGCTGCGCACCCGGCAATACGAGCTGGGCGGCTACTACCGCGGCGTGCTGCGCAACCGCTTCACCCCGGCCTACGGGATGATTTACAACATCGCCAACGGTTAAGGGCAGGGGTTAGGGAGCAGAGATCCGGGGTCAGGAAAATCCTGGCCCCGCCACCGAGGAGTAAATGATGAAATTGCGAGTGCCCGAAGGCTGCGGCGGCGTGAGTTTTGGGGGCCGGGAATACCCGGTCAAGGACGGCCTGGTGGAAGTGCCGGACGAGGCCGCGGTCTTCCTGGAGGAAGGCTATGGCTGCGCCCCGGTCACCGAGCCGGAGCCGAAAAAGAAAGAGAAGGCCAAGGAATAAATGACCGGCGATTTCACCACCCTGGCCAACGTCAAGGCCTGGCTGAATCTGACCACGGCGGCGGCGGATGACTTGCTGGCGCGCCTGATCAGCGCGGCCAGCGCCTGGGCCAGGACTTATATGCAGCGGGAGATCCTGGCGGCTGATTACACCGAGATCCGGGACGGCCACGGCGGCCAGGCCCTGTTTTTCCGGAATTATCCGGTGACCGCCATTCAATCGGTAAAAATCAACGGCCTGGAAATTCCGGCCGCGGCCGGGGCGCTGGATAAGGGCTACCGCAGCAACGGCAAGCTGCTCTACCTCCAGGGCTATCAATTCGTGCGGGGCCAGGGCAACGTCGAATTGGCCTATACCGCGGGCTATGCGACCCCGCCTCCGGAGCTGGAGCAGGCGGTCATTGAGATGGTCGCCTTCCGCTACAAGGAGCGGGATCACCTCGGCCAGCAGAGCGCCAATTTCCAGGGGCAGAACCTCAGCTTCACGGTGGCGGATATGCCGGTCAGCGCCAAGGCGGTGCTGGATCGCCTGAAACGGGTAACGCCGGTATGATCCGGGCGCAGGTCATCGGGGCCGAGGCGGTGATTCAGCGGTTGAATGAGGTGCCCCCGCGGGTTTTAGGGTTTGTGCGCCAGGCGGTGGAGGCCGAGGCCATCAACCTGGTCCGGGACGTCAAGGAGAATAAACTGACCGGCCAGGTTCTGAAGACCCAAACCGGCAGGCTGCGCCGCAGCATCAATTATGCCCTGAGCATCGAGGACCAAGGCCTTACCGCCACGGTGGGCACCAACCTGGTTTACGCGGGCATTCACGAATATGGCAGCCAAACCCGGGCGCACGTGATCCAGGCCCGCAATGCCAAGGCCCTGGCCTTCCAGGTGGGCGGGCAGACCATTATCCGCAAGAGCGTCAACCATCCGGGCTCGAAAATGCCGGAGCGCTCCTTTCTACGCAGTTCACTGCGGGAGAATGAGGCGCGCATCAAGGCGAACATCGCGGCGGCGGTGTCTCGGGGGATACAGAAGTGATCAACCGCGAGGCCATTTTTCAAGCGCTTTTTAACCTGGTCAAGGATCTGCCCCTGTTCGTCACCACCTCGCGCCGGGGCAAGCCGGCCAAGGACGTGCCGGCGGAGGAGCAGCCGGCCCTGTTCCAGGAGGAGGGGGCGGGCGAGACCATCGAATATCAGGCGCCGGGCCTGCCCCCGAAAATCTATCTTTACGCCGATTTGGGTTTTTACGCCCGCATTCCCGACGATCAGACCACGGCGCCGGGCACGGTGCTCAATCCCCTGATTGATGCAATTTGCGCCGCCCTGGAGCCTGATCCGGCTGAAGAAGAGCAGACCCTGGGCGGCCGGGTGGTTTATTGCCGCATCGACGGCAAGATCCTGAAAAACGAGGGTCTCCTGGATGGCCAGGCCAGCGTGGTCTTCCCGGTAAAAATCCTGGCGGTGTGAGGTGTGTGATGGCGAAAGTGGTAAATCCCTCGGTGGAAGAACTGGCCGGCGAAGCTTTTATGCCGGCAGTGGATAGCGATAACCTGGTGGACGAGTGGCTGGCGGAATATTTCCCGGCCACGACGATCAGCCGCGATTCGGCGGCGTGGCAGCATATTCAACGGGCGGCGGCGGAGTTGAAGCGCCGCCTCCAAGGAGCATGACATGGGCAAGGTTTATTATTTTGGCTCGGGCAACCTCTTTTTCATCGACCGGGCGGCGGTGACCCCCACCCCGGTGAAGGCCGGCACCCTGCAGGAAGGCTCGGTGGAGTTCAGTTTCA
>JAMCQY010000042.1 GCA_023381945.1 Deltaproteobacteria bacterium
TCTTTCAAAGGGGGGAACTTGGCGAAATTGCTTTGAAAGTCCCCCTTTGAAAAAGGGGGATTTAGGGGGATTTAAAAATCAACCAATCGGAAAGAATTTTTGGCAATCGCTATAAGTCCAGGATCGCACCAAACAAGTTGAAATTACTGCACTCCTGCCGTCTTCGGGTGAAATCATTGACACTTTGTAAAAATTCCTGACGTTCTTCAATTGTTCCTCGCAAAAAGTAATCTCCCACTGCTCTGATGATTTTCTACCCTTATCAGGTAGATAAATCTAACTCCCTCAAGGGCATAATCATTGCAATCAGATCGAATTAAGAAGGGTTCGGTCCTCAACCGGCTACGAGGCCAATGGGATGCAGACGCAATTTCTTCTCATAGCGGCGATCATCATTCAACTTATTGCCGCATTTTTGGCTTTTCGGTTGGTTTGGATCACTAAAAGGAAGACTGCCTGGATTTTTATCGCCATCGCTATTTTACTCATGGCCGTAAGGCGTTGCTTTACCTTGTATGAATGGTTCTCCCGGGGCATGACGCTCCTGCCCATCGACATCGGTACGGAATGGGTAGGGCTGGCCACCACCATTCTGATGCTCTTGGGCGTCGCCTTTATTGCCCCATTACTTACAGAGATCATGCGCAGCAAAGAAAATCTCCGGGAGATGGTGGAGGCGAGGACGGCGGAATTAAACAATTCCTACCAGGATCTGCAACTCGAGTTGCAGGAACGCCGAAAGGCCGAGGCCTCCTTGCGGGAATCGGAGGAAAAATTCCGCACCTTCGCTGACTTTACTTACGATTGGGAGTGTTGGCTGGCCCCGGATGGCACCTATAAATATATTTCGCCTTCTTGCGAGCGGATTACCGGCTACCGGGCCAGGGAATTTCTGGAAGACCCGGAACTGTTACAAAAAATTGTCCATCCTGAGGACCAGGCGCGGGTGATCCAGCATCTGCGCGAGGATCTGGGCAATGGCGATTCCCATTCCCTGGTTTTCCGGATCAAGGCCCGCCAGGGTGGCGAACGCTGGATTTTCCATTTCTGCCAGCCGGTTTGCGGCCCCGATGGGTGCAATCTCGGCCGGCGGGTCAGTAACCGCGATATCACTCAATACAAGAAAGCCAAGGCAGAGAAAGCCGAATTGGAGGCCCAACTGCGCCAGGCCCAGAAAATGGAGGCCATCGGCACCCTGGCCGGCGGCATTGCCCATGATTTTAACAACATCCTTTCTCCCATCATCATGTACAGCGAGATCGCCCTGCGGGAAATGGAGGTGGAAGATCGGCTGCGGCCCTATCTAGAGCAGGTGCTTAAGTCCAGCCGGCGGGCCTCAGACCTGGTTAAGCAGATTCTCACCATCAGCCGCCAGACCGAGCGGCAGCGCGTCTTGCTGCAGGTGAGCCCGATGGTCAAGGAGTCGCTGAAATTGCTGCGGGCCTCGCTCCCTTCGACCATCGAGATCCGCCAGGAGATTGCGCCGGAATGGGACTGGATTTTGGGCGACCCCACCGAGATTTATCAGATCGTCATGAATCTCTGCACCAATGCGGCGCACGCCATGGGGGAGAAGGGCGGCATCCTGACCGTCGGCCTTGATAATATTGAGCTGCTCCGGGAACAGACGGCTCACGGGATCAGCCTCAATGCCGGGAACTATCTCAGATTGACCGTCCAGGACAGCGGCCAGGGCATCGCCCCTGAATACCTGGACCGCATCTTCGAGCCCTATTTCACCACCAAGGAGGTTGGCCAGGGGACCGGCCTGGGTCTGGCCCTGGTCCACGGGATTGTCAAGAATTGCGGCGGCGGCCTCAACGTCGTCAGCCAAACCGGCGTCGGCGCCACCTTCCATATTCTGTTCCCTGCGGTGGAGTCAGCGGCAGTAACTGAACATGAACCGGTGGCGAAGCTTACGGGAGGCCAGGAAAGGATCCTGTTTATCGACGATGAGCCGGACATCGGGGCTGCGGCGCAGATTATCCTGGGACAGCTCGGCTATGAGGTGACAACGGAAACTGACAGCCAAAAAGCCCTGGCAGCCGTTAGGGCCGCGCCGGAGAAATTCGATCTGATCATCACCGACCTGACCATGCCGCATTTAACCGGTTTCGCCCTGGCCCAGGCAATTTTAGAGATTCGGCCACAGATGCCGATCATCCTGTGCACCGGCTACGGGGATGCCACCGCCCTGGACCGGGCGAAGGATCTGGGCTTCAGCCAGGTGATTTTGAAGCCCATCATGCCGGTGCAGTTGACCGAAACCGTGCGTCAACTGCTGGATTCCTGTAGGGGCGGACCCGTGTGTCCGCCCTCTATGTGAAACATTAGCACCGCCGCCCCGGCGGTCCAAGAAAGGATGATCCCCGGCTATGCCCAATGATGCCAATCTCTACCTGTACGACGTCGTGAGCAGGTGGCAACTCTGCCGGTTTTGTAGGCATCTGCATAGCCTGGCCGGCGACCTAAGGTGCGCCGCCTTCCCCAGCGGTATCCCCAAAGAGATCGCCTCAGGTGAGCTTCTCCATAATCAACCCTTGCCGGAACAGGAAAATGAGCTGATCTTTCAGCCGTGGTAAAAAAAACCGGGCGGACACATGGGTCCGCCCCTACGATACGATGGGCCGCGGCGCCCGCCGATCTTATTTCATTTTAGGGGTATCCGGTTGATAACTGGAGAGCCCGTCTCGCCGGTGTCCCGGTCCTGCACCACCCTGGCGCTGGTCAATTTGGGGGGCGGGAGCACCCGGGGCTCTTCCAGGTTAGGAAGGGCCCCTTTCATCCCGCCGCCGCATCCGGCCAGCACGAAGGTCAGCAGCCAAACTCTCAGCACCCTCAGCATTGATCTCCCCCTCCGCTTTGGTGGCAGCAGCATCGATCTTTCCCAAGGCCTCTTTGTAGTCTACCTGGGTCTGGCAGCCCTCGCCGCCGTCTGCACTTCAAGGCCCAAAACGGAAAACCGGGGGATGGGACTCCTAACCCCTGATCCACGCCCGTGGGGGTGAACCGAGCGAATAACAAAGTGATAATTATAGCGTTTGCCAAAAGTTTTTTCCGATAACCCGATGGATTGTAGGGGCGGACCCATGTGTCCGCCCGCAGGAGGGCGCACACGCGGGTACGCCCCTACAAGAAATTATTTTTGGCAATCGTATAACCTTGCGGTCCTATATCCAATGTCAGGATAAGATGCTGGAAGAAACTATTCGCAAAGTTATCCGGGAGGAACTGCGGGCTCAGGGCTGAATCGCTTAGGTTTTCCTGGGATAAGTGGGCAGAGCGCCTGGTCATTTTCAGGTTCATAAACTGCTTGATTGGCCTTCGTTATTATTTTTTCTAGATTAATTTATGTTCAGACGCAAAGGCAATTAAAGGTTGACTATGGCAATCAAATTCTCTAAAATTGATAATCTGTCAGTTTTCTTTTCACCCTTGACAAAGCTGATGATTAATAACTATCCTTGCTGATAATTATTCCTGCATACCGTTCTGAGGAAAGGGTGAGGAATGGTTAGTTCCCCTGTGCACCGGCAATTTGGAATTCCTAACCTGCTCGAAGGGACGTGAAATGGGCTGCCGCTTCCTCCCCTGCGAAAACCTCGGTAGTAAAAAATATTCCTGCCTTTCTCATGGCATTCCACCTCAGCAATTTTTCCACAGTCGCAATGAAAGCAAAGATGTGAAGGAGAAAGCCTGGTCCGGTTTGACGGCCCCGGCCTCAAGCCGGTGATCACCTAACCAATTTTGGACGAACCGGAAGTTCTTGGAAGCGTCAAGAATTTCTTGGGTTTAGAAGCTGAATTGCCATTATTTTTGGAGGGCCGAAGATGGCGAGAGTACCGATGAGCAGCAGAATCGTCGGCAACACCGTCCAGGTAGACAGCTTGCTGGCGGATATGATGGAGAGTTCCCCCGATTACTCCATCATAGGCAACGATCTGAAGGGAAAAATCCTCTCCTGGAATGAAGGCGCCCGGCGGCTTTACGGCTACGAAGACAAGGAGATCGTCGGCAAACCCGCCGAGGTGCTGCACAGTCCCAAAGACGTGACCGCGGGCCTGCCGTGGAAGATACTGGAAGCCGCCCTGGTGGACGGCCGATGGGAAGGGCCCGTCAACCGGGTGCGCCGGGACGGAGTGCAATTCGAGGCCCATACCGTCATCATGCCGCAACTCCATGACGGCAAGCCCGTCGGCTTCCTGAGCATCTCCAAAAGTGCCGTCAAGGAAAAGCGGTTGCGGGAGCATAAAAAGCTGCTCGACAACCGGATCGTCGGCAACGCCGAAGAGGTGGTGGATTTCCTGGGCAATATCCTGGAGTCTTCCACCGAGTATTCCATCATCGGCAAGGACCTGAGCGGGAAAATCATCCTCTGGAATGAAGGCGCCCGCCGGGTGTACGGCTACCGGCCGGATGAGGTGATCGGCAAGGCCAACTCCTCCATCCTGCATACCGAGGAAGACGTCAAGGCCGGCAAGCCGCGGCAGATGATGGAAGCGGCTCTGAAAGAGGGCAAGTGGGAGGGCACCATCAACCGCCGCCGTAAAAACGGCGAAATCTTCACGGCCCGGGTGGTTCTCACGCCCCGCCTCGACAATGCCGGCAAGCCCATCGGTTTTCTCCTCATGTCCAAGAACATCTCCAGCGAGATGCGGTTGACGGAGCCCAGAAGACTGCTGGATAGCAAGATCGTCGGCAACAGCGAAGAAGTGATCGACTTCCTGGGCAATATCCTGGAGTCCTCCACCGAATATTCCATCATCGGCAAGGACCTGGACGGGACCATCATTCTCTGGAATGAGGGCGCCCGGCGGCTGTACGGTTATGAGCCGGAGGAGGTGATAGGGAAGGCCAACTCCTCCATCCTGCACACTGCTGACGATGTTAAAGCCGGCAAGCCCCAGGAGATGATGGCCGCCGCCCTGAGGGAGGGTAAATGGGAAGGCACCATCAACCGGAGGCGTAAGAACGGCGAGATCTTCACGGCCCGGGTGGTCATCACCCCCCGCCGGGATATTACCGGGCAACCGGTGGGCTTCCTGCTGATCTCCAAGGACTACACCAATGAGATGCGGTTCAGTGAGGAGGTCCGGAAGGCGAAGCTGTTTGACAGCGCCATCGTCAGCGACGCCCAGCAGGCCGTGGACTTCATCACCAACATCCTGGAGTCCTCCACTGAGTATTCGGTCATCGGTAAAGACCTGGACGGCAAGATCCTGCTCTGGAATGAAGGCGCCCGGCGGCTGTACGGCTACGAGCCCGAAGAAGTGGTGGGCAAGGCCAACTCCGCCATCCTGCATACCGAAGAAGACGTGGCGGCCGGCAAGCCCCGGGAAATCCTGGAGGCCGCCCTGCACAACGGCAAGTGGGAAGGCACCATCACCCGGCGGCGCAAAAACGGCGACCTGTTCACCGCCCGGGTGGTTATCACGCCCCGCCGCGATTCGGTGGGCCGGGCCATCGGCTACCTCCTCATTTCCAAGGACATCTCCGATGAAATCCGCCTGACTGAACAGCTCAAATCCACCCAGTTCTATACCCGCTCCCTGATCGAATCAAACATCGACGCCTTGATGGCTACCGACCCCCTGGGCATCATCACCGACGTCAACAAGCAGATGGTGACCCTTACCGGCTACACCCGGGATGAACTCATCGGTTCTCCCTTCAAAAACTATTTTACCGACCCCGAGCGGGCCAATGAAGGCATCAAGCTGGTGCTGCGGGAAGGCAAGGTCACCAACTACGAGTTGACGGCGTTGTCCAAAACCGGCCGCATGACGGTGGTCTCCTATAACGCCTCCACCTTCCGTGACGCCGAGGGCCGGCTCCAGGGTGTGTTCGCGGCTGCCCGCGACATTACCGAGCACAAGGAACTGGAACAAAGGCTTCGTGAGTCGGAAGCCTATAACCGCGGCTTGATCGAGGCCTCCGTCGACGGCCTGATCACCGTCGACCCCCAAGGCATTATCTCGGACGTCAATGCCCGCATGTGCCAGATGTCGGGCTATACCCGGGAGGAACTGCTGGGGACGCCGTTTATCGACTATTTCGTGGACACCGACAGCGCCGCCGCCGGGGTAAAACAGACCTTTGATAAGGGGGTGGTCACAGATTACGTTCTCACCATGGCCACCCGGGATAGTCAACGGCTGGTGGTCTCCTTCAACGCCTCGGTGTTTAAAGATCCTTCCGGAGACGTGCATGGAATCTTCGCCAGCGCCCGTGATATCACGGAGCAGGCCAGGCTGCAGACCCAGCTCTCGGAAGAACGGGCCTATAACCGGGGTCTCATCGAGGCCTCGTTGGATGGTCTGATCACGGTAGACCCGAAACTGAACATTACTGACGTCAACGAAACCATGTGCCGCATGTCCGGTTACAACCGGAGGGAACTCATCGGATCGCCCTTCCCGCAATATTTTACCGATAGCAAGCGGGCCGCTGCCGGGGTGCGCCTGACCCTGGATAAAGGGGCGGTCACCAACTACCAGTTGACCCTGCACGGCAAGGACGGGTCGGAGCAGTTGGTCTCGTTTAATGCGGCTATCTTTAAAGACGAAACGGGGGCGGTGCGCGGCATCTTCGCCAGCGCCCGTGACATTACCGAGGCCGCTCACCTCCAGGATCAGTTGGCTGAGGAACGGGCCTATAACCGTGGTTTGATTGAAGCCAGCGTGGACGGTCTGGTCACCGTCGATGAGTCGATGCGGATTACGGACGTCAACGAGACTATGTGCCGCATGGTCGGCCGTACCCGCAGCCAGCTCATCGGCTCGTCCTTTCCGATCTATTTTATGGAGCAGGAACAAGCCGTCGAAGGGGTGCGGTTAACCCTGAAGGAAGGCTCGGTCACCAACTACGTTTTGACCCTGCAAGCGGCCGACGGACTCCAGGTGCCGGTCTCCTTCAACGCCGCGGTCTTCAAGGACGCGGCCGCGAAGGTGCGCGGCATTTTCGCCAGCGCCCGTGACATCACCGATCAGAAGAAACTGGAATCACAGTTGCAGGCGTCGCAGTTCTATACCCGCTCGCTGATCGAATCGAACATCGACGCCCTGATGACCACCGATCCCCTGGGGATCATCACCGACGTCAACCAGCAGATGGCCGCCCTTACCGGCTACACCCGGGAGGAGCTGATTGGCTCGCCCTTCAAGAACTACTTCACCGACCCTGACCGCGCCGAAGAAGGCATCAAGCAGGTGCTGCGGGAAGGCAACGTCACCAACTACGAACTTACGGCCCGCAATAAGGACGGGCGGGAGACGGTGGTCAGCTATAACGCCGCCACCTTTGCCGACTGGGATGGCAAACTCCAGGGTGTGTTCGCCGCCGCCCGTGACATCACCGAACAGAAAAAACTCGAATTAAGGCTCCGGGATTCGCAGGCCTATAACCGTGGTTTGATCGAGGCCTCGGTTGACGGCCTGATCACCGTAGACCCCGAAGGCATCATCAGCGACGTTAATGACCGGATGTGCCAGATGAGCGGTTATACCAGGGCGGAGTTAATCGGCACCCCGTTTAAAGACTATTTTACGGATGCTGACCTGGCCCTGGCCGGAGTCAAAGAGACCTTCGAAAAGGGCATTGTCACAGAATATGCCCTCACCCTGGTCAGCCGCACCCGGCGGCTCTTGCGGGTGTCCTTCAACGCTTCGGTATTTAAAGACCCTTATACGGGCAACGTCAGAGGCATTTTCGCCAGCGCCCGCGACATCACCGACCGGGTGCGCCTGGAAGAGCAGCTTCGTGAGCAGCGGGCCTATCTACGCGGCTTGATCGAATCCTCGGTTGACGGCTTGATTACCGTTGACCCCGAAGGCTTCATTACTGACGTGAATGAACAGATGTGCCGCATGACGGGTTACAGCCGTGATGAACTTATCGGCTCCCCCTTCCGGCAATACTTCACCGATCCACAGCGGGCGGATGCCGGCGTCAAGAGCACCTTTGCCGAAGGGGTGGTCACCAACTACGATCTCGTACTCAAGACCAGATCCGGCAAAAAGGCCACTGTCTCCTTCAACGCTTCGATCTTCCGCGCCCCGGACGGCCAGATCCAGGGTATTTTCGCCAGCGCCCGTGACATCAGCGAGCAGGCCAGGCTGCAATCTCAGCTCGTCGATCAGCAGGCTTACAACCGCTCCCTGATCGAAGCCAGCGCCGACGCCCTGTTCGCCATCGCCCCGGACGGGGTCATCACCGACGTCAACGAGGAAGCCACCCGCCTGACCGGCTACTCCCGGAAGCATCTGATCAACTCGGCGTTTTCCGACTATTTTACTGAATCTAACCGGGCCAGCGCCGGTGTGCGGCAAACCCTGGAGCAACGCCGGGTGCTGGGTTACGAGCTGGTGTTGATCACCCGCCAGAACCGCCGGATACCGGTGAGCTTCAACGCCGGCGTGTTCTCCGATGCGGCGGGCAAGCAGCTCGGCATCCTGGCCGGCGCCCGTAATATTATCCAGCAGAAGGAACTTGAACAACAGCTCCGTGACCAGCAGTTTTACGCCCGGTCGCTGATCGAATCGAATATCGACGCCCTGATGACCACTGATCCGTTAGGCATCATTACCGACGTTAATGAACAGATGGAAGCCCTCACCGGTTGCACCCGGGAGGAACTGATCGGTTCGCCTTTTAAGAACTATTTCACCGACGCTGACCGTGCCGAAGAAGGCATCAGGCTGGTGCTCCGGGAAGGCAATGTCACGAACTACGAATTGACCGCGCGTAGCAAAAAGGGCAAGGAGACGGTGGTAAGCTATAATGCCACCACCTTTGCCGACCGGGACGGCAAACTCCAGGGTGTGTTCGCCGCCGCCCGTGACGTGACCGAGCGCAAACGGTTCGAGCAGACCTTGCAAGAAAAGAGCCTGGAAATGGAAAACGCCAACCTGGCCAAGGACCGCTTCCTGGCGAACATGAGCCACGAATTGCGCACCCCGCTTAATTCGATTATCGGCTTTGCGGGCACCCTGTTGATGAAGGTGTCCGGCCCCCTCAGCGAAAAGCAGCAGAAACAATTGCAAAATATCTCCACCAGCGCCAAGCACCTGCTCTTGCTCATCAATGATCTGCTCGATCTCGCCAAGATCGAATCCGGCAAGATTGAGTTGAAGTTGGAGTCCATCTCCTGCCAAAGCATCATCCAGGAAGTCGCTTCCACCCTGCTTCCCATGGCCGAAAGCAAGGGCCTCAGGCTGATCTCTCAACTGCCGGACCAGGATTTCAGCATCAAGACCGACCGCCGTTCCTTGAGCCAGATCCTGCTTAACCTGACGTATAACGCCATCAAGTTCACCGATAAAGGCGAAGTCCGCATAGAACTGCGGCGCAATACCCATGACGGCCATTGGCAGACAGAATTCAGAGTTATCGACAGCGGCATCGGCATCAAACCCGAAGACCAGAACAAGCTTTTCCAGGCCTTCACCCAGGTGGACACCTCCAACGCCCGCCGTCATGAAGGCACTGGCTTGGGTTTGCATCTCAGCCGCAAGTTGGCCGAATTGCTCAATGGCCAAATCACCTTCCAAAGCGTCTACGGCAAGGGCAGCGAATTCACCATCACGCTAGGGGATTAATGATTCGCCGCCAAGGGTAAATTCTTATCTTTTCCTCTGCGTTCTCTGCGCCTCGGCGGCAAAACAGGGGCTTTCATGATCATCTCGAACTATGAAATCCTGGAGAAGATTGCCGAGGCTCCCCAGGCCGCGGTGTATAAGGCCCATCACAAGAAGAATAGAGACCGGCTGCTGATTCTCAAGATTCTTAAGGCCGATGGCCTGTCAGATTACAAAAAAGCCCAGTATAAACAGAAGATCGAGCACCTCAAGGTCCTGAATGATCCCCTGGTGATTACGCCAGCGTCGTTCGGTGAGAAAGATGGGGTCTGCTTTATCACTCAGGACTATTTTGACGGGGTCCCCCTTGATAATCTGATGGCCGCGCATGTCAGGATCAATTTGAACGATTTTTTTACTATTGCCTGCCGGCTGGCCCGGGCCCTGGAATGCACCCACGAAGCAGGAATTATTCATGGCGGCATCAAGCCGCATAACATCCTGGTAGACACCACCTCCCTCGACATCCGACTGATAGATTTTTTCAGCGCGGTCGATGTCAGGGACGTCAGTCATTTTATCTACGACCGTTCTTTTGTCCGGGACACCTTGGCTTATACCTCGCCGGAACAGACCGGTCGGATCAATCACCGGGTGGTATTTTCTTCGGATCTTTATTCTCTCGGGATCGTCTTTTATGAGATGCTCACCGGCCGCCTGCCGTTTTACTCCGACGATCCCCTGGAATTGATCCATGCGCACCTGGCCAAGGAAGCCCTCAAGGTCCACGAATTGAATCCGAACATCCCCGTCGCCCTCAGCAAAATCGTGGCCAAGTTAATGCTCAAGTCGCCGGAAAAGCGCTACCAGAGCAGCAGCGGCCTGCTGGCTGACTTGGTCCGCTGCCGGGATGAATTTTCCGCTATCGGTACTATCCGAAAATTCCCGCTGGAAAGCAGCATTTTAACTCATAGGGTGACCTTCATTTCCAAGATGGTGGGCCGAGACAAGGAAGCTGAGATTATCTTAGAAGAATATGAGCAGGTGGCTCGAGGGGAGTTTCGCTCATTATTCATTTCCGGACTGTCCGGCATTGGCAAGACCCGTCTGATCCAGGAATTGCAAAAGCCCATCGTCAAACACCGGGGTTATTTCACCTCCGGAAAATTCGACGTTTATCAGAAGAATATTCCATACAGTTCTCTGATCCAGGCCCTCAAGAACCTGATGCGTACCTTTCTGACCGAAAGTGACGAAAGGGTGGCCCTCTGGAAAAGCAAGATCTTGAAGGCCGTAGGCAAGAACGGCAAGGTGCTGACGGATGTTATCCCGGAACTGGAAATCCTCATCGGCCCCCAGCCCGGGGTCAAACAGCTCCCCCCGGTGGAATCCCTTAACCGTTTTCACGATCTCTTTGACCGGTTCCTGACCTGCCTGGCCAGCGAAGAAAATCCGCTGACCTTATTCATTGACGACTTGCAATGGTGCGACGTCGCCTCTTTCGACTTTTTGACCAATATCTTCGCTAATTACCAGGATCACCCTTACCTCTTTCTGCTGGGCGCCTATCGCCACAATGAAGTGGATTCGAGCCATCCGCTTTCCAAACTCATCAAGAACGCCCATGAGGGCGGTTGGCCCTTAAAGGAAATCAGGCTCGAGCCCTTAAAGCCCCAGCATTGCCACGAAATGGTCTCTTATATTCTCGATTCTCCCCGGCCGCAAACCAGGACGTTGGCAGACTTTATCAATACCCTGAGTGAAGGCAACCCGCTATTCGTCAGTGAGAGCCTTTCCTACCTGCATAATGAAGACCTGCTGTTTCTGGATAGTGAACGCCAGTGGCGTTGGGACCTGGACAAGATTAGGCAGTCACGCATGCCGACCACGGTAGTGGCCCTGTTCAGCTCCAAGATCCAAAAACTGCCACCGGACCTGGTGATCATGCTGGAATACTGCGCCTGCATGGGCAACACCTTTTCGCCTACCGAATTAGCCTCCATCCGGGGAAGGAGCTTGATTGACACTTTCGAAACCTTGAAACCCGCCCTCGGACAGGGCCTGTTGATGGAAACCAAGAACCTGTTGCAGTTTATCCACGACCGGGTCCAGGAAGCGGTGCTTTCTAACATTCCCTCCAAACGGCGCCGGGAGATTCACCAGCAGATCGGCAACCATCTGC
>JAMCQY010000391.1 GCA_023381945.1 Deltaproteobacteria bacterium
GAGCGCCGGGGGCACCCGGAGAATGCCGCGTTGTTTCACCGCCTGGTGGACAGCCCCCTCTTAGAGGCCGTAGCCCTGGGCGACCGGGCGAAGGTAGTGGCCGTACTCCATGAGGTTCTGGGCGATGCCTTGAGCCCCCAAATCCTGGGAGAAGTCACCAGCGAGGCCTTTCAGGAGTCTTGGGGATGAAAACGGGGGACCAGGGACCGGAAACCAGAGATTTTCTTCCTTCTCCTGTCCGCACGAGAACGGGCATGAAAGAATGCCGACAACCGGTGGAATGAGGGAAATGACCGGAGTTCAAAGCCCGAAGACAGGTGTTTTGCTCCAGTCTGCCATCCTCCGTCGCCCGACCGCAAGGGAGGTAGCCAGTTGCTGATTATCTTTGCCCTGGCCATGTTTGTCAGCGCTTACCTGCTGTTCCTCATTCAACCCATGTTCTCTAAGATGGTTCTGCCATTGCTGGGGGGGACTCCGGCGGTTTGGAACACCTGCATGGTTTTCTATCAGGCAGCCCTGCTGGCGGGTTATCTGTATGCCCACGCCGCCACCAAGTGGTTGGGAGTGCGACGGCAGGCGGCATTTCATTTGGCTTTGTTGCTGCTAATCATCTTGACCCTGCCCATCGGCATTTCCCAGGGCTGGACCCCGCCCCTGACTGCTAATCCCATCCCCTGGCTGCTGTTCTTGCTCCTGGTCTCGGTGGGCCTCCCTTTTTTCGTGATCTCTGCCACCGCACCTCTACTGCAGAAATGGTTCAGCCACACCGGCCATCCTGCCGCCCACGATCCCTATTTTCTTTATGGCGCTTCTAATCTGGGAAGCATGCTGGCCTTGGTGGCTTATCCCACCCTGGTGGAGCCTTACCTGCGTCTGAAACACCAGGCCTGGGCCTGGGCCGGGGGCTATGTAACCCTTTTGGCCCTGATATCTTTGTGCGCCGTGATGTTGTGGCGAACCACCGCTGCTGATACCTCCGGTGGAGGAACCGAGCCCGAGTCGATATCAGTGACCGAACCACTGTATTGGGGCCGCCGCCTGTGGTGGATTCTCCTGGCTTTTGTCCCATCCAGTCTGCTTTTGGGGGTGACTACCTATATAACCACCGACATAGCCGCGGTGCCCCTGCTCTGGGTGATCCCCCTGGCTATTTACCTGCTCACCTTTGTTCTGGTCTTTGCCCGCAAGCCTCTAATCCCCCACCAGATTATGGTGCTCATCGAGCCTTTTTTGGTGATTCCCGTCGTCATCCTGTTTTTTGTGGGCCTCGAAGTCGGCTTGTGGCAAGTCTTCTTCCTCCACCTGCTGGCTTTTTTCTGCATCGCCATGGTCTGCCACGGTGAATTGATGAAAGACAGACCCGGGGCGGCGCACCTTACCGAATTTTACCTTTGGATGTCCCTTGGCGGAGTCCTGGGGGGCATTTTCAATGCTCTGGTGGCGCCGGTACTATTTAATTCAGTGATCGAATATCCTCTGATCCTTGTATTGGCCTGCCTGTTGCGGCCGAACCTGTCATCTCCGGCCGCGGGTTGGTATCGTCAGGAATGGCATCGCCGTTGGCTGGATGTGGCCCTGCCCCTAGGGTTAGCGTCGCTCCTGATCGGAGTCTCCTGGGCGATTCTCCAACCGCCGACGCGGTTGGCATTGGTGATCATAGGGTGCACGGCGGGGGTCATATGCTACAGCTTTAGGAAGAGACCCAGGCGCTTTGCCCTGGGTTTGGCAATGGTCCTGCTGGCCGGCTTATGGTTTACTCCCGATCACGAGCAGGTGATTTTTAAGGCGCGTAATTTTTTCGGGGTCATCCGGGTTAAAGAGGCGGAAAAATCTGACCGCCGTTATCACATCCTGGTCCACGGCAACACCGTGCATGGGGGGCAAAACCTGAAGCCAAGCCAGCGTCTGGAACCCCTCTTTTATTTTCACCGTGCCGGACCCTTAGGACAAATCTTTGCAGCGTATGCCAGCGCCAATCCCTGGCGGGAAGTGGGTATTATCGGGTTGGGTACCGGGTCCATTGCTTCCTATGCCAAGCCGGGGCAGCATTTTACTTTTTATGAGATCGACCCGATGATGGAGCAGGTGGCCCGGGAACGGCGTTATTTTACTTATTTGGAATATTGCCCGGCAAAAGTTAAGGTGGTTCTGGGTGATGCCCGTCTGTCATTGCAGGCGGCCCCTCCAGCCCAATACAATCTGTTTATCCTCGACGCCTTCAGTTCTGATGCCATCCCTCTGCATCTTGTCACCCGGGAAGCCCTCGGCCTCTACCTGTCCAAACTAGAGAACGAGGGGGTGCTGGCCTTTCATATCAGCAATCGTTATCTGGACCTGAAGCCGGTGTTGGCCAACCTGGCTCAGGATGCCGGGCTGGCCTGCCTGGTGCAGGATGATTTAGACGTAACTGAGTTAGAGCGTGAGAATCTCAAAGTGGGCTCGGTCTGGGTAGTCATGGCCCGGCAGCCGCAAATTTTGGCGCCCTTGGCCGCCGATCACCGCTGGCAGCCGCTGCCGGGAAACGGCGCCCGCATGTGGACCGATGATTTTTCCAATATTCTAACCGTTTTCAACTGGCAGCCCATCGATTTCCAGCAAAACCTCAAGTCCATGTCGGGGATTAGAATCTCGGGAGCGGGTGGTCACTGATGCCGTAGCCTTGTGATATAATGCCTATAACCCTATAAATCTTAATAGCTCTTATGACTGAATATCTGCTCTATCTTGCTTTGCTTGCCTATTTCGGCGCCACCGCTTTATGGCTGGCCTATTTCCTGGTTCAGTGGGAACCCCTAACCCGCGTGGGCGCCTGGACCATGGCTGCCGGCTTCGCTTGCCATACCCTGGCTCTCATAGGCCGCACCTGGGTTTACGGCTATCTGCCC
The DNA here is from genome assembly GCA_023381945.1 of Deltaproteobacteria bacterium. The sequence continues at coordinate 2,886 of JAMCQY010000391.1, forward strand.
GTAGCGGTGTTCGGCGGGGCCTTGCTGGTCTTTGATTGGGTCCTGGTGGCCGCCTTTCTGCTCTTCAATTGGCGCTTTCCCATCCGGGTCCTGGGGGCCCTGGTGGGGCCTCTGGCCGCCTTGATGATTTACGGCGTCATTGTATTACCCGAAGGTCAGCCTGGGGCCATTTCGCCCTTATTGCAAGGCTTCTGGCTGACGGCCCATATCCTCCTGGCCCTGGGAGGCTTTGCTGCCCTTACCCTGAACTGCCTGGGCGGCATCTTTTACCTGATCCAGGAGCGCCAGCTCAAGGCCAAGCGCTTCGGCTTTTTTTACCGGCGGCTGCCGTCCTTAAAACAATTGGACACCCTGAATTACTGGTGCCTCACCATCGGTTTTCCGCTGCTCACCCTTGGGATAATCACCGGTTCCCTGTATGCTCAACATGCCTTGGGACGCATCTGGTCTTGGGATCCCAAGGAAATCCTGACCCTGTTCGCCTGGCTGATCTACGCAGTGCTGCTGCATGAGCGGCTCGCGGTGGGCTGGCGGGGGCGCCGCGCCGCCTGGCTGGCCATCCTGGGCTTTATGGTGCTGTTCATTACCTTTGTGGGCGCTAACCTGTGGATGTCGGGTTACCACAATTTCTCTAAGTTCGTTCAACCATGAATCTCCTGCTAGTCGGCGTCAACCATAAGACCGCCTCCGTAGAATTACGGGAAAAACTGGCCGCCCTCATCCCGGACCTGCGCCAGGCCTACCAGAGCCTTAAGGACTTCCCGGAGCTGGCGGAGATCATTCTCTACAGCACCTGCAACCGGGTGGAGCTGCTTTGCGTGGCGAAGGATTCGGAGCCGGCCGAGGCGCGTCTGCGCACCTTCCTCTCCGGGGTCCCGGAGATCTCGCCCGAAACCCTGGCGGCCTCCTTTTACGTGCATCATGGGACCGAGGCAGTGCACCATGTCTTCCGGGTGGCGGCCAGCCTGGACTCCATGGTGTTGGGTGAGCCCCAGATTCTGGGGCAGATCAAAGAGGCTTACCGTCAGGCTACCCAGCAGCAGGCCACCGGCCCCATCCTGAACCGGCTGCTGCACAAGACCTTTTCGGTGGCCAAACGGGTGCGCACCGAGACGGGAATCGGCGACCACGCCGTCAGCGTCAGCTACGCCGCCGTCAGCCTGGCCCGGAAGATCTTCGGCGAACTGGCCGGCATGATGGTGCTGCTGGTGGGCGCCGGCGAGATGGCCGAACTGGCCCTGGAACATCTCCAGGCCCAGAAGGTGGGCGGCATGATCGTGGCCAACCGCACCCTGGAACGGGGCCTGCGCCTGGCCGAACGCTTCCGGGGCGAGGCCGTTTCCCTGGAGGAATTGGAGACCCAACTGCTGCGGGCCGATATCATCATCAGCTCCACCGGCTCCCAAGGGTATCTCCTCAAGCGGGACCAGGTGCGGGCCGCCATGCGCCGCCGCAAGCAGCGTCCCTTGTTCCTCATCGACATCGCCGTGCCCCGGGACCTGGACCCGGCCATCAACGAACTGGACAACGTCTATCTCTACAATATCGACGACCTGCAGGAAGTGGTGGAGCAGGGCTGGCAGCGCCGCCAGCAGGAGGCGGCCCGAGCCGAGCGCCTGGTGACCGCCGAAACCCTGAAATTTCAGGAATGGCTGCAGACCCTGGAGGTCTATCCCACCATTATCGCCCTCAAGGAGAAGGCCGCGGCCATCTGCGACGCGGAGCTCAACAAGACCTTAAGCCATCTGGGTCCGATCAACGGGGAGCAGCGCCAGCATCTTTCGGTGCTGCTGGGCTCCGTCACTCAAAAGCTGCTCCACGATCCCATCGTTTTCCTCAAGCGCGGCCACAGCATGAAAAAGAGCCCCCACCAGGAACTGAACCTGGTGCGGCGGCTGTTCAACCTGGACCTGGAGCGGGAGACGGAAGAAGACGACGGTGATCAATGATCAATGATCAGTGAAAATCTATCAAGGGTGACGATGACTAAACAAATATTTTATTTCGGATTCACTGATTACTGAAAACCGATGAACCGCCTATCTTGACCGGCTCCGTTTATCTGGTTATTTTTATAGAAAACCGTTAAATTTTTAAATATTTCCCGTCCTTCCGACGAGGCCAGACATGACCAAAGTCATCGATATAGAAGACCGCATCAAGCTCGAACAGAAAAAAAAGGCGCGGGTAGACAAGGCCAAGAAGACTGAAGCGGTGCGCAAAGTGGTGCAGTGCACCCGCTGCATGGCCCGCTGCGCCCGCTGCGGCATCCAGTTCGACACCACCGAGATGTACAAACGCTATTCCGGGCCTTATCGGCTGTGCGCCTTTTGCCAGGAAGAGTATGAGGACTTTCTGCGGATCACCGAGACGGGCCAGGAGAGCCCTTACTACTGGCACAACCGCGAGTGGGTGGCCCTGTGGCAGACCTGGGTCGATTACCAGAAGGCCATGAAGGTTTACGGCGAATCTCCGGAATTTATTGACCTGGTGCGGGAAGTGGAAATGGATAAGTAACGGCAGGGGTTAGGGGCCAGGGATTAGGGGTTAGTAAAATATTCGCTTTCCCGGTGGCACTGGCTTCTGTCTGTATATGGCAGTGATAGAAAAAAAGGGACGGATTTTTAAACCGCCCCTAACGTAGTAAAATAACCGTTAGTGACAACAAGGTCAGATATAAGGAGTTTTTTCTAATCCCTGACCCCTAACCCCTGCCGTTCAATCAATTCCCTGGCCTAGGCGGTAGGCGTGCTGTAGGATTTCCATGGCCAGATCGAAGGCGTTGCGGTGGTCCAGGACCATCTCGGAATGGCAGTCTCTGGTCTCGCCGCTGCAAGTGTAAAAGACTATTTTTATTTTGCCTTCAGGGCGTTGCACCACGGCCACCTCGCCTTCCGGCTCCAGGGTCTTATAGGTGCGATGTGCCTCATGTTCCGGATCTGCTGTTTGGACAGGATGAACCATAATCTCCTCCTCAACCAGAAGTGAATGACGGTTTAGTAATCATCTCGCGGCTGTAATTCAAGGTCGAAAACTCCACCATGGCCTTTTATTCCAAAGAATATGATCTAATCATCATCGGGGCGGGCCACGCCGGCTGCGAAGCCGCCCTGGCTGCGGCCCGCATGGGCCTTAAAGTGCTCCTCTTCAATCTCAATCTCGACACCATGGCCCAAATGGCCTGCAACCCGGCGGTGGGGGGCCTGGCCAAGGGCCACGTGGTCAAAGAGATTGACGCTTTGGGCGGGGCCATGGGGGAATTGGCGGACCTCACTGGCATCCAGTTCCGCACCCTGAACCTCTCCAAGGGGCCGGCGGTCCGCGGCACCCGGGTACAGTGCGACAAGCAGGCCTACCGCCTGGCCATGAAGGCCCGCCTGGAGCAAGAGAGCCGCATTGAACTGCGCGAGGCCATGGTGGAACGGCTCCTGGTGGAGGATGGCCGGGTAAAGGGGGTGGTGGAAACCCTGGGATTGGCCTACCGGGCCCGGACCGTGTTGATCACCACCGGCACCTTTTTGAATGGCCTGATCCACATCGGTGAGGTCCGCATCCCGGCCGGCCGGGCCGGGGAGTTTGCCTCGACTTCCCTGGCGGCCCACCTCAAGGAACTGGGCTTCCGCATGGGACGGCTGAAGACCGGCACGCCGCCGCGGCTTAGGGCCGGCAGCATCGATCTCAGTGGCATGAGCCGGTTAGACGGCGATCCCCGGCCCCGCCCCTTCTCCTGGCGCAGCACGAATGGTCCCCGGGAGCAGGTCTCTTGCTTTGTCACCCACACTAATCGAGTCACGCATAAACTCATCAAAGATAATATTCACCTGTCGCCCTTGTACAACGGCTCGATCCAGGGGATCAGCGCCCGCTATTGCCCCTCTCTGGAAGACAAGGTGATGCTTTTCCCGGACAAGGCCAGCCATCAGGTGACCCTGGAGCCCGAGGGTCTGCATACGGCCGAAATCTACGCCAAGGGCCTGGGCAATTGCCTGCCGGTGGAACTGCAGTTGGAGCTGTTCCGCAGCGTCCCGGGTTTGGAGGAAGTCGAGGTGATGCGGCCGGCCTACGCCATCGAGTATGATTACGTGGACCCTTTGCAACTGCAGCCCACCCTGGAGACCAAGCTGATCAAGGGGCTCTTTCTGGCCGGGCAGATCAACGGCACCTCGGGCTACGAGGAGGCTGCCGGCCAGGGCCTCTGGGCCGGAATCAACGCCGCCTGTCAAGTCTTGGGGCGACGGCCCTTTCTGCCGCACCGCTCGCAGGCCTACCTGGCGGTCCTGGTGGATGACCTGGTGACCCGGGGCACCCGGGAGCCTTACCGGCTTTTCACCTCCCGGGCGGAATACCGCCTGCTCCTCCGGGAAGATAATGCCGATCAGCGCCTGACCGAGTGGGGCCATGAACTGGGTTTGGTAAGCCGGGAGGCCCTGGATCGTTTGCACGAAAAACAGCGGCTCCTGCAGGAAGAAGAGGCTCGCCTGGCCGGCCGCCGGGTTTATCCCTCAGCGGAAGTCAACGCGGCGCTCACCAGCCGGGGCAGCGCGCCGTTGAAGGAACCCACGCCCTTTCTAAACCTGGTCAAACGGCCCCAATTGGACCTGCCCACCCTTTACCAACTGGCCGGAGAGGAGCCCCCAGTGTCGGCGGAGGTGATGGAGCAGTTGGAGATCAAGCACAAATACGAGGGCTACATCCGGCGGCAGGAGGATTCCGCCAAAAAATTCTCCCAGGGCGAGGGGCGCCGCATCCCGCCGGACTTCGACTATGACGGGGTTCCGGGGTTGTCCATGGAGGTGCGGGAAAAATTGCAGGAAGTCCGGCCGCACTCGCTGGGCCAGGCAGCCCGCATCTCCGGGGTCACGCCCGCGGCCCTGGCCATCTTGATGGTTTATTTGAAGCGGGGAGGCAGGAAAATCTAAAAGGCGCGCCCTCGCCTGCTTGGGTCAGGACCGCGCCCTACCTTGCATTTCCAAATTCCCCGGCCTGATCTTTGCAGACCGTTGCAAGCTGAAAGCTATCTGTTCGTCGGACCCATGGAGCGGTCGGCCGAATAATAGAAATAGTCGGGGCTTACCGAAGCGCCGCACATGGCGCACAGGGCGGCGCGGTCCACTACCCCGCTTGAATTGGTTTCGGCGCAGCCCCACAGCCCCAGGGCCATCAGCAAAATCAGGCCAACCACTCTTCTCATCTCTAATCCTTTTCCAGCGCCCGTGAAAACGGCGGCCGCGGCCGCGGTCTCAGCAGGAAGACCCGCAGGGGCGGGGGGTACCGTCCCTGCGAAAGATTTATCCGCTGATTAACCAGCCATCAGCCCCGGATCATTGTCCCCGGGATTTTTGGTATTGGTCGTACAGAAAACCGCCAAGCAGTCCGGCGCCGCCGCCGATAGCTGCACCGGCCGCGGGCGAGCCCGCGGCCCAGCCGATGAGGGCGCCGCTGCTGGCCCCGATGGCGCCGCCGCTTAACACTCTCTGCTGCGTGCTGGACATTCCGGAACATCCCCCCAAGGCCAAAGCTAATACCATCACCAGAATCATCACTTTTTTCATCAGCATTTTCTCCTTTTCTGCAAGTTAACGCAATGTTCCCCTGCAAAAGGGAACGGGGTGGCTACCCAAAAAAAGGAGGTCCAGGGGTAAAATACCCCGAGACCCCCCAAGCAGAGGGAGTTTTTAAGATAGAGTCGAGGCGGTGTGGACTGTGAATAGAGCAAGACCCTCAAACTCTTTCAGGATAGCTGCTAGGGCCGGCCCTGAGACTTCTGATACCGATCATATAAATACCCTCCCAGAAGTCCCGCGCCGCCGCCGATGGCGGCGCCGGTGGCCGCGGAGCCGGCCGCGGCACCAATAAGGGCGCCGCTGCCGGCGCCGATGGCGCCGCCGCTCAACGTCCGTTGCTCAGTGTAAGACATCCCGGAACAACCACCCAGTAGTACCGCCGCCAACATGACTAGGATAAATGTCTTTTTCATGGCCTTTTCGCTCCCGCCTTCATTTCGGGTGGGCAAATCGCCGCGGCGCACCTTATCGCGATCACTTCCAGAACCGTGGTGCTGAGCTTGTTCGGATTCTCCTGATAATACTTGTCTACTTCACCGACGACCTGACCAACGGTTTTGGTCTTCAACTCAGAGGAAAAGGCCCGGGAAGCGACGCCATATTTCCCCTTCCCTGCCGCCACATCGAAATCGGCCATGTTGCCGACCCCTGCCACATAGCCCACTTTCGCGTCGTATGGCACCTGAGTCCACTGGCTGCCATCCCACAGCGCCGCCTTCCCCTGGGCCATGGCGCCGCCTGCCATTGCCAAGACCACCATCAAAATGAAGAGGACGACTTTACCTTTGAATTTCACGGCTGACACCTCCAACAGAGTTGAGCAATTTTAGACGCGTTGCCGATGGTTCCCAGGACAATCCCGGGACCCCCAGCCTCTAAGCCTAAGGTAAGGCGTCGCCTGCTATTGTCAACCTGTCAAAGGTTAGCGAAATGGAGCCGTTGCCGGTGTTCCAGCGGAACCTTAAGGGGGCCCGGAGCGGCCAGGCCGCCATTCATCCTCCGCTGCTCTGTGCAAGACATCCCGGACGGGACAACTACCTGTCCTATTTCTTTTTCCCCGGTGCTGTCGCTTCAGGGGGGCAGAGTTTGGTGCTGTTCCGCAGGATGACTTCCAATACCGGGGTGGTCATCTTGCTGGGATTTTGCTTGTAGTAATTATCTACCTCTTGCACTACCTGGGCTACGGTCTTAGTTTTGAGTTCGTCAACAAACCCCTTGGAAATGCAAGCAGACCGGCTGGCGCCGCCGGTACCCACTTCAAAATCCGCCATATTGCCCACGCCCTTGATATAGGCCACTTTCAGGTCTTGGCCAAGGTCTTTCCATTGGGTGCCGTCCCACAGGAATCCTTTTTCTGCAGCCAAGCCATTGTTAATCAGGGCGAAGCACAGGACCAATCCTAAAATAACTGCCTTACCTCTAAATTTCATGGGCTTCCTCCCTTAATGAGAGATTTTCAGGCCCCTGGTTAGCCTTCATCCGGGCCGCCGGTGGCAGCCGGGGCTGTGGGTTCAGCGGCCGGCTTCTTGGTCTTGCTGACGGCTCTGGCTCTCTTTTTCTTAGCTACCTTTGGGGCTTTCTTGCCGTTCTTGGCATGGGCGGTTTTGGACTTGGCCTGATGATTTGCCTTGGCTTTGCCCTTAGCTTTGCTCTTGGCGGGTTTGGCTTTCTCTTCTCCGGCCTTCGCCGGAGCTGCGGGTTCCTTCGTTTCAGGGGAGGCCAGAGGCTTTTGTCCCTCCAACATCGGAGGTACGGCCGGCGGCGCCACTTCCTTCTGGGCCCAGACGCTCTGCAGGCTCAGGAGGAACATCCCCGCCGCGGCCAAGGTGACGATCTTTTTCATGGCAATCCTCAAATTCGTGTAAATCTACCGGAATTCGCCCTCTTTGCGAGGGGCGAATTCCGGTATTCTGTCAGGCTCGGCTATTCGGCGGGTTTCTGTTCAGTGCCCTTTTTAGCCTTTTTGCTCTTTTTGCTGTTTTTCTTCTTGGCAGACTTCTTTTTGGTCTTCTTGGGAGCGGCCTCTTCCGTCGGAGCCGGCGCCGGGGTTTCCATCTTGGGCTGCGCCGGAGCCGCGGCCGGCGGAGTGGTCGGAGCCGGAGCCGGAGCTTTTTCCTGGGCCAGAGATGCCCCCGCGAGGCTCAGCACAAACGCCCCCACGCTTGCCAATGCCAAAACCTTTTTCATCACCCATCCTCCCCTAAAAATAGGGTCAAAAAAATTTTTTATGGTGGCGGTGCAGGGATTCGAACCCCGGACACTGCGGATATGAGCCGCATGCTCTAACCGACTGAGCTACACCGCCATGACACCTGAAAATATATTAATACTAGGCGGGTCTGTCAAACAAAATCGCTGGCGGAATATCGCCGGAAAACCTTTATGGTTCCTGGCTAAAATCAATCAATGATATCCGCTAATTGGTCAAAACGGCTCAGGAAGAAGTCCGGCGCCGCGGCCGTTAGCGATTCCAGGTCACCGTAACCGTAGGTCACCACCGCTACCCGGGTCCCGGCGCCCCGGCCGGCGCTGATATCCGCCGGCTTATCGCCCACCATCATAGCTCGGTCCGGCTGCGCTTTAAGCTCCCGGATCAGAGCTATTAAAGGTTCCGGTGACGGTTTCAAGGCCAGTCCCGAGCCCCCACCACGGCTGGCATTGAAAAAACGGGCGATCCCCAGGGCCTCCAAGACCCGCTCCGTCAGACGCTGCAGCTTGTTGGACAGGACCGCCAGTTTTTTGCCGGTCAACTTCTCCAGGGTTTCTGGCACCCCGGGATAGAGGCGGGTCAGATCGGCGGCATGGGCGGTATAATAATCCAGATAGATGGCCAGGCAATCGTCCACCAGCTCCTGGTGATCCGGCCCGGCCAGACGTTCCATGAACCTGCGTTCGCCGCCGCCGATCATTCCAGCAACATCCTGGGGGGAGCGCTCCGGCAGCCCCAGCTTCCGGCAGGCGTAATTGGCGGCAGTGGTCAAATCCGGCAGCGAATCCGCCAGGGTGCCGTCCAGGTCGAAGACGATCAGGTCTACGGCGATTTTTTTTAGGGAATCAGCCATATTTTCCGTCAAATAATTAATAGGGGTATCCGGTTGACTCTCCCTGCTACTATATGTAGTAAAGGGGTTGATGACAGTTGAAGATTATCCCCGAACCATCCTTGAATTCGAACAAAGGTTTGCTACGGAAGAGGACTGCCGTAGATA
>JAMCQY010000197.1 GCA_023381945.1 Deltaproteobacteria bacterium
ATGTTTTGGTCACCCATGATGAATATGCCGACAACTGGCCGGGGACCAAGACTTCTACCCGAGTAACCGATCTCGGATTTTTGGAATTGTCCGGCCAAGGCCTGTTCAGCGCAATCCCCGTGGTTTCGGCAGTGGCGGATATCGCCCTTTATGGCGTCCTGGCCACGCTGGGCTATTACGAAATCGACGCAGCCCGGATCGTCGATCTGGGTGAGGCGCAGCCCTGTACCCTTAGTGCCTCCTATATTTCCCTGGCCCATGATTTATTTGACCTGATCTCCGCCTATCCCCTGTTTTCGGCAATTCCGGATGTGGCCGGACAACTGGCCGGGGTTACCTCCTGCAAGATCCAGGTAGCCATCGATCCGGGAACCGGCACTTTCGGAGACTGGCAGGATTTCTATCCGGGACAGTATTACGGCCAAAAATTTAACTTCCGGCTGATGCTGGCCACCACTTCCGGGCAAATTTCGCCGATGGTGGAGGCCTTCAAATGGACCGTGGATATGCCGGACCGGGTTGAATCAGGAAAGGCTGATTTTCCCGCTGCCGGTGGCAGTATTACTTATTCCCGGCCTTTCCAGGTCATCCCGGACCCGCAGATCACCATTTATGATGGTGTAGAGGGCGATCAGTTCATCTTCACCAGCAAAACAGCGGCGGGATTCGCCGGCCTGGTCAAAAACGGCGGCGCCGGTGTGGCCCGCGAAATTCACCACCTGGAAAAAGCCTATTAGGAGGGCTCATGTCCCAACATAAACTGAGTATTGATGACGGCAGCGGCGCTGAAGTCCTGGCCCGGATAGATGCGGCCCTGCAGGCCCAGGCGTCCATGCAGGCCGGGGCGGTGGGCTCCCTGTCGGCCACCTTTGCCAATCAATTGATCGCCGACACCACTTCCGGCCATATCCTCAAGCGCAATAATGCCGACGACGCCTGGGATTATCTGGCACCCATCGACCAGAGCATCATCGCCTCAGCCGTGGGTACCGACGCTTACGCCATCACCCTGTCCCCGGCCATCAACGCCTATAAAAACGGGGTGATCTACCGCTTCAAGGCCGACGTGGCCAATACCGGGGCCTGTACCCTGAATATCAACGCGCAGGGGGCGGTGGATATTAAACGCTATGTTGACGGGGCCCTGGCTGACCCGTTTAATGGCGACATTCCGGCCGATGGACTGGTACTGCTGCTCTACGACAGCGCGGCCGGGGTCATGGTCCTGCTCAATCCGGCCAATGTCAGCGGGGCCGTGGTGCAGGTGGTCAACACGCAAAGCGGGGCCTACGCCAGCGGCAATACCCAGATACCGTTAGACGACACCATCCCCCAGAAAACCGAAGGCGATGAATATCTCACCCTGGCCATCACGCCGAAAAGTGCCAGCCATTACCTGCGCATTCAAGCCGTGCTGAACGTGGTTTCTTCCGGAGCGGATAATCCGATTATCGCGCTGTTCCAGGATGCGGCTGCCGATGCCCTGGCGGCTAATGTAGGCCGGACCGAAATTGCCCAGGCAGCCACGCAATTGATGATCGACTTCTATGTCCTGGCGGGCACCACCAGCGCCACCACCTTCAAAATCCGGGCGGGAAGCTCGGTGGGCGGCGGCCTCGGCATTAACGGGGCCAGCGGCGCCAGGAAATTAGGCGGGGTGTATTACAGCTTCATCACCATCACCGAAATCAAAGCCTAGAAAGGAGACGGCCATGACGGTGTATATTTATCAGGAGGCTTTCGACCTGCCGCAGTTTGTCACCTGCCTCAGCACCGAGATTAAACCCCTGGTGGATGCGCGCGGGGTGCCCCTGCGGGACCGTTCCCGGTGTCTTTATACCGATACCGGGGCCGAATTCCTGCTGCTGGCCGGGGTCTGGTATCCGCAGCTCGGTCAGGCTGATCTGGCGGCGATGCAGGCCGATATTGCCGCTCTGAAGGCCCAGAACCAGACGGTCCAAATTACCTCCCACGAGTTTGTTTTCGGGGCGGCTGATACCGGGAAAACCGCGGCCATCGCCTATAACGGCTCGGTGTCCCACCTGCATCTTGTGGTGCCCGATTTCACCAATGTGGTCACGGCCACGGTGACCCTGGTGGACGCCAGCGGGCGGGTTCTCTGGACTTCGGCGGCCAAGGCCAAAAACGCCTCCTATAACCTGGATGACCTATCGTCCGGGATACTGGTGGAGCAGTTCGTGGACCATAGCCTGAGTTGGGTGGTTACGCTCTCGGGAGCGCCCGGCGGTGACGGCGGCACCGTGGTGCTGGTGCCGAGATATTACGGGGTATAGCCATGCAGCAAGCAATGAACCTGACCTTACTCAGAAAGCGGCGGCTGGCGGCGGTGGTGCGTATTACCGGCTTGATTTGGGATGCTGATAATTCCCTGCTTTTCTGGGAAGATGGGACATTGATGCGATGGGAGAATTAATCAATGGCTTATGAGATTGTTAAACGGGATACGGTTACGGGTAGATGCAGGGCGGCGGTGCCAGGGGTAGATTACCAATCTAATCGGATTACCAGTATAACCAGTGCCGCCAGCATCACGCCCAATGCCGACACCACCGACATTTTCAAAGTTTCAGCCCTGGCGGAGGACGTAACCATCAATGCCCCCACGGGCACGCCCGGCGATGGGCAAAAGCTGATTATCGAGATTGTGGACGACGGCTCGTCGCGGAGCATCAGCCTGGATACCGCTGTTTATAAGCCCATCAACGTCATTTTGCCCAACGCCACGGTGCCGGGCAAGAAGTTGCTCATCATCTGCATGTACGACGCCATCGTCCCGGCCGCGCCGGTGTGGGATGTCGTTTGGGTGGGGCAGGAATAGAGGACTAAGCCATGAATCAATACTACCGTAGTCCCGAGGGTTTGATCTATCAGACTGACGACCAGCCTTTCCCCACTTTTACCGCGGAGGAATGGACCGCCAAGCTGGAAGCTAAAAGGCAGGAAGTGGCGGCAATCCAGGCCCTGATTAACGGCCTGCCTCAGCCCAACAGCCAGTTGGAGGAGCTGGCGGTGAATGTGGTGTTGGGCAAGCCGCAGCTGGAGGACCGGCTTAGCTATTTGCAGGCCGAGTTGACCGCGATGGAGGCGGTCTAAGATGAGCAAGAACTTTGCCCTGCTCACTCTGGCTGTCCCGCAGAACCTTACCGGCGGCGTGGCCGCGGGCGGCGACTTGGCCCCCGAGACCACCTATTACTACCGGCTCTATGCCACCCGTTTCGATGGCGGCGTGGGCTTGACCTATTCGCCGCAGACGCCCACTTTTTCCCTGGCCACCACCGCCACCGAGCGCATCATTAACCTCTCCTGGGACGCTGTTCCAGGGTTGGTACCGGGCTATCGGACCGGCTACATCATTCTGCGCAATACTTCGGATAGTTTCCCGGATCACCTGGCGACCTGCTTGGTTAATCCCCGAGACGGCGTTTTACAAACTAACAGTTTTAGCGATAACGGCAGCGCCGCACCGTTACAAACCGCCATGTTCCCCCTGGGCCTGCCCACCCTGTTGGCCTGGGGCGGCGACACCGGTGATCCCATCACCTTCTGGGATCTCTATCAGATCGACTTGGGCAATGGTTGGGGTCTGATCACCCCGGCCATTAATCCAGCCAGAGTGATTTTCGACTCTTACAAAAAAGAGGGCATGACCTGGATCAGTCACGCCAACCTGCTTTTCGGCAAGGATACCGGCTGGCAGAATCAGACCACCTATTTCACCCATGCCGGTCAAGGCGGTTTGATCATTTACGGCGGTATCCATTTCTGGGAATCCTGCACTCACACCTGGGGAGCGCCCGCCAATAGCGGCGATAACCTCAGCGCCTATATGGGCAGAATGCCCACGGTGCTGACCTATGGCCCGAGCATGCTGGATGGTTGCGCCTTCAAAGGGGTGGCGAAACTATATGGCCTGCGCCTGATCCAGGGCGGTTGGCTGTTCTGGCCGGGCGGCTACTATAGTTGGAACCAGCCCCATACGGTTCCCGGCGTCAATGCCCTGCCAAATTCGCAAATTCTGGACTGTGATTTCGGCTTTAAGGGCAACGGCTATGATCTAGTGGGCTCCGTTAATCCCAAGCGCTGCCGTTACGGCGGCATTCGGGCCCATCCGGGAGTAAATTTGGACCGGCCCTTAATCACCACAGATGAGGGTCTGGGTTTGCGCCATGAGTCTGGGACCACAGTGACTGAGCCCACCGTGGTCTATGGTGGCTGGGACATCATCTGGCGCACCGATCTGACCCATACCATCATCGACGGGGTCTTCAAGAGCCACAATCAGGCGGATAACCGGCCCTGGATCTTTTTGGGATTTGGCCTAAGCCTGGGGGGCAGCCTGACTTTCAAATACACGGTGCGGCTCAAGATCACCGATTTAGCCAACAACCCTATAAGTGGGGTATTGGCGATGGTCAAAGATGCGGCGGGGCAAACGGTTTTCAGTGGCGCTACCGGGGTTGACGGCGTGGTTGATGCCGGGGCTCTGCTGGCCCGGGTCTTGACGCCTGACCCATCCCTCAACGGCGTCTGGGCCCTTGATCAAGCCCCTGAGGACGATCTGGTGACCCAGGGCAAACTGCTGCGCACCATGCACACACCGCATACCCTGACCCTTTCCAAGACTGGGTTGCAGACATACCGCAGCACCATTGATCTAGACAGCCCCAAGTCCCTGGTTTTGGGCCTCTGGGACGGCGGCGGCTTTATGGCGGGATAACCCTCGTCACGGACGGCGGGCTCACGGCCAGGGACGGCCCTATTAAACTGAGGGGGTGAGGGGGATGGGTGACGTGGCAGCGCAGGTGCCGGGTCTCTATTGGGCCCTGATAGCCTTCGGGATTGTCTTGGGCGGAGCGGGGGCGGTAATTGCTTTGCTCATCGGCTTCAGGTTCAAGATCTTCCGCTGGGGCTGGGACGGCGGGCCGGCGGAGGAGGTGAAACCCAACGGCCTGACTGAGTTAATCAAGCGGCTGGAGCGCATCGAGGAAAAGATTGATAGTCAGCAGGGCAATCACGCCCACTGCCGGGAAGGCCTGCTGGAGAAGATCGCTGAGAAAGTGGATTGGGATGCTTTTTACAGCCATACCCATGACCCGAAAGACTGGAAGGTGAAGAGATGAGCAAGTGGAAAGGCATTGTCGGCAGAAGTTTTACCCCGGAGGAATTCCTGGAATATGTCCGGACCCTCTCCTGGGAGGATTGGGTACCGGCTTTCATCGTGCTGCATAACACCGAGGAGCCCTCCCTGGCGATGCGGCCGCAGGGCATCGATGAGGAGCAGATCGAGGAGTGGGTAGGCTGGTACCGGGATCATTTGGGCTGGTCAGCCGGCCCGCATGTCTTCGTGGATGACCGGCGGATTTGGGTCTTCACCCCGCTCACTACTCCGGGAGTGCATGCCAATTCCTGGAACTCCCGCTCCCTGGGGGTGGAGATGCTGGGGGATTTCCGCCGGGAGGAATTCGATTCCGGCCGGGGCCTGCTGGTGCAGCAGAATGCCGTGGTGGCGGTGGCCATCCTCTCCATGGCCCTGGGCCTCGCCCCGGAGAGCCTGATGTTCCACAAAGAGAACGGTGAAACCGAGCATGATTGTCCGGGGGAGAACGTAGGCAAGGAGCAATTTATTCAGGCAGTGAAAGACTGCATCGCCAGGGGGTCAACATGATCACTCCAGAGATCCTGCAGGAAATCGTCCCCAGCCTGGATTATAACAAGGCCCAGGAGGTAGCCGACGCCCTCAATCCGGCCATGGACTGGGCCGACATCACCACGCCGGAGCGGCAGGCGGCCTTCATTGCCCAGTGCGCCCACGAGTCCGATCACTTCAAGACCATGCGGGAATATGCCTCCGGCCGGGCTTACGAAGGCCGGGAGGACCTGGGCAACACCGAACCGGGCGACGGCCCCCGGTTTAAGGGCCGGGGCTACATCCAAATCACCGGCCGGTCCAATTATACCCAGGCCGCGCAGGACCTCGATCTCGACCTGGTGGACAATCCGGAGATCGCCGAGACCCCGGAGGCCGCCGGTTATATCGCCGCCTGGTACTGGAACTCCCGCAACCTGAACCGTTATGCCGACGCCGGCGACTTCCGCACCATCACCCGCCGCATTAATGGCGGCTACAACGGCTGGGCTGACCGGGTGGCCTTTTGGGAGCGGGCCAAGGACGCCCTGGGGGTGGCCTGATGGCGCTCAGCGACTGGATTGCCGGCTCTACGGTCCGCACCAATATCGCCTTCGGGATTGCCTGTTTTTGCTGCTTCCTGGGCTTCCTGGTGGCCATCGCCATGTATGTCTATTACGGCTTCGTCCTGCAAAAAGAGATGGCCGGGGGCAATCAGGCCCTGACCTATGTCTTTGTGGGCCAGGGCTTCGGGGGCATGGTGGCGGCCCTGTTCAACCGTCCCGCCTCCGGAGGGACAGGCTGATGGGGTTCCTGCAAGAGTTTCTCAGCGGCAGCAACGACAAGGTCAATTCGCCCACGGTGATCGGCACCTGCATCACCTTGATCATGGCGGCCCTGGCCATCCCCGCCGGCGTCCTGGGACTGTGGGCGTTTTACCACCATGTCTGGACGTTGAAAAAGGGGCTCGATGGCAGTGCAGTCCAGTTGATCGGGCTGCTCATCGGCGGCGGCGGAGTCGGCTGCGGCATCGGTTACGGGATTAACCGGTTTGCGGGGAGCGGCCGGCCTGCGGGAATCCCGCCGGGCTGGAAGCCGCCGGCGGCCCGGCCGCCATCACCGGAATAGGAGGTCGCATGGGTATCTTGACTTATCTCAAATTGGGCGCCGCCGCCGCGGTGCTCCTGGCGCTCGGCTATCTCGTCTGGAATTACCACCACATGCAGACCACCATTGGTTTTCTGAAAGATCAGAACGCCACGCTGATTCTCGGCCAGCAGATCACCAACGAAAATATCGCCAGTCTAAAAAAATTCATGACGGCCCGGAGTGCGGCCATAAGGAAGGTGACCAATGAACAGGAGGAAATCCGCCAGTCTGAGGCTGCTGGTGACGATTCTGACCTGGATCGTCGTCTGGGGCGTTATTGGCTGCAGCCCGCAGATCAAAGCGGCGGTGCCGCCCCTGGGAGAGCAGGGGGTGCTCAACACCCCGCTCCTTGACCCGCCCAGGATGGAGCCCTGGACGCTGGCAGAGCTGCAGGCGACGCCGCGCACTGTGAAGGGCAAGGTCTTGCGCTGTCTGGCGAATATGTCTGGTTATGTGGAGGTGGCCGAGGCCGCGGTCCAGGCCCACCAGGACTATGAGCGGAAGATTTTCGGGGGGGTGAAATGAATACCGTCTTTTACCGGGCCATCCTGGATATTCCGGTGCCTCCCGGCCTGGAGGGGCCGGAGGCGGCGGAGAGGCTAAAGCGGCGCATTGAGTTCTATCTCTTCGGCCAGGTGGAAATAGCCCGTTCCAAGGTCATCCGGCTGGGGGAGCTGCGGGAGGGCCGTTATCCGGGGATGGAGAAAATGGAGGGGTTGTGATGGCGCAACGGCCTGAGGTGGTTTTCAAAATGGTTCCCGGCGGCGGCTTGGGGCTGGAGATTAAATTCCCGCCCGGCCAGGTCCCCGGGCCGGTGGTGATCTCCGAGCAGTTCAAGGACGCCATCATCATCGAGCTAACCGGACAATCGGCGATTCCCGGAGAATTGCATCTGCCGGCGACCGCGGCGGCGCCGGAAATAGCCTGCACCTGCGATACGGGAGAATGCCACCTGCATTTCTCTGGAGCTTACGGGGGACCGGACTGATGTCGGGGATGACCCCGGCGGTGCGCCGGGCCTTGGGATTGGCGCCGAAATTACCAAAACGGGTGCAAAATATTCCAAAAAATATTCCTGCGGCCTATCCGGACCATTTTGCCGCGCAAGGCAAAAAGGTTCCAAGTGGGATGAGCGTGTTGCCCGGGCCGCCCGACTCGGCGGCCAAAGTGGGGAAGGAAGCCCAAAAAATGACGATTTATGAGGAAAACCATCAGGCCTTAACGGCCACTGTCGCGCCCCGAATTTCGCCGGCGACCTGCCCCTATCCCGATGACCTCTGCCGGGGCTGCCGGGAATTTGAGAGGTGCGGGTGAGTCGGGGGGTTTTGGGAGAGACAGTTAAGAAACCTGACTGCTATTTCCGGGATAGGTCTTCTCCCCATTTCCCATGAGTCCACGGTCCATTTGGTGACGCCCATGGCCTCCGCCAAGGCCCGTCGGGACCGGAAACCCAGGCGGAGGCGAGCGGCTTTGAGGTCAGCAGGGGTCATCTTCGGGCTCCGGCTGGGGAACTACACTCAGTATTCTCGTTTCCTCCGCCGGGGGCAAAATCTCCTCCAGGACGTTTTGGAAGAGCCCCCCGAGTTGTTGGGCAAAATCATCGGATTTATCATGCTGCTGGCAGATATGGTCCCACAAGGGTTTTTTGCATTCCCGGGTGAGGGGATTGAGCAAAATGACCTCTCCATGTACTCCAATGTCTACCCAGCCTCTGGTACCGCATTTGCCCCAGCTCTCCACAAACACATGGATCACCGGGCCGCGTCCTCTTCTACGGCAATTCTGCTGAAAATCGAGAAACGCGACATTGAGGCGAGAGAAAAATTCGGTCTCGTTCCTGACCTCAAACTCATGGGACCAGTCAATTTTATTGGTGAGGCGGAGTTTCATCGGTTAATCCTCATAGAGTGCGTCGGCCTGTTCGCGGTCAACGGTTTTGACTCCGGCTCCAGCGGCCTCGGCCATCAGATGAACATAGTAGATGGCCTGATTGCGCGGGCTGCCGACATACAGGACACCGAAAAGGGCAAATGCATAATCCCATGCCCGGCAAAATTCCCGTTGGGCGACCGGGCTCAATTTGGTGCCAGCCTCCAGGAGCGCTAACACGTTGCGAGCCCCATCATCAACGCCAGTCAGATTCGCATCTGTGAGAAAACATTGGATGTTATGGGATTCCCTGATCTGTTTTACGGTGGTAGTTTTCATTGTCCGTTCCTCCTGTCGTTTTGTTGATTATAATATAGTACAGAGTACAACAATTGTCAAGAGAAAAATGCAAAAAAAATGAAAAAAATCTAAAAAAATGCTGCCCGCCCCTAAAATCCCCCAGCGCAGTTTCGCCGACCTGGAGGCGGCTGACCGGCTGGCGGAGCATCCCCTCTGCCGCCTGAGTGCCGCCATTCCCTGGCCCGCGGTGGAGGCCCGGCTGGTCCAACTCTATCCCTCCGGCCGGGGCCGCCCCAGCCAGCCGCCCCTGGTGCTCTTCCGGGGGCTGCTGCTGCGCCGCTGGTTTAAGCTTTCCGACCCCGCCCTGGAGGCCGGGCTCCGGGACCGCCTCTCCTGGCAATACTTCTGCGGCCTCTCCCTGCTCGATCCCATCCCGTTGGGATTTGTCTGGGTTTACTCGTGTTGCTGGCCGCCGCTGTCTTGGTGGGCCTGGACTATTGGCAAACCGGTGCGCAGATGCAGGCGGAGTACCAATTGGATCAGCTCGAAGGAGCGCAGGAATGACGGGGCCCAGGGGCCGGACCATCCAGCCGCCTCGCCCCCGGGCGGCGGGTCCTTCCCGGCCCCGAGTTTACCGAGGGTCTGAAAGCGCCGCGTTTCGGTACTTATGAAGTTTTTTTCGGGTTTGCGAATTTTGCAAAGATAGGCTGCAAGCATGCAAAAGGGTGATTTTGCAGAGGCCACCATCGTTAAGACGATAAAAGAGGTGGCCGGACATTTCCAGGTCGATCTGGCCACGGCGTACCGCTGGAAAAAGGCGGGCATGCCGGGATTGCCCGAGGGCGGCTTTGATCTGGTGCAAATCACCCTATGGCGGGAAAGGAGCGACGGCAAAAGCGGGGGCAAGGGGAAGGGCGGCGGCAAGGACGCCGAGGCCGAGCGGCTGACCCGGGCCCGGGCGGACCGGGTCGAGTTCGAAAACGAGGTGCGCCGGGGGGAATATGTCAAACTGGTGGAGATCGAGGCCATGTTGTCCCCCCGGGCCATGGCCTATAAGCAGGGGCTGGTGGGGTTTCGGCAGGTTTTAGCGCCCCGGCTGGCCGCGGGCCTGGGATTGGGGCCGGAGAGCCTGCGGGTGATAAATGCGGTGATCGACCAGGCAGCCCGCGAAATCCTGGACAACATCCTACGGCCGCTGACCTTGAGCAGCGGCCAGGTGCTGGAATGGGAGAATTATGGAGAAGAAAATGGAAGTGAATGACCCTATGAAAATTATTCCGGCTAATCCTGAATATGTCGCTCTTCTGAAAACTCTATTGGAAATGCAGCAGCAGTGGATGAAGTTAATCGGCTATTTGATTAACCCATCTTCACCAGTCTTTGAATATGAAGAGGTGAAAAAAAGGGGGAATTATAACTTAACTCCCTAAAGGTGAAAACTTAATGAAAACAGGAACAAAAAGCTTACTTTTCGGGGTTCATCAATTCATCCTGCACCCCTTAACCGTCTGGATCGCTTGGGTCTGGCTCTATGGCAAGTTGCCAACCTGGCAGGAATTAATCTGCATCGTGATCCATGATTGGGGATATTGGGGCAAAGCAAATATGGATGATGAGGAAGGGGAGCGTCACCCTGAATTTGCGGCAAAAATCGCCCTGCGGCTTTTCGGTTTGGAAGCACACGATCTCTGTCTTTATCATTCGAGACACTACGCCCGGAACGCAGCCAAGGAACCATCGCTGCTTTGCTGGGCCGATAAAATCAGCATCCTGTGTGAACCCTGGTGGCTTTACCTTCCCCGAGCCTGGGCCAGTGGAGAGCTTTTTGAATATCGAAAAATCGCCGCTATGACAGGTTTTTGCCCGTTAAGAACTTCGCACCGCGGATGGTACGCCTGGATTCAAGAGCGGCTGGGCACCCTGGGGAAAGAGAAACGCGGCGATGTTGTTCCGTATGTCAATCCGATTCGGGAGTTAAAATAATTCCCAAAAAAAGGGGAATTATACTTAACTCCCTAAACAAAGGAAATCCATTATGACAACAATGGAATGGACTAAGGAAAAACCGACAAAACCAGGATTTTATTTCTTCTTCGAAGAAGGATTTTCGAAGGAAATATGGATAGCTCAGCTTATAGAAGATGGACTCCCTTTGCCTGTTTTGGGGGAATGGGCCGAAAGAGGAATAGGGGATTTTAATAATTGTTGGTGGCTTGGTCCTCTCGACGTTCATTGGGAAGATCTAAAAAATAAATTAGCATGTGAACGCTGTTGCTCATAAGCGGCTGACTTATGCGGCCCTCATTTCCTAAATTATGATTATCCTGGTGGGGGATACCCGTAAAACCGATTTTCTTAGAGATATAAAGCGGCTCGGTTGGGGAAGAATGGTAACAACAAAAACTCCAAAACCCTATCCTGGCGAACCCTGGGGATTTGACAATGGAGCTTTCGCCGCATGGGTCAATAAAAGACCTTTCCCGGCTGATGAATTTCAAAGAAGATTGGATAAAGCCTACCAAATTGGAATTCCTTATCTCGCTGTTTGTCCTGACATTGTAGCGGCAGGAAATAAAAGTTTGGATTTCTCACTTAAATGGCTTGAAAAGTTGCCCGCCGATTGGC